>DATFNV010000050.1:0-41791 GCA_035266225.1 Gemmataceae bacterium
TAGCAAAGACCTCTTGGTGGGGGCGGCGGCCGTAGCGCGGCAGCTGCCTGAAGATCGTGGTCGTAACACCAAGAGGTCTTTTTATTTGCCCCGTCACAAAAACACTCACCCAAGTGAGAATCTTTCGCCAGAATGCGGGCCAGCCGCTGGCTTCGACCCGCATTCTGGCGAATGCGGCTACGAGGAGCCCTCCGCCGTTATTCTTCGATGGCCGCTCAACGTGCTCTAGGCGCGTTCACCGTTTCACCCCCGCGCCGCCGGCGGCTCGATAACCGGTCCAGCGCCGCCTTCGCCTCGCGCGTGAGCCGCGCGCCCGGGGCACCGTTCGCCAGATCTTCCAGGGTGGCGCGGGCCTCCGGCGTGCCGATCTGTTCCAGCAACTCCACACCCCGTAGCGCCCGGGTCGCCTCCGGTCGTGTGACCGGCCCGCCCAGCTTGGCCAGTAGCGACTCCGCCTGTCGCCGCAGTTCTGCCGACGGCCTACCTGCCAGCGCCTTTCGCAGCGCCGGCTCGGCCAGGTCGCCGAGTGTCGTCAGCTCGTCGGCGGCGCGCTGCCGGTCGGCGAACGAGTCGCCCTCCAGCCGGGCGAGCAGCCGGGACAAGCGCGCCTCCTCCGGCACCGCCACCGGCTTCAACCGCTCGCGCAGGAGCGCCGTGGCCTTCGCAGGATGACGTCCGAGCTGCCGTGCCGCGCCGTGTGCCCTGACGGCGTCCTCGGCCGCCAGGTCGCGCCACAACCCGTCCAGCTCCGCGGCGGCCGGCTCCGCCTCCGACGCGCGGTTCGCCAGCCGTTCCACGTCCCAGAGGACGACCGTCGCGTCGTTACCGCCGGTGGCCAGGGTCAGGCCGTCCCCTGAGAAGGCCACCGCCTGCACCGGGCCGCGATGCGCCTCCAAGCGAGCGAGCAGGGTGCCGGTCGCCGTCTCCCACAGCCGCGCCCCTTCCACTCCCGAGGCGGCCAGCAGGCGCCCGTTCGGCGACAGCGCCACGTCTGTGATGCGCGACAGCCCCGCGGCACAGCGCAGAGTCCGACCGCTCATCGCATCCAGCAACTCGACATAATTCTCGAACGGCACCGCAACCAGCCGGCCGTCCCCGGAGAGAACCACGGACAGACAACGGGGACGGAGAAACTTGATTGGAATGTCTCCCTCGACCG
The DNA here is from genome assembly GCA_035266225.1 of Gemmataceae bacterium. GTDB lineage: Bacteria > Planctomycetota > Planctomycetia > Gemmatales > Gemmataceae > DATFNV01. The sequence continues at coordinate 1,160 of DATFNV010000050.1, forward strand.
CCAGCCGGCGCCGCAGTTGACCGCTCGCCAGCTCCCACAGGCGCACCTCGCCTTCCCCGACGGTCAGCAGCCGGCCGCCCGCCAAGGCCAGCTGCCTGTTGTAGAACGTGACCCTCTCGTCCTGAGTGGGAACGTCGCCCTGGTCGATGCTCACCTTTCGCACTTCCCGTCCCTCCGCCGCCTGCCGCCACACGACCCGCAAGTCGGCCCCCGCCGAGACGACCACCCGGCCATCCTCGGCGAAGGCGAGCGTGCCCACGAACCCCTCGTGGCTGGGCTGCTGCCAGGCTCGCTTGCCGTCCGCTCCCCACACTGCCACCTCCCCGGTGGACAGACCCGCGGCGAAGCTCCGGCCGTCCGGAGACAGGGCCACGCAGTCGAAGAAGGGAGCCCCCTTGCCGTCGGCCGCGTCGAGGGTCAACCGATGGAGCGGCTTGCCCGTGGCGTTCCACCAGAGGGCGTGAGTCAGAGTCGATGCGGCGACTCGCCGGCCGTCCTCGGAGAGGGCGAGGGCATCGACCGGCGAGCAGTTGGCAGGCGGGTCGATCTCTTCCCCGGTGGCGACGGCCCAGCGGCGAATGGTCCCCTCCTGGACCGCCGCCAAGACCTTGCCGTCGGGCGAGAAGGCGATGTCCCGGCCCACGCCGTGCAGCGCCGCGTAGAAGCCCTGTTCTCCCTCCGCCCCGGTGGAAGAGTCGCGATCTCCGTAACACAGTTCGCGCGACCGCTTGGCGGACGCCGGTTCGTACAGCCCAATGGCGCGATCGTTGCCGACGGCGAGCAACCCGCCGTCCGGGGAGAAGACGACCGACCGGACGCCGGCACATTCCACGGCCGGCAATTGCTTTCCGGAGCGTGCGTCCCACAGCCGCACCCGGTCCTTCACCTGCGAGGCGAGGAAGCGGCCGTCCGAGGAAAAGACGAGGCCCTCGGTGGATTGCTCGTGCTCGCCCAGGTCGCGTCCCGGCTTGCCGGTGATCGTGTCCCACAGCCGCAGGTGCGGCTTGCCCTTGCTGGGGACGCTCACCACGGCCAGCGTCTGACCATCGGGCGCGAAGGCGACGGGGCCGAACGACAGGCTCATCTCCGGAAGCAGCAGCGGCGGGCGAACGCCGAGGGAGTCGTAGAGGCAGACCGCGGCGTGCTTGTCGCGGGCGCCCAGCGCGGCCAGTGCCTTGCCGTCGGGCGCGAAGGTGATGAGTGCCGGCACGAAGTCGGGGTCCGCCGGCGGCGCCAGCTTGCGCGACTCGGTCCCGGTCGCCGTCTCGTGGATGCGGATTGTGCGCGATTGCTCGCACACCGCGGCCAGCGCCTTGCCGTCGGGGGCGAACTGTACGGTGGTGAACTTCGCATTCTCGTCCTCGACCGACCAAACCACCTTGCCGGTGGCCACCTCGCGGAGGCGAAGGTTTTTCGCCTCCTCGAAAGCCCAGCCATCCTGGCCCGCCGTCAGCAGGAATCGCCCGTCCGGGGACACGCTCCAGCGGAGCGGCGTGATGCTCGGATTGCCATCTCTGGCAGAAGTGGCGCGCGAGAACGTCCTCAGTTGCACGTCACAGCGGCTCGCCAACTTGCCCTGCGCGTCCCAGAGCAGGATCGGCCCGACGTACTCGCGATTCGATGCCCGACCGACCGAGAGCAGCGTCTTGCCGTCCGGGAGGAACCGGCACGTCTCGACAGGTTGGCCATGCTGGAAACGCTGCGAGCCAAGTCGGGCCAGCGCCCCTGGCGGCAGCGGCTCGCCGAGGTCATCGACGGCACGCTTGCGCGACCGGGCTAGCCGTGGGGCGGGTTCGAGCCGGCGCAGGGCGGCCCGAGCCTCTCGGGTCACGGGCGACCCCGCGTCACCCGTCGCCAGCGATTCGAGAACGGCCCGGCCCGGGGCGCCGCCCCCTTCGAGGACCTCGATTGACCGCAGCGTGCGCAGCTCCTGCTGCGGCGGTGATGGCTCGCCTTTCGCGACCGGGCGAAGCTTGCCCTTCAGGAAGTCGGCCGCGCGGGGGCTCGCGCTCAACTGGGCCAGCGCCTCCCCGGCCCGAGCCCCGTCGTCGGAGGCCAGCCCTTCCCACAACTTTCCCAGCTGGTCGTCGTCCGGCACTTTCGGGCGGGACGGAGCGACATTCGCGTCCCAGACCAGGACGCTGCAATCGGCGCGCGAGCAGGCGACGCGGCGGCCGTCCGGCAGAAAGGCCACGGCGAGGGCACGACAGCCCGGACGGCCGAGCCGCCCGAGGGGTGTCCCCGTCGCGGTGTCCCAGAGATAGACACGGCCGTCCTCGCCGGCACCAGCCAACCGCGCCCCATCCGGTGTGAAGGCCACATCGACCACCTCCGACGGCGCGTGGTAGTGGCGCAGCTCCTCACCCGTGGTCAGGTCCACCAGCGCGAATTCGGTCCCGCTGGCGACCGCAGCGACACGCCCGCCTGGTGCGACGCACACCTTGCCAACGGCGGTCCTTAGTGTGAGTCGCGGTTTGCCCGTGGCCAGTTCCCAGACCGCCAACTGGATCTCATCTCCAAAGAAGGCCACGCGACCGTCGGGAGACAGCATGGCGACTGCCCCGCTCAACTCTTCGTCCCCCGCCTTCCGGAATGGCTCGAGACGGCGCAGCTCCTTCCCCGTCGTCCACTCCCACCAGATGACCCGGCCGTCCCCGTAGCCGCCGGAGAGGATCGCCGACCCGTCCGACGAGAAGCCGACGCAGCACATCCCCTCGTGCCCGCGCCCGCGCCACTGCGCCTTGCCGGTGCTGGCGTCCCAGAGGGAGACGGTGCCGTTCGCCCAGCCGGCGACCATCTGCCGGCCGTCGGGCGAGAAGGATATGTCCGACGCGATCAGCCCCTCGACTTCGTCGGAATCTGCCTTACCACCGAGCAGGGGAGGCCGCGCCAGGCGTCGAAGCAGCTTTCCAGAGGTGGCCTCCCAGAGGGCGACGTTGTCAACGCTGCCCACCGCCAGTGTTCGCCCGTCTGGAGACACCGCCAGTGAGGCGTAGGGGCTGTCGATTCCTTCGGGCAGGGGGATCTCCTCGCCGGTGGACAGCGACCAGCGGCGCAGCACCCCCACGTCGGCAGCGGCCAACTCCTTGCCGTCCGGGCTGAAGGCAACCGGCCCGCCGGCCCCGTGGCGGGCGGCGAAGAAACTCTCTTCCGCAGGTTTATTCCAGACGAAGGTTCCCTGCCACTCGTGAAGGCGTTTCCAGGTCGCGGCCTCGTAGACGCGGATGGTATCGGACTCCTCGGCCAGCGCGACCAGCTTGCCGTCCGGAGAAAACGGGAAAGGAAAAGGGGACAGCGTAGATTTCTTCAGGCGATTAATTCACGCTGTCCCCTTTTCACCCTCTAGTTCATCTGTCCGAGGCAGCAGCTGGCTTGGTCGCATCACGCATCCAGTCGCGCATTCGAGGCCGCTCCCAGCCCCAATGTGCGGTGATCCGCTCATCAGGAACACCTGCGTTCTCCCCGCAACTTTTCCAGTACTGCTTCCAGTCTTCAGAGGTCAGTTCGTCAAAATGCTTTTGGCTATACGTACAGCTCCACTCGATGGCACGCTTCAGGCGGCCATCCTGAGTGATGATCGTCAATCCATGATAACCTGGGATCATTTCGTAGGTGTACTCAGCGAACCGACCTACCGTCCGTCTCCAGCTGGGCATGCACATGCCGAACAACTTCTCGGAAGGGAGACCGGCGCGAATCTCGTGATTCTCCAGCCCCCGCAGTGCCTTCTGGTACTCGGTCAAAGCGGGCTCTTTCTCTTGGCCGTAGGCAGAATGGATCGGGGCCGCGGCCACAAGACAGACGAGCGTTGGGAAAAGACGTCTCATGAAAACATACCTCCGACCATGCCGCGAACGACGAGGATCAGCTGCAGGCCGCGCTGCGCGGGCAGAATCCCTCGCGGTGGCAGGAGGCGCGGCCTGTCAGCTGCATCCGCTGGTTCGGCTTGGCCCCCTGGGACCGGCAGACTGGACCTCGTCGTTCCTGGTGGGCCTGGCGCGGAGGGATTGACCGCCCGGGTCCAGTCGCCCACTTGGAAGGGGGGGGAGCGACATCCCCTTGTGCCGACGGCGGGGCCGATGGTACGACAGGCCACGCCGCCGTCCCGTCAGGGTGAGCTACGCGCCTTCAGGGGGCAACGCGTCACCTCTCGGAATCGGCTGCCGCAAGCAAGGCGGTCAACCGCGAGACGGAACGCCGCGCGCTTTTGGCGACATCAACGATCCGCCAAGGCCGAACCAGTTAATAGATTGCGCAGTCTATCCCGGCGGATCGCGCGCCAGCGCAACCTATCACCTGGAAATCGCGCGCCCGGCGCAACCTATCCCGGGAGGCCCTTCTTCCCATCTGGGGCACAACTCCTTGCCTTGCAAGCAGTTGCCTTCCTCTTCTTCCCTGAAGCCTTCCGGTGCCAGCGTGCGCAGCGAGCGCACCCGGTCCTCGGCACGTCCCCAGCCAACACGTCGCTCATCCGAGCCCATCCAGCGGACTGCGGACGCCCTTGCCGCCCTTGTTCAGTACGTGGGTGTCAATCATCGTTGTGCTCACATCCGCGTGCCCGAGCAGCTCCTGCACGGTCCGGATGTCGTAGCCGTCTTCGATCAGGTGCGTGGCGAACGAGTGCCGCAGCGAGTGGGCCGTCGCCCGCTTGCCGAGCCTGGCCCGCTCCCCCGCCTCGCCGATGGCCCGCGTCACCGGACCCGGGTGGGCGTGATGACGACGCCTCTCCCCCGAGCGCGGGTCCGTGCCGAGCATCGCCGACGGGAAGACCTACTGCCAACGCCAATCCGTCGCAGCCGACGTGTCCTTTCGCTCCGTGGCGAACGGCAGTTCCACCCGACCCAGGCCACGAGCCGGGTCCCGACGGTGCAGCTCCCGGACGCGCTCCAGGTGCACCGCCAGCGCCGCGCGCGCCGCCGCCGGCAGCATCGTTCGTCGGTCCTTGCCCCCCTTGCCGTGACGCACCAGGACCTCGCCCCGCTGCCAGACCAGGTCCTGAACGCGCAGCCGCAGGCACTCGATCAGCCGCAGCCCCGCGCCGTACAGTAAGAGCGCGATCAGCCGGCAGGTACCCTCCATTTGGCTCAGGGGACGCCGCAACTCCTCCCGCGACAGCACCACCGGGAGGCGTTTGGGCCGCTTCGCCCGGATCACGCCTTCGATCCGCCCGGGATCGACCTCCAGCACCTTCCGATACAGGAACAGGATCGCGCTGAAAGCCTGGTTCTGCGTCGAGGCGCTGACGTGTCCCTCAACGGCCAGGTGCGTCAGGAAGGCGTTGATCTCCTGCGCCTCCATTTCCAGCGGGTGGCGGAGGCGATGGAAGCGAATGAAGCGGACGACCCAGGCGGCGTACGCCTCCTCGGTGCGCAGGCTGCAGTGGCGCACGCGGCAGGCGGCACGCAGCCGGTCGAGCAATTTGGGCTTCTGCGGTGGTGCCGCGGTTTCTTGCGGGGCGGCCGGGTCGGGTGCCATGGCCGGGCCCTCCTGAGCGGGAGGCAACGGATCGCAGCCACGGATGACGTTACCCGCGCGGGAGGGCGAGTGTCAAGGAAAAACGGCCGGCTATGCGGCACCTGCTTCCGTATTCTCCGGCTGGGTCTGAGGCAAATGTACGAGAGCTGCGCTCCTTCACCGCCGCGGGCACAGTTCTCACTTCCCCCGGACAAACGCTTCTCGGTATCATCTGTCGCGAAACGTAGTCCTTCGCGGAACGGAGAGGCCGACGATGCCACGGATGATGCCGCTGAAACCGCCGCCGGAGAGGCCCTCACACCCGTGACAACGACCCTCGCCGACTCCTATGCCTACTGCGAACGCCTGGCCCGGCGCGAGGCGGGCAACTTCTACCACGCCTTCCGCCTCCTTCCCCGGCCGCAGCGCCGGGCCATGTGTGCCCTCTACGCCTTCATGCGCGTTGCCGACGACCTCAGCGACGGCCCGGAGCCCGTCCCCGCCAAGCGCGCCCTCCTCGACGACTGGCGGCGGCAGCTCGACCTGGCCCTTACCGGCACTTGTAGCCACCGCCTGCACCCCGCCTTTTCCCACACCGTAACCACTTACGGCATCCCGCGCCAGTACCTGGTGGACGTCCTCGACGGCGTCTGCATGGACCTGGAGCCGGTGCGCTACGACACCTTCGCCGACCTTTACTCCTACTGTTATCGGGTGGCGTCGGCCGTCGGGCTGGCGTGCATCCACATCTGGGGCTTCGAGCGCCCCGAGGCCAAGGCTCACGCCGAGGCCGCCGGCATCGCCTTCCAGCTGACGAACATCCTCCGCGACCTGGCCGAGGACGCTGGGCGCGGTCGCGTCTACCTGCCGCGCGAGGACTTGCAGCGCTTCGGCTACACCGAGGAGCGGCTGTGCCGCGGCGAGCGCGACGAGTGCTTCCGCCGGCTGATGCGCTTCGAGGTGGAGCGGGCCCGTTCCTACTACGAGGCGGCGCGGCCGCTGACCGGCCTGCTGCGACCGGCGGGGCGCGCCGTCTTCCTCGTCATGGCGCGCACCTACCGCGGCCTGTTGGAGGCGATCGAGAAGCGCGACTACGACGTCTTCAGCGGCCGCGTGCGCCTCAGCCGCTGGCACAAGATCTGGCTGGCGCTGCGGGCGCTGCCGGTGCGCTGGGGCATCCCTACGGCATCGTGAGTTCCACCGCCGCCGTCCCCTTCGGCAGAACCTGGATCGGGCGCGCCGACTCCAGCGGGGGGCGGAAGAACAGCCGCGTCACCAGGCTCGATTCCGGGTCGCGCTCGTGCCGCTCCTCGCGCCAGTCCGGCCGCCAGCAGACGACCTCGTAGTGGCCCGGCGGCACGTTCGTCAGCCGGAAGCGCCCCTCGGCATCGCTGCGGACGTAGTAGGGGTGGTCATCGACGAAGAGATAGCCGCGCATCCAGAAGTGGCCGGCGGCGCTGGTCAGCTCCACGAGGCCGCGGTTGGCCAGGCGGCGCGTTCGTGGCCGATCGGGGTCGGGAAACGCCAGGGTGAAGAACGCCGCCCCGCCCGCGTGCAGGGAGTAGAAGACCGGGTCGGCCGACACCATCTCGACGCCGTCCCCCCGGCGGACGAACCCCACCGCGCCGTCACAGTCCCCTTGCCGGACGTGGAACTGCTTCCCCTGCTGGACGACGCGCACCGCCGGCAGGTCCCACGGCCGGGCGCGGCGCGGATCGACGCCGCGCAGGAAGACGACCGCCCCCTGAACCGCGCGCGTCGTCGCGTCGATGACGGGGGCGTTCGGGTTGGGCCAGGCGACGCTCTCCTTGTCGAACACCGGCCCTGCGATGTTCGGCCGCTCGATGAGTGGCGGCACCGACGGCACCTCGCCGGCCCAGAGGACGCGCCCCTCGACGGCGCCGGCGTTTGCCGGGTCGAAGAGACTGCCGGCCTCGGGCGACGGAGCGGGCTCTGCGGGAGGTTGCGTCCGCGCGTCGCCGCAACCCAGCGCCCCCGCCACCAGAAGGATCGCCGCCCCCTTGAGACCACGTCCATGCATTGTCGCTTCCTCCCGGCACCCGCAAGTTCCTCGGTAAACCGCGACTAGCAGGGGAGCGCGTTGCCAACGCGCTCCCCTGCGGGTCGCGGCTAAACGAGCCGAGAGTTACCTCATTGGGGAAGACGGGGCAAGATGGAGTTGCGGCAGTCACGACGCGGCGCGGGCGCGCAGCTCGGCGACGATCTGCCGCACCGTGCTGTCGGCCGCTGCGCGGACCGCGACCGCATCGCGGGTTTCTTCGAGCGTCCGCAGATGGCCGTCGATTGCGGCCGCCCAGTCCTCGCAGCGCAGCCGCAGCCACTTGCGGTTCTCCGGCGAGAGGGGCAGGTCGTCGGCCAGCAGCAGCGCCGAACAGCCTGCCCGGAATTCGATCAACCGGCGGTCCAACCCGGCTACGTCGTCCGGGCGCTGATTCGACCACTCCGCGGCCAGGTCCGCCAGCCGTCGCAGCACCGCAGTGTCTCCGCCGTCGCGCGGTAACTGTTCGATCTTCGTGAAACCCCAGCCAGGGCCGGACGTGGTCTTCGGAGGTGGAGGAGGAGGTTGCGGCCGCCATCCGCCCAGGTACAGGGCGGCCAGGACCGCTGCCGCGGCCGCCAGCGCCGTGACCGCGTGACCGATCAGCCAACGGCCCCGCCGCCGCGCTGGCGGGGCACCGGGATTCGCCTCCAGGACTCGGCGGACGCGGCGCACAACCCGGTCGGCGCGGGCGGTCAGGTCGGGGTCGGCGCTCACTTCATCCCAGTAGGAGCCGCCCTGGGTGAAGACCAGCTCTTGCAATTCGGGCAGCAGGGCAGGGGTGCGGAGCAACAGGGACAGGACGGGTCGCGGGACGGCGGCGAGGCCGGAATGCAGGATCTCCTCCCGATAGCCGCCGATGGCTTCCGGCAACGTGGGCGGGTCGGCCGGCGCGGGATGGAGGACGCTCAGCTCCCGGACGAGTCGCTCCAGGTCGGGCCCAAGCAACTGCCGCTCCAGCCACCCAGGGATGGCGTCGGGGTCGTCGGGGATGCTGAGGATGACGGCGGTCATGAGGCATCGTCTCCCAGGCATTCGCGCCGCTGGTCGCGCGCCCGGCTCAGGCGCGACCTCACCGTCCCGACCGGGATCCCCAACCGCCCGGCCAGGTCTTCGTAGGACTCGCCTCCGATAAATCCCACGAGGACGGCCCGGCATTCCGAGGAGAGCTGGGCGAGGCACTCGCGCAGTTTCCGTGCGGTGTCCGAATCGGCGGCCAACTGGTCGGGGCCGGGGATGGCGGCCGACAGCAGCGACAGCACCTGGACGGGGGCGGTTGGGCGACGGTTCTTGGGGCTCTTGCGGTGGTCCTCGCCGGCGTTGCGCGCGATCCGCAACAGCCAGGCGACGAAGGGACCGCTCTGGCGGCCGGGCAGACCCTTCAGCACCTTGATCCAGGTGTCCTGGGCGACGTCCTCCGCCGCGTCGGGCGACAGGCCACGAGCGACGAGATAGCGCAGCAGCCGCGGCGAATGGCGGACGACAAGTTGCTCGAAGGCGGCGCGATCCCCGCGGCCGGCGGCCTTGGCCAGCGTCTCGTCGTCGGCGTTGGGGGGGAAGGGGCGGCCTCATGCTCGTATTGTCGGGCCCCGCTCGCGGGCCCGCAAGCCGAAACCGCCGACAATTATATACTTATACAATATTTAATATCTCTAAAATTGGGCGGCTCCTCGCTTCGCTCGAAAGAAAAGTGTAAAAGGATAAAAAGAATAGTGTAAATCAGTCCAGGCGGAAACAGGGCCGCAAGCCGTAGTAGATGAGGCGGGTGGCGGGGACGTTGCTGAAACGGAGCGCGGAGCGGCAGCGCGCGGCGTCAAGGACGCCGAGATCACGCGGTTCAAGGAGCCGGTTGCCGAGGTCGTGATCGGCTACCGGCGCGGCTACCTGGACCTGAAGGCGGTGGCGACGGAATTGTTCGTGGCCAACCCGGACGACCTGCTGAAGAAGGTCGGCGAGCGGCGGCTGAAGGAGTTGGGTCTGGAGGCACTGACTCGGCCCGGCGGCGTGGTCGGTCGCTTCGAGTGGGAGGCCGTGGACGGCAACTCGTTGATGCAGGACGTGGCTCAGGCGCTGCGGTTCACCCCCTTGACCAAATGACCGACTTCGTGGGGCAGGCCGCCGGCCTGCCTCTTCCTGGCGGGCCGGCGGCCTGCCCCACACCGTACTGAATCGACACGAAAACGACCGAATGGAGGATATCATGAAGTGGGTTTGCAGTCTGGTGGCGGGGTCTCTACTCGCGGTGGCCCTCTGCGGCCCGGCGCGGGCGGCGGAGGGCGACAAGAAGGAAGGTCTGCGCGAGTTGGCCGGTGCGTTGGCCCAGAGCGCCCGCAAGGTGGCCGAGAAGAACAAGCAGACCCGCATCCGCGTCGGCTACTTCACGCCGTCCGGCATCGACCAGGGCAACGCCGGCGGCGCCTTCATGGCCGAGTTGGCCCTCGCCCTCGGCACCTTCGCCAACCCGGCGGCGCCCTTTGAGCTGAAGGGCGAGTTCTTCTTCGTGGCCGACCCGAACAACGCCGAGCTGAAGGTCATCAAGGTCAAGGCCCGCCTGACCGACATCGGCACCGCGGAGGACGTCGCCGAGTTCAAGGAGTTCGTCGGCTTCATCCGCAGCGTCGGCGACATCGCCAAGATCACCGGGGCGACGGTGCCGTTCAAGCCCGATAACGAGTACGACGGGCCGCCGTCCGATGGGCGCAACAAGGACCTCCAGAAGAGGCTGCCCCCTGGGCCGGGCAAGCCGCCAGCGGTCGAGGCCCACATCGACGGCACATTCGTCTCGACCCGGAAGGACAGCCCCTATGCCGTCGAAATCAGCACGAAGCCGCTGAACGGGGCGGGAGCCGCCGTCCCGCGGAAAGCGACGCTGGAGAACGGACTGGCCTTCGTCCCCATCGACAAGGGGGAGCTGTACGAAGTGCGCGTCGTCAACAACTCGGACCACGAGATCGCCGTCTCGCTGAGCATCGACGGCATCGATCAGTTCACCTTCAGCGAGGACCGGAAGGAGGAGGGCACGCCGCGCTTCAGCCACTGGATTGTCGCTCCGCGCAAGGACGTCATCATCTACGGCTGGCACAAGACCGCAAGCAAGAAGCGCAAGGACAACGTGCTGTCATTCCTGGTGACCGAGTACGGCAAGGGGGCGGCGTCGAAGTTCCCGACGCAGAGCCAGGGCAAGGTCGGTACGATCACGGTCGGCATCGCCCGGAGCCATCCGCCCGGGACGAAGGGCGGTTCCGAAACCGGGTTCGGCCCGCCGGTAGAGGTGAAGCAGGAGGTGGTCAGGCGGGACATCGACGCGCCGCACGAGTTCATTACCGTGCGTTACGCGCGCTGAGTCGTTTACACAGTATGCGTCATTCGGAGCAGGTTGAGGTACAATACGCTCATGACGGCAGCGCGTACCGGACCCACCGCGCCGGCATCCGCTCCACCGGAGATCCGCGAGGCGACGCGGGCGACTGACGGCTCGGGCGGCGTGGTTAAAGGCGCGCTGCTCACGCAGGCTCGGGCGGAAGCGCGGCGCCAGGCGGGGTTGGACATCGTAATCTGCGGCGAGGAGGCCGTCGCCAACCGGCTGCTGGCGGCCGACATCGAGTCGGCCGCCGGCCCCTGGACGCACCATTATCCGAACCTCGCCACGACAGGTCCGAGGGCGTTGCCGCACTTCCAGCAGCGAAGGAAGCCTCCCGCGGGACATTCCTTCTACGAAACAGCGAACCACAAGGCGCTCTGAGGATCATGAAGTACTTCACCCCCAAGCTCTTCGTGCGGCTCCAGGATGTTCACGACGAAGCCGCTATTCACGACTGGGAACGAGCCGCCCGGAAGTATGCCTCCTCCTTGACCGACGTTCTTCCCCACCTGCCCACGTCCTTGCGGCAGGTGCTGAAGGAGTGGCCGTTGCACGACGCCGACGTCCTCAGCATGACACGGTTGAAAGACACCCTCTCCATCACGCTCCGGCCGGAGTTGTCCGGCGAACTGCTCGTCCTCTCCTATACCCTGATCGAGGCCCCCACCTTCAATCGCGCCGCGCTTCCGCGGGAACACTGTACCGAGCAGGTCCTGTGGTTGTACGACGAGTTGGGGTTCGAGTTGGTCTCGGGACCGCCGAGCTGGCTGACGGCGGCGGACCGTGAGCGGGGTGACGGCCGGGCCACCGTCTGCACGCACCGCATCCTGCTGAGCAACGGCTGGGAAGTGGCCCTGAAGTTTCGCAAGTTCAAGCTCTCGCGCCCTGAGACCTTCATCCCTTCCTTTGGCCCTACGGCGGGCGATCGGGAAGAAATGCTCACGCGGTCTGCGTAGGGCAAGGCAGAGGGCGACAGGGACGAGCGCCAATGGATCGCGTCCGACGCGCTCCCCTGCGGGTCGCGGCTAAACGACCTCACGACCGGACGCCCGGCCGGCACCACGAACAACGACGGGACGGCACGATTGTTCCCGAGATCCTTCGGGAAAGATGCACATTTCGAGTAAGCCCACCCGTTGCGGCGGACAGGCCGGATACTTGCTCTACTCCGGCACTCGGGGCCCGCCTATAATACTGTCTCTCTCCCGAGACGGCCGACGGCCCATCTCCGAGAATACACGCGAAAACGGATGTAGCAATGTCCAAGGGCAACCTCAAGAAGCGGAACGACCTGCGCAACGTGGCGATCATCGCCCACGTTGACCACGGCAAGACCACCCTCGTCGATCAGATGATGCGCCAGTCCGGCCTGTTCCGCGAGGGCGAGCTGGACAAGCTCATGGGCGGGCAGCACGGCCTCATCCTCGACTCCAACGACCTCGAACGCGAGCGCGGCATCACCATCCTCGCCAAAAACATCGCGCTCAAGGTCGCCGGCACCAAGATCAACATCATCGACACGCCCGGCCACGCCGACTTCGGCGGCGAAGTCGAGCGCGTCCTGAAAATGGCCGACGGCGCCCTGCTCCTGGTGGACGCCGCCGAGGGGCCGCTGCCGCAGACGCGCTTCGTCCTCCGCAAAGCGTTCGAGTGCGGCCTGAAACCGATCGTCGTCATCAACAAGATCGACCGCCCCGACGCCCGTCCGGTGGACGTGCTCAACGCGGTCTTCGACCTGTTCGTGGAGCTGGACGCCGACGACGCCACGCTGGACTTCCCGACCATCTACGCCTCCGGCCGCGACGGCATCGCCACCACCGACCTGAGCATCCCCGCGGTCAACCTGCGGCCGCTCTTCGACGTGATCATGAACAAGGTGCCGCCGCCCGAGGTGGACGGGGACGCCCCGTTGCAGATGCTCGTCGTCAGCCTGGAGTGGAGCGATTATGTCGGCCGCATCGGCGTCGGCCGCGTCGTCGCCGGCAAGATCAAGAAGGGGCAGCGCGTCGCCCTGCTCAAGGCCGACGGCCAGCGCATCGACGATCAGGTGCAGCAGTTGTACGTCTTCGACCGCCTCGGCAGGCAGGAGGCCAACGAGGTCGCGGCCGGCGACATCTGCGCCGTGGTCGGGCTGGACGAGGTCCACATCGGCGACACCATCGCCGACTTCGACAAGGCCGTCGCCCTGCCGCCGATCACCGTGGACGAGCCGACGCTGGAGATGATCTTCCGCATCAACGATTCGCCCTTCTCGGGGCAGGAGGGGCAGTACGTCACCAGCCGTCAGCTCCGCGAGCGGCTGACGAAGGAGCTGGAGTCCAACGTGGCCCTGCGCGTGCGCGAGGACGAGGTGAAGCGCGACGAGTTTCACGTCGCCGGTCGCGGCATCCTGCACCTGGGCATCCTGCTGGAGAACATGCGCCGCGAGGGCTACGAATTGTCGGTCGGCAAGCCGCGCGTCCTGACCAAGGAGATCAACGGCAAGACGCACGAGCCGATCGAGTACCTGGTGGTCGATGTGCCGTCAACGGCGATCGGGCCGGTCATGGAATTGGTGGGCAACCGCCGCGGCGAGTGCGTCAAGATGGAGACGCGCAACGAGCTGACGCACGTCGAGTTCACGATCCCGGCCCGCGGCCTGATCGGCCTGCGCACGCGGCTGATGAACTCGACCAACGGCCAGGCCATCCTGCACCACACCTTCTACGACTACCAGCCGACGCGCGGCGGCATCCCGGCGCGGCTCAACGGCGTGATGGTTTCGACTGAGACGGGCCGGGCGACGCCTTACGCCCTGGACAACCTGCAGGAGCGCGGCCACCTGCTGATCGCGGGGGGCGAGCAGATTTACGAGGGGCAGATCGTGGCCGAGCACTGCCGTGACAACGACCTGCCGGTGAACGCCTGCCGCGAAAAGAAGCTGACGAACGTGCGGGCGGCGGGGGCCGACAAGGCGATCATCCTCAAGCCGCCGCGGCAGCTGACGCTGGAACTGGCGCTGGAGTACATCGAGGACGACGAACTGGTGGAAGTGACGCCCAACGCCATCCGGCTGCGGAAGATCTACCTGAAGGAAAACGACCGCAAGCGCTCCGCGCGGCAGGCGCAGTAGCCGTTTAGCGGCCGCCCTCGGGGCGGCGCTCCCAGCGCGCTCGTAGTGACCGCATTTATGCGGTCGATGATGAGCACGACCCGATAAATCGGGTCACTACGAGCGCCGCCCCGAGGGCGGCCGCTAAACGAAAACTGCCGTCACCGCGTCAGCAGCTTCGGCGGGTCGGCGGGCTTTTCGGGCGGGTTCGGCGCGGCCGGAGCTGCCGGCGCCGGCAGCGGCACCACACCGCCACCCGGGACCGCCACGCCCGGCGGCACCGGCATGTCGGCCCCTGGAACGCGCGGCGAAGGGACCAGGTCCGGTTCGTTGCGCAGCTCGGTCGCGTGCGCCTTGGTCGTCACCAGCACCACGTTGCCCAGCCGCACCGGCTTCAGCCCGGCCGACTCGGCGATCAGCCGCACCGCCGTCTCCAGAGGCACGTCGTCGAGCTGCAGCGTCACCGCCGTTTGCGCGTCCTTCTGCGCCCGGGTATCCACCAGCAGGTTCGTCGCCGTCTCGCGAGCCAACCCCTTCAGCGCCTTGGCCATCTCCACCCGGTCGATATCGATGCTGACGCGCTGCTTGAGCTGCCGGTAGACGGCCATTTCCTCGGTCGTGATCAGCACCGACTCGCCGACGATGGCGTAGCTCAGTCCGTACTGGTTGAGGATGTTGCGCAGGGCCGTCCTGGCCTTGACCTTCTGCAGCTTCGCCTTGACCGTGGCGGAATCGACGTCGATCCCCATCTGGGCGATGGTCGTGCGGTCGAGGACGAAATTGATCTTCGTTTCCTCGTGGAGCTGCTCGATGGCCAGGTTGAGCTGCTGGTTCTCGATCTCGAGGTTGGCGATCTCCTGGTCGAGGGCCTTGCGGATCTTTTCGGCGGGCGCCTCGGCGGGCTTCTTGTCGTCCCGGGGCGAGGGGACGGGGGCGGCCGGCGCCGCGGTCAGGGCCAGGGCGAAGGCCAGGGCGGCGGGGCCGGCCCGGCGAATGATGCGCAACTGCATTCGTGCCACTCCTGAACTCAGGTTAAGCTCGTCGCACAGCGTCAACCCGCTACGTTACCAGAAAGTGCGTCCGCGGGAAATCCGTCCTGGTCCCATGTTACATCCCGCCGTTGCCGCGATTGGGGCGGACGCCCGGTCCGCTGCCGACGCGGTAGGGCCCTCCGTCGATCTCGTCGGGGGCGTCGGCGGTTCCCTTCAGCCGCAGCCGTTCCTCGAGCCGGTCGGCATTCTCGCGCATCGTCACGTAGAGCAGGTTATCCAGTGAGAACGGCTTCAGGTCGGCCATGTCGGCCAGCAGGCGCACGGCGGTGTCGAGCGGCGTGTTCAGCAAGCGGGCGCTCACGGGTACCTTCGCCTTCTCGGTGGCGCGGGCGTCCACCACGACGTTCATGCCGCTCTGCCGCGCCAGTTCCCGGAGCGCCTCGCTCAGCGGCTTCCGGTCGAACGCGGCGTGTACCAGCGGCAGCCGTGGCCCCTGGTAATCCTTCGGCCAGACCTCGGCAGCCAGTGCCGCGCCGGTGGTGATCTCCAGCGCCTCGCGGCGCACCAGGAAGGTGGCGCCGCTCGGCGACGGGATGCGGGCCAGCACCTTGTGCAGGACGCGCTCGACGCTGACGTGCTTCATCTTGGGGATGGGGCGGTCACCAATGGTCTGCGAAAGGACGTTTTCGATCATCTCGTCGCGGAAGGCCGCCTCATTCACGTCAAACGCGAGGCCGGATTCCTTGGCGAGCATGTCCAGCGCTTCGCGAAGAGTGACGTTTGGGCCGTCGAGGCCGGCAAAGTCGATGCGGTGGGCCAAGTGGTCGCTGAGCGTCGGCTCGGGCTTGACGGCGGGTTGGGGCTCGGGCGGCGCCGGCGGCTTATCGGCCGCAGGCGACCAGGTCAGGGTCAGGGCGGCAAGCACCGGCAGGACGGCCAGGAGCAGAACACGACGGGCCATGAAAAAACTCCTCGGGCAGGAGAGAAAAGGTCGGGGGAAGGAGAAGCCGTTACCTGGGGCTGGCGGGAATTCCGCCGCCGAGGCCGGCCAGGCCGCCGCCGAGGCCGGCGAGACCGCCGCCAAGGCCGCCGACCCCGCCAAGGGCGCCGAGACCGGCGCCCGGGTTGTGAAGGTCGGACTGGCTCGCCTTGATGAAGCTGACCGCGTTGTCCTTCGTCGTGAGGTAGACGATGTTGTCGTAAATGACCGGACGGAGGTTGGCCATGTCGGCGAGGAGCCGTACCGCGGTTTCGACGGTCGCGCCCTCGAGGTTGGCGGTGACGGGCAGCTTGCTCTTGTCGCCGACACGGGCCGTGTCCACGACGAGTTTCATGCCGGTCGGCTTCAGCAATTCCTGCAGCGCCTCCTGGATCGGCCGCTTCTCGAAGTCCGCCGACCACCGCGCCGGGGCGAACAGACCCGCCTGGGCCGGGGTCAGGGCCATGCCGTTGGCCCCGATGAGCGCGGTGCCGCCGCCGAGGAGGTTGGCGTTGGGTCGCGCGGCGACGTTGCGCTCCTCACTGCTGACATAGATCACATTGTCGTTGAGGGCCGATTTGAGACCTGCCATGTCGGTCAGGATGCGAACGGCCGTGTCGAGCGGCAGGTTGGTGAACGAGGCCGAGACGGCGCTCTTCGCCTTGTCGGCGGCGCGGGCATCGACGACGATGCTGGTGCCCGATTGTTCCGAAAGCTCGCGGAGCGCCTCGGCGAGCGTCCGGCCCTCGAAGTCGGCGTGGACCAGCGGCAAGTACGGCCCCGGGTAGTTGCCCCAGACCTCGTCCTTCTGGGCGGCACGGGTGGTGATCTCGACGTGGTCCGCCCGCACCATGTACACCGCCCCGGACTCGACAGGCAACCGCCCCAGCACCTTCCGCAGCACGCGGTCCAGGCTGGCGCCGCCCATCGCCGGTAGCTCTCCCACGGCCCGCTTCCGCACGTCGTCGAACCCCCGGTCGCGGAAGGCTTCTTCGTTCACGTCCAACTTCACCTCGTACACCGCGCCGACGTAGGTCATCACCTCGCCAAGCTGCGTCTCGGGGTCGGCGAGGCCGCGGAACGGGCGCGGCTTGAACAGGCGTGCGGTCGGCGGCTCGGGCGCCGGCGTCGGCTTCGGGGCCGAGGCGGCCTCCGGCCCCGACCACGCCCAGAGGGCGCCGGCGATGATTGGGAGGACAAAAAGCGCGGGTCGGGCGTAGCGGCAGGTCATGGCCTTACCTCCGGGAACGAGGGAGCGGTCCTCAGGAGAGACGGGGTGCGGGGGACGGTAGACGGCGACGGGAGCGGCGCGAGCCGAGCGTCGATCGGCCGGCCGGTCGCGCCCACGGCTCGGACCGTGGGCCGGTTGTTTGCGGGGCACCGGGGCGGTCGGCGGCGGCCACGGCGGGCTTCTGAGGCGGCGCCTGGCTCATGGGCTTGGCGGGCGGATCGTCTTTCGGAGCAGGCCCGGGGAGCGGCGTAGGCGGCACGACCCGCGGCGGCATGCCGCCGAGGCCGCCGCCGCCGAGGCCGCCAAAACCGCCGAGACCGCCGAGACCGCCGAGACCGCCGAGACCGCCCAGGCCACCGCCGATCCCCGCCAGGCCGCCGAGACCGCCCCCACCCAGCACGCCGAGGACCCCAACGCCCCCTTGCAGACCCAGCATACCGTACGGGGAGTAGGTGGGCATGTTGGCACGGTTCTCGGCCGCGATGTCCGCCGCCTGCGCCGGCGTCGTCACGTAGAGGACGTTGTCGATGCGCGCCGCCTTCAGTCCCGCCTGCTCGGCGAGCAGTCGCACCGCCGTCTCCACCGCCACGTCCTCGACCTGCAAGGTGACTTTCTTCTCCGCCTGCTTGGTCACCTTCTGATCGACGACGAGGTTGATCGCTTTGCGACGTGCCAGTTGCTTCACCGCCGTGGTCAAGGCCACCTCGTCCACGTCCACATCGACGCGCTGCTTCAGCTGCTTCTGGATGCCAACGTCTTCGCTGGTGAGCAGCACGGCGTCGTCAACGATGAAGGGAATTAGCCCCCACGGCTCGAACGTCTTGCGGAGGGCGTCGCGAACCTTCACCCCCTTGAACTTCCCCTCGACGGGTTGTGCCGCACCAGGGTTGGGATCGGTGAAGGTGATGTCGAGGTGGGTCTTGTCGCGGAAGCGCTCGACCGCCCTGGCCAGTGACGGCTCCTTCAATTCCAGGTCGATGGGCTGATCGAGCGCCTTGCGGATCTTTTCCGATGGGGTCTCGTCCCTGGGCTTGTCGTCGGCCCGTGCGGAAGCGGATGCCAGGAAAAGGGCCGCGACGGCGACGAGAAGGACGGCGCGTGACATGCGGATGACTCCTATTTGGAGAAAATCGGGCCTTACTTATCCTTCTTCGGTTCGGGCTCGGGCTGCTTCTTGCGCTTGAGTTTCTCCTTGAGCCGGCGAATTTCCTCGTCTCGCTCCTTGAGCAGCCGTTCGGTCTCCTTCTGGGAGGAGGCCTCGCCGTTCGCCGGCGTTGGGTCATCGAGATCGAGTTTGCCCAATTGCAGCAACTCCGCCCGCAACGACTTGGCGTTCTCCCTGGTGGTGACGTACAGGACGTTTTCCAGCGGCAGCGACATGATGGTCAGGTCGGCCATGTTCGCGAGAAGCTGCACCGCCGGAGCGACGGCGACGGCGCGCATGGTGGCGCTGACCGGCGTTTTCCCTTTGTCAGCGGCGCGGGCGTCCAGGACGACATTCACCCCGGTCGCGTCGGCGATCTCTTGAAGCGCCTCCTTCAGTTCGCGCTTGTCAAACGCGACGGAGACTTGGGGCGCCTCGTTCCAGGAAAAAGGAGAGGCGGCCCTCCGGGTAGTGATCTCCACGACCCCGCCTCGGACAACAAAGGTCGTTCCTGAGGGCGTCGGAATCCGAGCAAGGACGCGGCGGAGGGCGGTCTCCGCTGACACCTCCTTCATCCTCGGGATCTCGCGCCCGAGGGCCTTGCTGGTCACGTCATCGATCATCTCGTCCTTGAACGCCGGCTCGTTGACCTCGAATGCGATCCCGGAGATCCTGTGAAGGTACTCGAGGCCGTCCTGCAGCGAGGCGGAGTCGTCCATACCGCCGAAGTCGATCGTGGCGGCCAGTTTCTTGCGCACCTCCGCGGCGCGCTTCGCCTCCACGGCCGAGTCGTCGGCGCGAACAGCGCTCGGCGAAAGAACCCCCACCACGGCGATCAGCACGACACCGATACTTGCCCGGGACATCGCGGAGCCTCCCAGAACGGGACCTCGGAGAGGAACAGGGGATCGCCGCTCACCCATGCGGCTTTCTCGCAATAGTGAGAACAGACGGCGCCGACGCTTCGTTGGCGCTAACGTTCACCGGACGGGCGCTCCCCCTACGGTATCGCGAAACGGCCGACGACGCGAGCGCGAAACGGAAACCATCGGCCCCCCTCGAAGGGCGCTCCATACAATGTTCGGGAGGGAGGGGCGGGTCATGCGCGTAGCACACTTCGATTGTTTTAGCGGCATCAGCGGCGACATGACGCTCGGCGCCCTCATCGACGCCGGCGTGGACGCTGAGGCCATCCGCACCGCCATCGCCTCGCTCGGGCTGCCGATCACCCTGAAAATCGAGAAGGTCCGCAAGGGCGGCTTCGCGGCGACCTACGTTCAGGTCGAGGCGCCCGACGAGCACAAGCACCGCCACCTGCACCACGTCGAGGAAATCCTCAACCGCGGCACCCTGACGACGAAGCAGCGCGAGCTGGCCCTGCGCATCTTCCGCCGCATCGCCGAGGCCGAGGCGGCGGTCCACGGGCTGCCGATCGAGAAGGTTCACTTTCACGAGGTGGGGGCGCTGGACAGCATCGCCGACATCGCCGGGGCGGCCGTCGCGCTCGACCTGCTCGGCGTCGAGCGCTTCACGAGCCGCTCGGTGCCGACCGGCTGCGGGACGGTGAAGTGCGCTCACGGCGTCATGCCGGTGCCGGCGCCGGGGACGGCCGAATTGCTCAAGGGCGTGCCGCTGGCGCCGTCCCCGATCGAGGCCGAGCTGACGACGCCGACCGGGGCCGCCATCCTGACCGCGGTGGTGCAGGAATGGACCGAGTCGCCGGCCATGACCATCGAGCGCGTCGGCCACGGCGCCGGCACGCGGAACTTCCCCGAACAACCGAACATCCTGCGTGTCTTCGTTGGTACGGCGAGCCCCGCCCGTGAGGGCGGGGGTTACGTCACCGACCAGGTGTGGGTCCTCGAAACCAACCTCGATGACGTCTCCGCCGAGGTGATCGGCTACTGTTACGATCTCCTTTTCGCGGCCGGCGCCCTCGACGTGTTCGCGGTCCCCATCTTCATGAAGAAGAATCGTCCCGGCGTGCTGCTGAGCGTGCTGTGCCCGGAGTCGGCAGTGGCGGCCGTCGAAGAGGTGCTGTTCCGCGAGACGACTACGCTGGGGGTGCGCCGCTACCCCGCGACGCGGCACAAGCTGCACCGCAAGGAGCACACGGTCACGACGCCGTGGGGGCCGGTGAGGGGCAAGCTCGGCTGGCGCGAGGGTCGGCCGCCGGTCTTCTCGCCGGAGTACGACGACTGCGCCCGTGTGGCCCGCGAGCAGAAGATACCTCTGCGCGAAGTGTACGAACGGGCGCAGCGGGCTTACGAAGGATAGCCGCTTGCGGCTTAGCGTTCGCGCGAACGCTAAGCCGCAAGCGGCCCCACCCACAGAAATCGATATGCCAACGTCCAACGAAATCCGTCAGCAGTTCATCGACTTCTTCGTCAAGAAGCACGGCCACACCGCGGTGCCGTCGTCGAGCGTGGTGCCGCTGGACGACCCGACGCTGCTGTTCACCAACGCCGGCATGAACCAGTTCAAGGACGTCTTCCTCGGCACCGGCACGCGGCCGTACCGCCGCGCGGTCGATAGCCAGAAGTGCATCCGCGCCGGCGGCAAGCACAACGACCTGGAGGACGTCGGCCGCGACACCTACCACCACACCTTTTTCGAGATGCTCGGCAACTGGAGCTTCGGCGATTACTTCAAGAAGGAGGCGATCGCCTGGGGGTGGGAGTTGCTGACCACGGTATGGGGGCTGGACAAGAGCCGGTTGCACGCGACGGTCTTCGAGGGCGGCGATGGGCTGGCGCGCGACGACGAGGCGGCGGAGTTCTGGCGGACGCAGACCGACATCGACCCGTCGCACATCCACCTCGGCAGCAAGGAGGACAACTTCTGGATGATGGGCGACACCGGCCCGTGCGGCCCGTGCAGCGAGGTCCACATCGATCGCACGCCGGACAAGTCGGGGGGCCCGCTCGTCAACAAGGGCGATGCGCGCGTGATGGAGATCTGGAACCTCGTCTTCATCCAGTTCAACCGTGACGAGAAGGGCGTACTGCATCCGCTGCCGGCGAAGCACGTCGATACCGGCATGGGCTTCGAGCGCGTCACGGCGGTGCTGCAAGGGAAGCACAGCAATTACGACACCGACGTGTTCACCCCGATCATGAACGCGATCGGCGATGTCGTGAAAAAGAAGTACGGGGGCAAGCTGGAGGACGTCAACGACGTCGCGTTCCGCGTCATCGCGGACCACCTGCGGATGCTGACATTCTCGATCACCGATGGGGCGCTGCCGGGGAACAAGGAGCGGGGGTATGTGGTCCGAAGCGTGCTGCGGCGTGCGTTCCGCTATGGTTGGCAAAGATTCAATCAGCGCGAGCCGTTTATCTACAAACTCGTGCCTGCGCTGGTGGAACATATGGGGAGGGCATACCCAGAACTGAAGGTCAACCCCCAGCGTGTACAAGATGTGATCCGGGGTGAGGAAGGGGATTTTCTGAGAACGATTGAGCGCGGCCTCAAGAAATACGAAGAAGCAAAGAAGCGCGCCGTCGCGCTCTGGGAGCGCGACAAGGGCAAGGCCCACAACTCCCCGCGCCCTTTCATTCTCGGCAGGGACGTCTTCGATCTGTACACAACGTACGGCTTCCCACCGGACTTGACCCGCCAGATGGCATCGGAGGATGGCCTAGACATCGACATGGGTGAGTTCGGTCTCCTGATGGCTGAGCATGCGGAAAAGTCCCGCTACCAGGCGGTGAGTCAGCAGGCATTGCAGATTTCGGGTAGTCTTCCGACGACGGACGATCATCCGAAGTGGTCAGGGCTAACGGCCGAGGCTACGATTCTAGGATGGGTTCATAACAACGCCTTCATCAGCTCGGGGTCTTTGGGGATTAGCCCGGAAGAAGAGCGAGTGGGCCTGATCCTTGATCGGACGTGCTTCTACGCGGAGGCGGGTGGTCAGGTCGGCGACTTCGGTATCGTCCGAACACCGACCGGCGTCTACCGCGTGGGCGAGACTCTTCGACAGGGGAATGCGGTCATCCACCTCGGCGCAGTCCATGCAGGGCACATCGAGGTTGGTCAGAAAGCGACACTCGCGGTGGACCCGATCCGCGACTATACGCGCAAGAACCACACCGCGACGCACCTGCTGCACTGGGCGCTGCACCGCGTCCTCGGCGAACACGTCGAGCAGCGCGGCAGCAGGGTCAAGCCGGACGAGTTCACCTTCGATTTCTCGCACACCGGCCCGATGACCGACGCCGAGCGCGCCGAAGTCGAGCAGCTCGTCAACGAGAAGGTGTACGCCGACCTTCCCGTGCGCTGGCGCGAGCTGTCGCAGGCGGAGGCCAAGGCGCTGCCGGGCGTGAAGGCGTTCTTCGGCGACAAGTACGGCGACATGGTGCGCGTGGTGGAAGTCGGCGACGGCTTCAGCCGCGAGTTCTGCGGCGGCACGCACCTCGACCACACCGGACAAATCGGCTACTTCAAGATCGTCGGCGAGGAGGCGGTCGGCAAGGGCGTGCGCCGGCTGACGTGCGTGACCGCGCGCAAGGCGGTGGAAGTCGTGCAGCTGGAAGACGCCATCCTCGCCGAATTGGCGGGCAGTTTCCGCTGCAAGGCGGACGAGTTGCCGGCGCGCGTCGCGGGCTTGCAGGAAGAGATCAAGAAGCTCCAGGCGCAGCTCAAGAAGGGCGCCGCGACCGACCTGACCACGGTTGGGGACAAGCTGCTGGCCGGGGCCGTCGAGGTGAACGGGGCGAAGATCATCGTCGGCGAGATGCCGGCGGCGCCGGAGGAGGCGCTACGGACGCAGGTGGACCGCATCCGTCAGAAGGCCGGCAGCGCTGTGGTGGTGATCGGCTGGGCGGACGATGGCAAGGTCGGCCTGATGGCGGCGGCGACGGACGATTTGGTGAAGAAGGGGGCGCACGCCGGCAAGCTGGTGCAGGAGGCGGCGAAGGTGGTCGGCGGCAAGGGCGGCGGCCGGCCGAACCTGGCCCAGGCCGGCGGCAAGGAACCGGCGAAGCTCGGTGAGGCGCTGGAGACGGCGCGCAAGCTCGCAGGCCAGCAACTCGGCGGGTGAGGAGGGCGAGGGCCGTGACGACGCAAGCACTCGAAGCGCTCATTCAGGACGGCATCAAGGGGTTGCCGCCGGAGAACCTGGCGGAGATCGCCGATTTCGTCTACTTCGTTCGGAAGCGCGTCCTGCATCCCGAGGCATTCGCGGAGGAGTTGCGGGGCCTGTCGCTGCGTGCCGAGTTGAAGCAGCTGAGCCGGGACGAAGAGGCCCACCTGGAAGCGGAGTTCGATGTCGCCTGATCCTTTTCTCGCGAAAATGCAACATCTTGCCACTGTCCCCCGTATAATCACACCCATACCTCTTGCTACCCCACGGCGGGGAAAAGCCCCGCCGCTCGCCGCACAAGGTGCCTTCATGAACCAGTTCCGCCGCGCCGCTGTCCTCGCGCTCTTGTCCCTCCTCGCCGGCGTGACCTCCCTCCATGCCCAGCGCGACGCCAACGTGCCCGACCCCGACCCGGAAATCGAGCGCAAATCGTTCCAGGTCACCGACGGCTTCGAGGTCAACCTCTTCGCCGCCGACCCGCTCCTGGCCAAGCCGATCCAGATGAACTTCGACCCGAAGGGCCGCCTCTGGGTCGCCACCAGCGAGACCTACCCGCAGGTCAAGCCGGGGCAGAAGCCCAACGACAAGATCATCGTCCTCGAAGACAGCAAGGGCGAGGGCAAGGCCGACAAGGTCACCGTCTTCGCCGACGGGTTGCTCATCCCCACCGGTATCGAGCCAGGCGATGGCGGCTGTTACGTCGCCGACAGCACCGACCTGCTCCACCTCGCCGACACCAAGGGCACCGGCAAGGCCGACAGGCGGCGCGTCATGCTCTCCGGCTTCGGCACCGAGGACACGCACCACATCGTGCATACCTTCCGCTGGGGGCCGGACGGTATGCTCTACTTCAACCAATCGATCTATATTCACAGCCACATCGAGACGCCGCATGGGGTCCGCCGCCTGAACGCGGGCGGCGTCTGGCAGTTCCGGCCCGAGACGATGAAGCTCGAAGTGTTCCTGCGCGGCTTCTGCAACCCGTGGGGCCACGCCTTCGACCGCTGGGGCCAGTCGTTCGTCACCGACGGAGCCAACGGCGAGGGGATCAACTACGGCCTGCCCGGGGCCTACTACGTCTTCGCCAAGCCCGACGACTCGCACCTCCTCGCCGGCCTCAACCCCGGCAGCCCCAAGCACTGCGGGTTGGAGATCCTCAGCGGCCGGCACCTGCCCGACGACTGGCAGGGCAACATGATCACCAACGACTTCCGCGGCCATCGCGTCTGCCGCTTCGTCGTCAGCGAGGACGGCGCCGGCTACGCCTCGCGCGAGAAGCCGGAACTGATCAAGACCAACCACCCCGCCTTCCGGCCGGTGGACGTCAAGATGGGGCCGGACGGCGCCATCTATATCGCGGATTGGTATAATCCGATCATCCAGCATGGTGAGGTCGATTTCCGCGACCCGCGCCGCGACCTGACCCACGGCCGCATCTGGCGCGTCACCCGCAAGGGCCGTCCCCTCGTCAAGCGGCCGCAGCTCGACAAGGCCAAGGTCGAAGACCTTCTCGAAGCGCTGAAGGCGCCCGAAGATTGGACGCGGCACCAGGCCAAGCGCGTCCTCAAGGAGCGCGGCGTGACGGAGGTGCTGCCGGCGCTGGCGCAGTGGGCCGGCGCTCTCGACGCCAGGGACGCGGAGCACGAGCATCACCTGCTCGAAGCGCTGTGGACGTATCAGTCGCTCGACACGGTGGAGCCGAAGCTGCTCGAAAAATTGCTGCGCGCGAAGGACCCCCGCGCCCGCGCCGCCGCCGTGCGTGTCGTGGCGGCGTGGCACGACCACCTCGACCATCCGATGGAGTTGCTCGCCGCCCGGGTCCTCGATGATCACCCGCGCGTCCGTCTGGAAGCGGTGCGGGCGCTGGGAGAGATTCCGAACCCCCGCTCGGTCGAGATCGCCATGCAGGCGCTCGACAAGCCGGTGGACAAGTTCCTCGATTACGCGCTATGGCTGACAGCGCACGACCTGGAGCCGCAGTGGATGCCGGGGGTGAAGGAAGGCAAACTGACCTTCGGCGGCAACGTGCGGCACTTGATCGTCGCGCTGCTGTCGGTCGATTCGAGCGCCGTGGTGCCGCTCCTGGTCGAGGTGGCCCGCGCCGGCAAGGTGCCCGCGGATCGCGAGGAAGCGGTCATGACGGTGATTGCCGCCCGGGGCGGCCCGCGCGAGTTGGGGATGATCCTGGAAAGCGTCGTAGGCGGCAGAATGTCCGCCGAGCGGCAGGAAGGTCTGCTCAATTCCCTGGCGCAGGCCACCCGTCAGCGGAACGTCCGCCCCGCCGGCGACCTGTCGCAGGTCGGCAAACTCCTCACCTCGGACAGCCCCGGGCTCCGCGCCGCCGCCGCCCGCGCCGCGGGACAATGGGGGATCGGGGCGGTGCGGCCGCAGCTGTTGGAATTGGCCCGCGGCGCGACAACGGCCGAGGCGCTGCGACAGGCGGCGTTCGAGGCCCTGGCCCTGCTGGGCGGCCGGGAGAGCCGCGAGGCGTTCGAGTCGCTGGCCGGCGAGAAGGAGCCGCTCGCCGTGCGCCGGCGGGCCGTGATGGCCCTGGCCTCCCTCGACCTGGACGCCGCCGCTCGGCTGGCCGCCGACGTGCTGGCCGCTCACGACAAGGGCACCGACCCGACCGACGTCTTCACGACCTTCCTCGAACGGAAGAACGGCGCGGCGGCCCTGGCCCAGGGTCTGGGCGGAAGGAAGCTACCGGCCGACGTGGCCAAGGTCGGCGTGCGCGTCGCTCGCACCACGGCCCGCGAGGCGCCCGCGCTGATCGAGGCGCTGACGAAGGCCGGCAGCCTCGCCGCGGTCGCGCGCCCACTGAGTGCCGTCGAGATGAAGCAGATGGTGGAAGACGTGGCGAAGCTCGGCGACCCCGCCCGCGGCGAGAAGGTGTTCCGCCGGGCCGACCTGCTGTGCCTGAAGTGCCACGCCATCGCCGGCGCCGGCGGCCTGGCCGGCCCCGACCTCGTCAGCATCGGCGCCAGCGCCCCGGTCGATTACCTCATCGACTCGATCCTGCTGCCGAGCAAGGCGATCAAGGAGAATTACAACACGCTGGTCGTCGAGACGAAAAAGGGTCTGGTCGTCAGCGGCGTCAAGGTCCGCGAAGGAGGCGGGATGCTGGTGCTGCGCAACGGCGAGGACAAGGAGGTCGCGATCCCTATCAATCAGATCGATTCGCGCGAGAACTCGAAGAAGTCGCTGATGCCCGAGGGGCTGGCCGACGCGCTGACGCGAGGCGAGCTGATCGATCTGGTGCGCTTCCTGTCGGAGCTGGGCAAAGTCGGGCCGTACTCGGTGAGCAAGGCGCGGCTGATGCGGCGCTGGCAGGCGCTGGAGCCGACGCGCGAGGCGTACACGCTGCTGATCCGCACGAGCCACGCCTCCGCCGCGGGGAACGACCCGGCGCTGACGTGGTCGCCGGCGTACAGCACGGTGGCGGGCGACTTGCCGCCGGACGCGCTGCCGCTGTTCAAGATGGGCACGGGGGCCGACAAGCAAGTGGTGCTGGCCAGTTTCGTGCGCTGCCAGCTCGACGCATCGACGGGCGGGAAGGCGAAGCTGCTCTTGAACTCGGCAAAGGGCCTGAAGGCATGGCTGGACGGCGAGCCGGTCGAGGCGAAGGAAGAGATGGTGCTCGACCTGGGGGTAGGGCCGCACACGCTGACGTTCGCGCTGGATCGGGCCGCGCGGACGGAGCCGCTGCGCGTCGAATTGGACGACGTGGCGGGGTCGCCGGCGCGGGTGCGCGTGGTCGGAGGGAAGTGATGGCGCAAGGGTGCTTGGGCGGCGAACCCTCTCTCGCAGTCCGTGTCCTGTTTCATCGAGGATTCCCGGGGATGATCCCCGCGGGATGAAGAGGACCTTGTCACAGAGATCAGGACAATGAGCGACGCGAACCTGCAACCGGCGGCGGAGGCGGTGGCGTCGGCGGAAGCGCTGCTGATCGGCGCCGGCGCCGGCATGGGCGTCGATTCCGGCCTGCCCGACTTCCGCGGCAACGAGGGCTTCTGGAACGCCTACCCGCCCTACGCCAAGCTCAGACTCTCCTTCAGCCAGCTCGCCAACCCGCGCTGGTTCGCCGACGACCCGGCGTTCGCCTGGGGCTTCTACGGCCATCGCCTGAACCTGTACCGCGCCGCGCAGCCGCACGACGGCTTCCGCATCCTGCTGTCGTGGGCGCGGCGCATGTCGGGTGGCGCCTTCGTCTACACTTCCAACGTCGATGGCCACTTCCAGCGCGCCGGCTTCGACGCGCAGCACGTCCTCGAAGTCCACGGCGCCATCGACTGGATGCAATGTACGCGCCACTGCGGGGCGGACCTGTTCGCTGCGGATTCGTGTACCGTTGAGGTCGAGGAATCGACGATGCGCGCCCGTGAGCCCCTCCCAGCCTGTCCGGGCTGTGGCGCGCTCGCCCGGCCCAACATCCTCATGTTCGGCGACGACGGGTGGGACTACGGGCGGGCCATCTTGCAGGAGGAGCGCTTCCGCGATTGGCTCCAGGGCATCGCGGGCAAGCGCCTGGTGATCGTGGAATGTGGCGCGGGGACGGCGATCCCGACGGTGCGCCACCTGTGCGAGCACGTCGCGAAAACAAACCGCGGGCGGCTGATCCGCGTCAACGTGCGGGAAGCGCAGGTGCCGGCCGGGGGCATCGGACTGGCGACTGGGGCGCTGGCGGCGCTGCGGGCCATCGACGCCCTCTTGCCCAGGGGATAAGGCGTGCGGTCACCAACAAGAGCCGCCGGCCAACCGCACGTGACGAAAGCATGGCATGGTCCCCCGCGAAGTACCTCGGTCGTCGGGAGGGTATGAGCAAATGGCGTACCTCGAGATCCGGCTGCCGCTTCACTCGTCCAGCTGAAGGCAGATGACCTCCTTGGCGTCGCGCAAATAGAGCTTTCCCCCCGCCAACGCCGGGTGCGCCCAGGTCGCGCCGCATACCTTCGAGCGGGCCAGCTCCTTGTACTCCTTGGGGCCGGGGTCGAGCAGGACGAGGTTGCCGCTGTCCTCGAGCATGAGCAGCTTGCCGTCGCCGGTGCGCAGCAGCGAGGCGTGATACTCCCCCACCTTCGGCCGCGTCCACAGCGACTTGCCCGTTGCGGCTTCGACGCAGTGCAGGTCCGCCTGCGCCGGCGTCCGAGCGAAGGGATTGGGCGTCGTCCCGGTGACGAGGTAGACATGCTCGGTGCCGACCGCGACCGGGGTCGTGAAGTACGAGGTCAGCTTCGGGTCCTTCCACGCCTCGGTCATGGCCGGCTTGCCGTCCTTGGTCGTCAGGCGCAGGCCGGCGCTGCCGTAGGTGATGGCGCTGGCCAGCAGGACGTCGCCGGCGCGCGCGGGGGTGGTCGAACTCTCGAACAGGGCGTCCTTGAGCGGGAAGCGCCAGAACAGGCCGCCGTCGGCCGGGTCGAGCGCGATCACACCGTCGCCTGTCAAGAAGACGATCTGGCGCTCCTTGCCCTTGCCGAAGGCGATGGGCGACGAGTAGCTCGCGACGTCGTCCTGCGACTTCCATGCGACCTCGCCCTTGTCCCTGTCGAAGGCGACGATCGACGCCCCCCGGGCGCCGACGTTGAGCAGCACCGCCTTGCCCTCGACCAGCGGCGAGCAGGAGGCGCCGAAGAGGAGGTTCTTGGCCTCGAACTTTTTCAAGGCATCGACCTGCCAGAGCAGCTTGCCGTCGGCGGCGTCCCAGCAAGTCAGAACGCCGGTGATGCCGTAGGTGTAGAGTTTGCCGTCGCTGACCGCCGGCGTGGCGCGCGGGCCGTTGCCGTAGGGGAACTTGCCGGCGCCGCGCGAGTAGGTCTTGCGCCAGACTTCGTTGCCGTCCCTGGCGTCGAGGGCGAGGACTTCCTCCTCGTCCTTGTCCTTGACCTTGCTGTGCAGGTAGACGCGGCCGCCGGCCACGATGGGCGAGCTGTTGCCCTCGCCGACCGGCTTCTGCCAGAGGACCTTTGGTGCGTCCTTCCAGGCGGCGACCTTCTCGGGGGAGGCGCCGTCGCGTGTCGGGCCGAGCCACTGCGGCCAGTCGGCGGCGCAGGTGAACGAAACCCAGACGAGCAGGACGAGAAGCGAACGAAGCCAGAGCATGAGAATCCTCCGATAAATCCGTTTAGCGGCCGCCCTCGGGGCGGCGCTCAGGAGAGCGCCGCCCCGAGGGCGGCCGCTAAACGCTCGGTTCATTGAGGAAATAATGCAGCGGGGCGTAGCGGTACTCGACGGCGTGTTCGTCGGCGAGGCGTTTGAGACGGCCCAGGTACTCTTCGCTGATGCGGCTGCCGGCGTCCTGGTAAGTGGGGTCGCAGTAGTAAACGCGACAGCCGAGGGGGCGCGGCTCGCGGGCGGTGCAGAGGTTGCCCTTCTGGAACGGGCAGAACTCGGCGGAAACGGGCACCTCGTAGGGCGGGGCGGCGGCGAGGAGGACGTCGGCCTCGAGGTTGCTGAGGAAGAGGGTGTGGCCGT
Source organism: Gemmataceae bacterium (assembly GCA_035266225.1). Classification (GTDB taxonomy): domain Bacteria; phylum Planctomycetota; class Planctomycetia; order Gemmatales; family Gemmataceae; genus DATFNV01. Next base: position 31,028 of record DATFNV010000050.1, read on the forward strand.
ACTCCTTGAAGCGGCAGCAGCGGCCGCTGGCGACGCACACCGGCCCCGCGGCGGCGACGGCGGCATCGACCTCCGCGTACAACTCCAGCACCCGGCGGCGCAGATCGTCGGACATCCGACCCTCACGTCGTTGGTTGCGGTGCCCCCGGCCCCTCGCTGCTGAAGAACGGGCATCCTTGATGCTCAAACGTCAGTAGGCCGCAGCGCGGCGACTGCGGGTTGCTGCAGACGCCCCAATCGGAGGGGCGTGCCTGGAGCTTCAAGAACCAGACACAGCCGCAGGAGCAATCCGGCCCCGTGCGAACTCGATAGCCATGCGGCTCGAAGTCGGTCGGCAGCTGGATGCAGACGGCGTGCAGGTGCCAATGGTCGTCCGGCTGTCCCAGCCGCGCCTGCCCTGCGGATTCGCGCTTCCCGCCCAAATCCACGGGCTCGTTTCCCCAAACATCTTCTTCCGCCATGACTCTCACTCCTTCGGTTCGTGAATTGCCCCGGAAGGGCCTTCTCACCAGACACCGGTAACCGAAAGAGGATCGCTCGCGCTTCACATCCGTATCACCTTCAGCCGTTGCGTGATCTCCTCCGCGGGGATCAGTTCGCCCTGGCCCGACCCGGGGCAGATTTCACAGGTGTGCTCCCACGCCTCGGGCATCGCGAGGTTGCTCTCCCAGAACGGCCAGGTGCGGCACTGGCGCGGGCGCACCGCGTAGATGGTACACCCGTCCTTGCGGTCGTAGAACACGCAATCGCCGTTGCCCTTCTCGCGCAGGGTACGGCCCTGGCTGGTCAGGCGCGTGTACAACCCCGTCGTCTCCTCCACCGGCTCGCCGCGGAAGTCGGCGATGGCCTGCACCTCGGCGTCGTTGACCCAGACGTAGCCGGGCTCGCCGGTGCAGCACTTGCCGCAGCGCGTACACTGAAACCGCAGGCCGTCTTGATACCAGGGCTCGGACATCGGCTTTCGTTCCTGCTCCCCGGGGCCACGCATGAGCGTCTCGGTTATCATACCGACTCTCAACGAAGAAGGCTGCCTGGCCGAGGCGCTGGCCGCGCTCAAGCGACAGCAGCCGTGCGAGATCATCGTGACCGACGGCGGCAGCAGCGACGGCACGCGCTGGGCGGCGGCCGGCGCCGACCTTTTCCTCGACGCGCCGCGCGGCCGGGCCGCCCAGATGAACGCCGGCGCCAGCCGCGCCGCCGGCGACGTTCTCCTCTTTCTGCACGCCGACTGTCTCCCCGAAGATGGCGCCCTCGCCGAGGCCGAGCGCCTGCTGCGGCGGCCTGGCGTGGCCGCCGGCTGCTTCCGCATGTGCGTCCGCGCCGAGGGGGCGCTCTATCGGCTGATCGACGCCTGTGCCACGGCGCGCGTGCGGCTGACGGGGCTGGTCTACGGGGATCAGGGGCTGTTCGTGCGCCGCGAGGTGTTCGAGCGGGTCGGCGGCTTCCCGCCGCTGCGCCTCATGGAAGACGTCTTCATCAGCCGGACGCTGCGCCGGCTGGGCCGCATCGTCGTGGCGCCACGACGCCTGTTCGTGTCGCCGCGGCGCTGGCAGCGGTCGGGGTTGGTTCGGCAGACGCTGCGCAACTGGGCGCTGACGGCGCTGGCGGCGGGCGGCGTCCACCCGGATCGACTGGCGGCGTTCTACCCGATCGTCCGCTAACGTGGCGACAGGCGTCTCGCCTGTCAGCGGACCCAGGCGTGCTCATACGCCTCCATTTCCGCCTCCGCTTCTTCACTCGCCCCGCGCCAGACGACCGTGGCTAACTCGCCCAGCGCTTCGACCCACTCGGCCGGGGCCTGCTCGCGCCATGCCCCCGGCAGCAGCACGATGAGCCGCTTGGCCCCGTTCATGCCGCCCGGTTGCAGGGCATAATACTTATCGAGGTACGTCGGCCGCTCCTGACACGCGGCCAGCACTGCCGCCAGCAGCCGCGCCCCGATGCTCTCGCGGGCGGCGCACGGGCCGGCGGTTGCCACCGGTTCCAGCACCACCTGCAGCGTGGTAAACGGGTTGTCCCCGAGCACGCGCCGCACCAGGGCCGCAAGCTCGTCGCGCCGCCGGTCGAAGTGTTCGGAACTTAGCCAGAGGGTAAACGCCTGCGCCCGCCGCTCCGGCGCCGGCGGCTCGGCGTGGTCCGGCCGGTCCAGATCGACGTGCCAGACCTGTTCCGTCGGGCTGGTCGCGGCGAAATCGAGCAGCGGCGGCGGTTGGGCGTCGAACTCGATATCGAACAAGTCCTGGGCCTCCTGCATCAGCCCGAACAGGTCAGTGCGGTCCAGGGCGGGCGTCTTGAGGACGTAGTAGGGCGGTCGCGGTTGGTACACCAGACCCAGTTCGGCTGCTTCCGCCCGGAACGCGGTTCCAGGCAGAACCGCTAGGTTGAACACCTGAAGGTCGCTGCACAACCCGTTGTCGTGGAGGTAGTGCAGCCCTCGCCGCACCGACCCCACCGTATCCCCGGGCAGGCCGACGATGAGGTCCACCTTGACGCGCATGCCCTGACCCATCATGGCCCGCACGCCGCGCTCGAAGGCCCGCAGGTTGTTGTTGCGGTCCATGAGCGTCATGGCGTCCGGCTCGATGGACTGCAACCCAACCTCGACCTCGGTGAAGTTCGCCTCCCGCAGCAGCCGCGCAGTTTCCTCGGTCACGCCCTCACCGCGAAGCTCCCCGAAATAGGTGAAGCGATGGCCGGGGTTCTCTTCGGCCAGCAGACGGAGCAGGTCCGCGAAGTCTTTCCTCTGGTTGAGCGTCGGGTCCAGCAGGAACACCTCGCGTGCCCCACGGTCTGCGGCGTGCCGCAGACTGGCCCGGATTGTGTCGTCCGCGAGGTAGTAGGTCTTGTCGTAGGACTTCCAGTAGTAGCAGAATCGGCAGCGGTAGCGGCACCCCCTGGACGTTTCGAGGAGGAGCATTTGCTCGTCGGCCACATCGAGAATCCCGGCCAGGTAGGGCGAACCGAGCAGATTGAGGTCGGGAAGTGGCGACCGGGGCGCGGGTTCACGGGATGGGTGGTAGCGAGGCCCCGGCCCCGCCGACGGAATGAAGAGTCCAGGGATGGGGCTGGGAGGATTGTCCTCCCCGAGCAGTCCGAGAAGCATGTGGGCGAAGGTCTGCTCCCCCTCCCCGATGACTGCGAGGTCGTAGTCAGGGGTGTTCAGCACCCAGGCGTTGTCGGCCGTGATTTCAGGGCCTCCCAGAACGATGCGGACGCCTGGTAGCCGTCTCTTCAGTTCGCGGGCGACCCAGAGTGTGCGTTCGATGTTCCAGAGGTAGCAGGTGAACCCGACCAACCAGGGGTCACGCTCGGCGATGGCCTCGACAAGGCCCCAGTCCCCCAGGGCGTTCGCCTGACGAGCGGGAAAAAGGTCGATGTCGTAGGAGTCGCCGAGTCCCTTCCGCTGCGCGAACAACTTCAGGTAGGCGGCTGCAAGGGGGACGTTGCCGCGAATCGGGCCGGGGCCGAGGGGCGGAATGGGCAGTTGCACGAGCAGAACTGTGCGCCGAGTGAGAAGATTCATGAGGCGCATTCTAGGTAGAGGCAGTCCAGGGCGGCCACGCAGGGCGAATCGGCGAGCGGCCTCGCCTGCTCATCATCGACGAGAGTGGCGGCGGCGTCGTAGCAGTACCAACCGGCGAAGTTCAGGAATGCTCACGCGAGCGAGAGCGGGCCAGCTACCTGTCCGATAGTTGCTGCCGGGAAGGGCCTGGTTGAACGTGAAATTGCCAACCTGGTCAGGCCCTGACGGGAGCAGCCATTCGCAGCGTAGCGGGCATTCGCAGCTACCCTTCCCGGCCCCATTCCACCAACGAAGCGAGCGTGGCCGGGATGTTGACGCTTCGCGCCCAGAGTCGGCGACCAGGGATGCTTCCCTGCTCAACCTCATCCTGTAGGAGCGATTGGTCTCCCGTCGGACCGCTCGTTGCGCCCGCTTCGTCTCGGAGCCCCTGGACCTGTTCATTCGTGTGCGGTTCGAGCGGCGGGTGCAGTCAGCCGATATGTTCTCCGTGCCAGAACGCGAGTTTCGGCGAACCCGAAGGCTGCGGTGATGTTGGGAACGGTGTCGAACCGGCGGCGTGAGCAGGCGCTCGTCCTTGCCGAGTCCAGCGGCGGTGTGGTTCGGCCGCGAGGGAACCTGGCGCCGCCCCTCGGCCCGTTGGCTGCGGTTCGCGCGTTGCCGAAGTCGTGCGATTAGGGGGGAACGGTGAGCTGTTCTTCAGCCTGCGACCGCCCGCATGAGCCGCTCCAACGGGCCGTGCCGGAAGACCTTCTTCCACAGCCAGGAACTCAGGACCGCCACGGCGAAGAAGAGCAGGCCGCAGCCCGCCGCCACCGGCAAAGGCTCCGCGGAGACCAGGCCGAGCGCGACCACGGCCCCCAGCCCCAGAAAGATGTGGGCGAAGTACCAGGTCAGCGCCATCTGCCCCGTCGCCGTCAGCGGCCGCAGGAGGCGCGGCGGGCACGCCTCGGCAACGCGCACACTTGAGGCGAGGATAGCGACGGCGGTGCCACCGGCGGCGAGCAGGAAGAGCGGCAGCGCGGGCATCGACTCGGAACCAAACAGGGCCTTGACGGTTTCGGCGTCCATCCCGTGCGGGTGGGCCAGGAAGTAGCGCACGCACAGCCAGGACGTTACCTCCGCCAGGACCACTACGCCAACACCGGCGAGTAAGACCCGCCTGTTCACGGCTCGGTCACGCAGGTTCAGGCGGCCCAGCCACATGCCGAAGAACACGAACCCAGTCCAGGGGAGGACGCTGCGGAACCCGTCGAAGAAGAGGTTGCGCACCAGCCCGGAGGGCGTCCACAGCCGCTTGTACGTCAGCGTCTCCCACTCCCAGTTCTTGCCGAAGTCCACCACGATGAACAGGACCACGAACCCCAGCGCGTACCCCAGGGCGCCCAGGAAGAGCCGCCGGTCGGTGGCCGTGATGAGCCGCGCGGTCAGCAGGAGCGAGACGCCGTAGATGCGGAGGATGTCCCCCGGCCAGACGAGCAGGTTGAGGAACCCGATGACGAGGAGGAAGAGGCCCCGGCAGACCAGGGTCTTCCGCGTCCGGGCCACGGCTGCTGGGTCGGCGCTCGCCACGGCCCGGCGGGACAGCAGGGTGATGCCGACCCCGGCCAGCACGACGAAGGTGGCGGCGGCGCGGCCGTCGAGGAAGCCCAGCACCTCGGCTAGCCAGACAGGACCGCTGCGGTCGGCCGCCATGACGAGGGAGAAGTGGACGACGACCATTCCCAGGATGGCGAGGGCGCGGGCGATGTCGTAGCCCGCCACCCGGTCGGCCCGCGACGCGAGGGTTGCCTGGCTCTCTGCGACGGCACCCATGAAGCCAGCCCTTTCAGCAAAGGCACGGGCTAGTCTGCACCTGCCCGACACTCGCCCGGTATGATAGGGCCGGCGAAGCCATGAACAAGCCGCTCAACTCGACCGCGAAGGTAGTCAGCACGTCAGTTTCCACCAATCCTGCCCATGCGGGAGCGGACTGGTGGCGCGAGTCAGGTGAATAGCAGCAGCTACCCTGTGCTGCCCAGCGTGGCCGGGATACTGCCCGCTTCGCATCCAGAAGGTCGGCGACCGAGCAAGCCTCTCCTGCTCCATCGCACGCAGCCGGGAGCGGGCTCGGCGCCGCAGCGTCATGTCGAAGGCTCTCGCGAGTGCGCCAGGACGTCTGGGTCCACGGGCTTGGTGAAGTGTGGCTCGAACCCCAGCCCGAGGCTCTGGCGCCGGGCCTCGTCGGAGCAGTAGGCCGTGATGACGATGAGGCGAGCCTTCGCGGTGGCCGGGTCCTGTCGCAGGGCGGCCGCAACGTCGGGCCGGTGAAAGGTGGCCGTGCCGCACGACGTGGCTCGGATGCCGCGCCTCAAGAGCGGGAGACCAGGGAATCCTCCCCTGCTCAACCTCATCCGGTAGGAGCAATTCGTTCTCCCACGTTCAGAACGGTAACTCGTCCTTGCCGAGTCAGGCGGCCCCGTTGGGTGCCCGGTTCAAAAGTCGTAGACAATCACGGGCACATCGTTCTGGCAGAGGGTCTTGACGACGAGCGGCTCGATGAGTTCCCACCTCCCCCCGGCCAGGCCGCAGCCGATGCGCGGCATGTGAACCGAGGCGTGGAGTTCCACGGCTTTCTCCCCCACCTTCCGCAGGCACTCCTCGACCGCGTCGTACCGAATCGGCGGCGTGCGCGTACTGCCCCGCATGCCATGCTGCGCGACCATGTTGGCCACCCAGATATAAGGCTCGACCTGCACCAACTGGACGGCCCCGAGCCCGAAATCGTTGTCGGCCCGGTCGCGGTGCCATCCGCGGTAGCCCCGCTCAGGCTCAGGCCAGCGGGCCGAGAGGGCCATCACGAACCCCTTGCCCCACTTGCCCAGGTCGTTGCAGACATGGGCGATGAGCTTGTTTCCCTTGGCCTGGGGCGACGTGGCGTCCCCCTTCAGGAATCGGATGTCGGTCATCGCTCTTGCCTCGCCTCGAAGTTCCAGTCGGCCGGCAAGTCCGCGCCGCACAGGCCGCAGACGAACCAGCCGTCCTTGACGACGGTTCTTTCTCCACAGGCCGGGCAACGTCGGAAGACCACCTCCTGCGTGAACCGGCCCGGGTGCATCATGCCGATGCGGTCCAGGGCGGAGGCCACCGCCGGCCAGGATTCGGGCTCGGGGCAATAGCCGGTGGACTGGTTGGTCACCTCGACCACCTGGACGCCCGAGGCCGACAACCGGAAGAACATCTCGCCCGCCGACAGGACGAGCTTCCCCCCGGCACAGGCGACGTGCTCGGAGCGGCGGTCAGCCACCCGCAGAACGCCCTCCCGGTCAACCACGAAAGTCGCGGCGATGAGGCCCCTCTGGTCGGGAAGCTGTCTCGTTTGCCGAGTACACTCCGCAAGGTCACGGGCCGAATGAACAGAGGCACCGGCCGGGGCGGTTGCAGCCCGCTCGCGGATGTCGTTCGGCCCGACGTACTGGTATAGCCTCGCCATGCTCGCGACCCGCTCTTCAGCGACTCTTCACTCCACCCGAACGCACTTGCCGTAGATGCAGTTGGCCGACACCCAGCCGTTGATTTTCCCCCGATTGTTGCCAATCTGGAAGCGATGGCCCTGGACCGCCTTGACCAAGTGCAGGTACTGGCGGCCGTTCACCTTGCAGAGCACGATGTCGCTGACTCGCAGGGTGGTTGGGTCCACGGGTTCGACCGTACACAGCTGGCCCGAATCGACCTTACCCCGCATCGAGTCACCCCTCGGCCGGAACTGGACCGTCTCCCCCCGCTGCAAGCTCGCGATGTACTGCGTCGCCCATCCCATGACGTCCTCCCTCGTGCCGCGGCTTGCGGCCAAACGCCGCTTCACCCCCGGACACGACACCGAAGCCGTCCGGTGGTTCGGTGCCGACGAGTGAAGCAGCGAGTCCCTCGTCACGGCGCCCCCCGGTTGATGAGGCCGCGGAGTGCCTTCTCGTCCGTGTCGCTGGGGATAAAGCGCGTCGAGCCATCCGCCATACAAGCGTTGAAGCCGGCCGTCCGCCATAGCTCGTAGCACAAGACGTGGACCGGCATGCCAAAGGCACCGCCGAGCGGAGGCAGCGGCCCAGCCGGGTCGTAGGATAGGTCCGCCGGCTTCGACCACGGCACCGGATGCCCCGCCTCCACCACCAGGAGCGTGTCCGAAAGGCGGTTCGGGAAGTCCGTCCAGGTCAGGCCGTCCCGCTCGAAGGCCGTGCCGGGGCCGACAAACACCTGATAGCGGGTCAGGCCGGGGTCGTCGTTCCCTCCCAGGGCGGGGTCGTAGCAGCGCGGCGACTGTTCCAGGAGCTTGCTGTTCTGCGCGCTGTCCCACGGCTCGTCCAGCCGGAACTGCCGGTAGAGGGAGTCTTCGTCGAGGTAGGGCAGGAGGAACACGCGCCAGCTGTAGAGCGGCTGGCCGCTCTTGCCGCGAACGACGGCCGGCGGCAGATGGCCGTTATCTTCGTGGTAGGCCTGCAGCGCGATGCCGATTTGGTGGAGGCTGTACGCCGACCGCACCCAACCCTCGTCCTCCCTGACCTTCTGGGTACAAGGCAGAAGGAGGCCGCACGACAAGAGGACGAGAAGCAGGACGGCCCATTTGATGCGCGACATGCATTCGGCTCCCCGCAAGAACGGCGAGACCATTGTACTCATCGGCGAACGCCCCGCCTGGAACATGGAGGTCCGGGTCACTGTCGTCCACCAATGTCACTTGGCGTAGCCAGTGCCCTCGTGGGCCAGCAGTACCTTCGGTGCGACTTTCGCCTGCGGCGAGTCGGGACATCAGCGGCGGGGGGTGGAAGCGCGGCTCGCACGCAGCGGGCAGAGCGGTTATCATCCCTGATGGCCCTGTCGCACGTTGTGGCAGGAGAACGGTAGTCCGCGGACGAAGCAAAGGACCAGCACGGTGTTCTACCGCATCTTGGCCGCTCCCCCCGGTTACGGCCCCGACGAAAAGTACATGGTCGCGGCCTACGAAACCCTGGAGTACACCTCCTGCGTTGGCAATGTGAAGAAGGCCGACAGTTCTCGCTTTGCTGCGACACTGGAGGAAGCGCGGACGATGCTGCCTGGCTCCGCGAGGCATCTGCCCTCCGAACCAGACCACCAGTTCCTCGAACTGTGGGCTTGTGATGAGGCGGGCGACTGACGGACGGTGCAACCGCAGTCACCGGCGCCTTGCCGCCTGGCTGCTAGCGGCCCCGCCGCCCGAGAGCGTGACCGAAGGGAGCACACGATGGACGCGGCCCGCCGAATCATCCGCCAGTATGAGCGAGGCAGCCTTGTCAGGCACGAGTTGTTCCTCAAACTCATGCAAACAGTCGCGGACGGTGGTGCGGCTGAACTTGTCGCCTGGCTACCCCCCGGCCTACTGGCGGAGGTCAAGGCTCACCTGGACGATTGCCCCCAGACCGAGGAAGGTTGGGCAGGGCTGCGCTGGTGTTGTATGGGGATGACGCAGCGCCTGGTCGAGAGATTCCAGGACCAGCGGCGCCAGCACCGCCGGGGCGTGGAAGCCTTGCGCAGCTACTTCGCCGCGAGGCCGAAGGGGGGCCAGCCGTGACCGAGGCCGAGTGGCTGTCGTCCACGTCGCCGGAAGCGATGCTCGCCTTCCTGCGGAAGTGCGGGAGGGCCAGCGAGCGAAAGCACCGCCTTTTCGCCTGCGCGGCTGTGCGTAGCGTCTGGCATCTGCTGACCGACAACCGGAGCCGTCGGGCGCTGGAACTGGTGGAGGCAGCTGCGGATGGCTTGGCCGATAGCAGAGAACTGCGGGCAGCCGTGCTGGCGGCGGACCAGGCCGCGTATCGAGCTAACCGGGCTGAGGACCAAGCCCGAGCGGCGAGGCGGGCGGCGGCCGTTGCACAGCGGGCCGTCGCGCGGGAGGCCGACAGAGGGAGAACGCCAGCGGCCGAGCCAGCCGTGGGGCGTGCGGCGCAGGTCGCTCGTCAGGCTGTCCGAAGGGCGGAACAGTTAACCCAGCGCGCCGAGACCACGCGCGGGACACGGGAAGCGGCACGGGCCGCGCGGCTCTGCGTGCGTGCGGCGTGGTATCGTAACCGGGGTATGAGCGGGTCCGAAATCAGCTGGCAGCAAGCCGTCGAAGCGGCGGTTGCGGTCGCAGGAGACCCTGGTCAGGAGGAGAAGTTCCACTGTCATCTGCTCCGCGACATCGTCGGCCCCCTGCCGTTCCGGCCCGTGGTGCTCGACCCCTCCCTGCTCAAGTGGAACGACCGACTCGTCGTTGGTCTGGCCCAGGCCATCTACGAGGAGAGGCGGTGGGGCGACATGCCCGTCCTGGCCGACGCCTTGCTGGACGCCGGCTGCGACTCGGAGGACATGCTCGCGCACTGCCACGAGCAGGGAACCGTTCACGTTCGCGGGTGCTGGGTGCTGGACCTCCTGCTCGGGAAGGAGTAGCCCATGAAGGAGAGCGAGTGGCTGTCGTCCACGTCGCCGCAAGAAATGCTGGAGTTCTTGAGGGGCTTGGGCCAGACCAACGACCGAAGGCTCAGGCTGTTCGCCGTCGCCTGCATGCGAGAAGTTTTGCCGATGGTGGATGTGGCCGGACGGCATAATACCGTCCTCACCGAGCGGTTTGCCGATGGGCGAATGTCGGAACGGCAGTGGACCGCTGCCGTCTGTCGCAAGGTTCTCGACCGCGACATCTCCGTTACCTTCCGGTGCGGCGAGGGCGTAGACGAGGATAACGCGCGGGAACGCCAGCGGGGATTGTACAGCCAGGAAGTGCGAAGAGTGGTTGCGAAGGCTGCAAGACTCCTGGTCAATTACCCGCCAGGCGAAGCAGCAACCCAGGTGGCCGCAGCGACGGCCCTGGCGGTTGGCCAAGCAGCAAGGCAGGACCCATCCCTGGCAGCGACATGGCGTCGTACCCCACTCGCTCAACGGACGGCATCCTGGGCAGCCACGAAGGAGGTTGACAGGAGAGCCGCCGAGGCCGGTGCCAGGAACATGCAAGCCTGCTTCCTCAGGGACATCTTCAACCCGTTCCGCAAGATGGCGTCGGTAGACACCTCTTGCTTGACCCCTTCAGTCCTTGCCCTCGCCCAGGAGGCTTACTACAACCCCCAGTCGGCCGAAGGCCCCCTGGACCCGGCACGGCTTACCGCGCGGGTCCAATCCCGAAAAGGGGTGAAGGTAAGTGGGCTTTCGGGTATCCTAGGCGATGGGCGCCCACGGCTTATTCCCACCAGGAGGCTGCGCCATGCAAGTCTGCACCGATTCCC
>DATFNV010000051.1:0-6773 GCA_035266225.1 Gemmataceae bacterium
TAGTCTTCGTTGTGGTCGCGGACTCGCCCGACGTCGGTGCGTTCCACGAATTCGAGGTCAAGCATAAGGCCGGAAGCCGTAGGTCTTACGGAGGCGACCCAGGATGAACTGCTCTGGAGAGCGGCTCTCCCGGGTTCTCCAAGAATTTCACTGACATCTGAAACGGAAATTCGGACAGGCAAAATTGCCTGTCCGAATTTCCTAGCTAACTCAGCGATGTTCATACTACACCATTACGTGCGACTGGTGACCAGCGTTGTGCGCCCCGTGGCTTTGCTGGACCGCAGGAAGTAGATCCCTCCATAGATCGCCCAGACCGCTGCGATTCCTAATGCCAGGAACGGTTCCATCTTCGTGCCGTATCCCATGAACGGCAGGACGATGTACGCGCCCATGCAAATCAGGTTCGCAGCGATACCGAAATAGGGGATGAGCGTGTGTCTCACGAAGCTGTAGTTCGGGTGTCCCTTGTAGCAGAAGATGCAGGTTACGCAGCTCAGCATGTAGAGCAGGAACGTCCCGAAGTTGGAGGCCAGGGTAATCGTAAGCAGGCTGTTGGGAAACTTCGCCATGGTGTCATGAGATACGTAGCCGAAGCTCGACCAGAACCCATGAGGCAGGGCCTGGATCGTGGCGTCCGGGAGAGCGCCGGCGTCACCGAACAGCATCGTCAGTGCGAGGACCCCGAAAACCGCAGAAATGATGGCCAAGGCCCAGATCGCGCGGTGGGGGCTCAGGTTCTTTTCATGCAGCATGCCGAAGTGTTCCGGCACTTCTTGGTCCCTGCCCATCGCGTAGGTCACGCGGGCGCCGGTGTTGATCGAAGCCAAGGTCGTGCCGACCAGGGCCAGGAAGACGGTCACGGCCAGGACGATCATGAACCACCAGCCGGCCGTGACGTTGCCGTTGAAGAGGGCCGTGCCGGCGATGACGGCCATGTCGCCGACCGGCGCACTCGATCCCTTGGCCGTGGTCATCGGGTAGCCGGGGTTCAAGAAATAGCCGGCGGCGAAGTACTCGATCCCGTAACACACGACGCCCTGGATGAACAGTGACAGCAGCACCGCCCGCGGGACGTCGCGCCGGGCGTTCTTCGCCTCTTCACCCATCGCCGTGACCGACTCGAAGCCGACGAGGATCAGGATGGCGATGCCCGCCTGGATGAAGATGTACGAGAAGCCGTGCGGCTTCACCACGTCCGCCGCGTTCGCGAACAACTGGCGAGTGGGGAGCGTGGCGTCGGCGTTGTTGGGGTCCTTCTCATCGGTGATCGGCTTGTCGTAGCCTTCCAGGAGGAGCGGCTTGGGCTCACCCTTCTCGTCCTTCTCGACGACCCAGTTGCCCTCGGCGTCCTTGAACGGCTTGCCGTCCTTGTCCTGGGCCAGCACGACGTTGATCGGAGTGCTGTCCGGGTCGAGGGTCCAGCCGCGCGTTCCCTCACCGTGGCCGACGCGGTAGCCAATGGCGATGACGGAGAAGATGAGCAGGGCACTGATCTGGATGATGTTGACGGCGATGTTGACCGTGGTCGAGGTGGTGATCCCGCGGTAGGCGATGTAAGCCACGCCGAAGGCGAACAGCACGCAGAAGCCGATCATCAGCGGCGGGCTGCCGATCGCCGAACTGAAAGTAATTGGGAAGAACTGCCCGGCGAGGTAGCCGACGAGGATCGCCGTCACACCGACCATCACCCCAGGGTACACCCAGTAGTAGAGGTGACTCGACCAGCCGATGATGAATTTCGCCACGCGCGCGAACTTGAAGGCGTGCGTCTTGGCCAGGAACGCCTGCTCGGCGAAGAAGTACGACGACCCGGCTCCGGGGAAGAGCTTGGACAACTCGGCGTAGGAGATGGCGGTGGCGAAGCAAAGGGCCAGGGCGGCCAGGATGCCGAACCAGATGTCGGACCCCGCCATCGGGGCGCCGTACTGGCACTGCTGCGCGAAGGTCAGCCACAGGAAGGCGCCCGGCGCGATCAGCGCCATGGCGTTCATGGTCAGCCCGGTCAGGCCGAGCGTCCCCTTCATCTGCGGCGTTCCGTCGGGAGAGGAAGCCACCACTGCACCTCTTTCTACAAACAAGGTCCGGAGAGAAGACCTGCCACTGTCCGCTGCGCGCACGATGAACCCGGGCGTCGTCAAACCGAGTGGCAGGTACCAGACTGCCTTCACGCAATTGACATGCCGGCCTGCCGCGCGACGGGAAACGAAGCGCAACCCCTTGGGAAATTGAGAGTTAACAAATCGGGCCCGATCGGACATTTTGCCCGATGAGACGATGGGGCCCAGAAGCTGCCCAGACCTTGGGCAGGGCGTGCTGGAATTGGAGAATTCCAGGGGCGGCAAGGCGAAGCCGCAAGCGGCAGGCGCCTCCTTTTCTTTGGAGCGAGGGTATGTAGACTATTTCCGCGTGAGGAGGAGCCGCCGGGCCGGAAGGAAGAGATTGATGGAACTGACCTACGCACAGCTCTCGCTTCCCGGGCCGGTGCGCCCCAACAACGAGGACTACCTTACCGTCTGGCGCCCGGCCGACGCCGAGGACGAGCGGCAGCGCGGGTCGGTCGTCCTCCTCGCGGACGGCGTGGGCGGGCTGGGAAAGGGCGAGGTCGCCAGCAAGCTCGCCGTCGAGGCGGCCCTGCGAAAGTTCATGGAGGCCAAACCAGGCGTCGCGCCCAACCAGGTCCTCTGGCAAATGTTCGTGGCCGGCAACCTGGCCGTCTACGACGCCGGCATGGCCGACCGCGCGGAAGGGCGCATGGCCACCACGCTCATCGCGGCCGTCTTCCGCAACAACGAGGTGACCGTCGGTCACGTCGGCGACTGCCGGGCCTACCACATCCAACTCGGCCGCATCCGCCAGCTGACCAGCGACCACACCTACGTCGGCACCCAGCTCAAGCTTGGGCTCATCTCGCAGCAGGACGCGAGGACCAGCCAGTTCCGCAACCTGCTGACCCGCAGCGTCGGCAAGGATCCGACCATCCAGGTCGATTACTACTCGGTCGAGGTCCACCCGAGCGACCTGATGGTTGTGTGTTCTGACGGGCTTTACTGGCACGTCAGCGAACAGGAGATCTTCAACGCCGTCACCTGGCTGCCCCCCGCGGAGGCGTGCCGGAAGCTCGTGGAACTGGCCGAGCAGCACGGCACCGACGACAACCTGTCGGTCGTCGTCGTCCGCATCGACCGCGTGGAGCAACTCCTGTACTACCGCGGGCTGCCCATCTACCAGGAAACCCCCGAGCTGACCATGAGCAACGAGGTCCAGATCGGTCAGATCCTCGACGAACGCTTCCACATCACCGACGTCGTCAGCCGCAGCGGCATGGCGTCGATCTTCAAGGCCCGCGACCTGCAGACGAACAGGGCGGTGGCCGTGAAGGTGCCGTTCATGCAGTTCGAGAGCGACCCCGGCTTCTTCACCCGCTTCCAGCGCGAGGAGGAGATCGGTCGGGCGCTCGACCACCCGTACATCCTGCACGTCGTCCCGGTAGAGGAGAAGAGCCGGCCGTACCTGGTGATGGAGTACCTCGAGGGCCAAACGCTGCGGCAGCTGATGCAAAGTGTGCGGCCGCTGCCGGTCGCCGACGCCCTGCGCATCGCCAGCCGCCTATGCGAGGCGCTGACGTACATGCATCAGCATGAAGTGATTCATCGCGACCTGAAGCCGGAAAACATCATGCTGTGCAAGGACGGCGGCCTGCGCATCATGGACTTCGGCATCGCCAAGGCGGCGGGCCTGCGACGGCTGACGTTCACCGGGTTCACGGCCGCGATGGGGACGCCGGACTACATGGCCCCGGAGCAGGTCAAGGGGAAGCGGGGCGACGAGCGCACCGACATCTACAGCCTCGGGGCGATGTTGTACGAGATGGTGACGGGACAGGCGCCGTTCGAGGGCGCCACGCCGTACCTGATCATGAACGCGCGGCTGGTGGGCGACCCGGTGGCGCCGCGCAAGATCAACCCGGAGATTTCGCCTCAGGTGGAAGAAATCATCCTGCGGGCGATGGCAATGCAGCCGTACGACCGCTACCGCTCGGCCGCGGAACTGAAGGCCGACCTCGACGCGCCGGAGAAGGTGCAGGTGACCGGGCGGGACCAGCGCTTGCGGCCGCCGGCGGTGTGGCAGGCGCGCTGGCGCACGCTGCGCGTGGTCGTGCTGGCGCTGCTGGTGCCCGTCGTCATCTTCGGGGTGATTCTGCTGTTCCTGTACGCGCCGTGGAAGAGGTAGCCGCCGGCCGATTGATCGTTTCGCGCGCGGCATCCTCCGACATGTCTCGTGGGATGCCGCGCGCGAGAAACGATCAATCGGCCGGCGGCTAAACAGGGGAGGAAAAGAGGATGAACGGACAGGCAGTGATCCCCGCGACCGGCACCGCCGCGGCGCTCAACCTGGCCTGGGTGCTGCTCGCCGGCTTCCTCGTCTTCTTCATGCAGGCGGGGTTCGCGCTCGTGGAGACGGGCATGGTCCGGGCCAAGAACGCCGCCCACACCATGGCGATGAACGTCGTCATCTACGGCCTGGGCACGGCCGGCTTCTGGGCCGTGGGCTTCGCCCTCATGTACGGCGGACACGCCCTCCCCCTCTCGCTCGGCGGCGGGTCGGTCCCGGGGCGCGACGTCGGCGGGCTGTTCGGCACCGGCGGCTTTTTCCTGGCGGGAGCGCCTCACGACGCCGCCGGCCTGTTCGCCCTTTTCCTCTTCCAATTGATGTTCATGGACACGGCGGCGACCATCCCCACGGGGGCGCTGGCCGAGCGCTGGAAATTCTCCTCGTTCGTCCTTTACGGCCTGTTCATGAGCACGGTCCTGTACCCGGTCTACGGCCACTGGGTTTGGGGGGGCGGCTGGCTGTCCCGGCTGGGGGCCAACTTCGGCCTGGGGCACGGGCACGTCGATTTCGCCGGGTCGTCGGTGGTCCACATGGTCGGCGGCTTTACCGCCCTGGTCGGGGCGTGGAAGCTCGGGCCGCGCCTCGGCAAGTACCGGCCCGACGGCCGGCCCAACCCGCTGCCGGCGCACAATGTGCCGATGTACATGCTCGGCACGCTGGTCCTGGCGTTCGGTTGGTTCGGCTTCAACGCCGGCAGCACGCTGGCGGCGTCGGACGCCAACGTCGCCCGTGTGGCGGTCAACACCGTGCTGGCGTCGGCCGCCGGCGGGCTGGCGTCGCTCTTTGCCATGTGGAAGTGGTACGGCAAGCCCGACCCGAGCTTCCTGTGCAACGGCATCCTCGCCGGGCTGGTCGGCGTCACCGCGCCGTGCGCCTACGTCGCCCCGTGGGCGGCGTTCATCATCGGTGGGGCGGCGGGGCTGCTGGCCGTCTGGGGCGCCTTCTTCCTGGAGCGCCGGCTGGGCGTCGATGACCCGGTCGGCGCCATCAGCGTCCACGGCCTCGGCGGACTGTGGGGCGCGCTGGCGCTGGGGCTGTTTGCCGACGGGAGCTACGCGCCGGAGACACACTTTAACGGCGTCGCCGGACCCGTGGCCGGCCTGTTCTACGGCAGCGGCTCGCAACTGGCGGCGCAGGTCATCGGCGTCGTCGTGAACCTGCTGTGGGTATTGCCGGTCGCCTACGGCTTCTTCTGGCTGATCGGGCGTCTGGTTGGCAACCGCGTCAGCGCCCAGACCGAGTTCGTGGGCCTCGACGTGCCGGAGTTGGGCGCCCTGGGTTACGTCAACCAGGATCCGAAGGTGCCGGAGAGCCGGGTCGTCATGAGCCTGCCGGCCGAGCCGCGCCCGGCGGTCGCGCCGCCCAACGAGCAAAAGCGCTTCGCCATCCTCGTCGAGGGCGTGGACGTCGAGCGCCTGGCGGAGGTGTGGTCCGAGCTGTGCCAGGCGGGCGATGCGCCGCCGCCGCCGGAGTTTCGGGCCGTGTACCCGTACATGACGACCCTCCAGGGGGCGCGTTTCCGCTTCCGAGGCGGTGATCCGCTGGTCATCCGCGCCAACCTCGAACGGCTCTTGCAGGACCGCTGCAAGGGGCAACCGATCCGCATCCGACTGGAAGGCTAAGAAACCGTAACAAAAATGTCTTCGCCGCTTGCGGCTTCGCAATCTGTCCTGCGAAGCCGCAAGCGGCAAGAGGGTTGTTGAGACAGTTTCTAAGCCGCAGGCGTGATGAGGCGAAAAAAGCCTCGCTCGACCTCGCCCCCAGGTGTGTAGCCGAAGGGGGAAACGAGAAGCGAGCGAGGCGGGTTGCGAGTCATGCGACGCCGTCGCGTGCTGATTCACTGACTCGGTTTTTTGTCCTTTTCGTAGCGGCCGCGCAGCGCCACGTTGATTTCCAGGACGTTGACGAGTTTCACGCCGGCCAGGCCGCCGAAGGGCGCCTCGGCCTTCTTGTTCAGCATCTCCTCGATTTCAGAGCGGATCTGGGCCTTGGCACGACCGGTCAGCTCGGCCCACTTCCCGGCCACGTGGTCGAGTTGGTACACGGCCGCGTCGAGCGTGACGTCCGGGTCGAGGCCCGACCCAGACGTCATCACCATGTCCGCGGGAACTGGCTTCACCTTGGCCCGCAGTTCCGCCGAAGCCGCCTCCCACCACCCCTCGAAGCAGGCCGAGCGGATGTCATCCCCCGTGGTCACGGGGCTGATCACCTGACGAGTCTTCCCCTCGGGTGTCTTCTCGTCCTCGGTGCCGGGCCAGGTGGCGCGGTGGGCCGTCGCGTAGGGCTCGAAGAAGCGCTCCGCCGCCTTGTCCGGCTTGCCCTTGACGACGTCTGGCTCTTCCTTCAGCCACAGGGCGACGGCCTCGGCGTGGTCCTTC
>DATFNV010000052.1:0-11854 GCA_035266225.1 Gemmataceae bacterium
TCGATGCCCACATTCACCGCGTCATCGTGGTGGACGCGAAGGGCCGACCGGTCGGGGTGGTGTCGAGCACCGACCTCATCGCCGCCGTCGCCCACACCGAGCCGGCCGAGGCGATCCTGGTCAGCAGCGCGAACTGACTGCCACGCCGCCCGCCTTGCTCCCGGAGGGTGGCACGGCACGACTCCCGTGTGACGCGGAACTCCTGATGAGCACGTACCGCCTGACCGACGCGGAGCGGCGCACGTACCGGCGCTATGCCGGCCTCGCCCTCCCGCGACACACCTCCTATCCCATCGCCCCCACGTGGACCACCGAGTACGGCGCCGACGACCTCCGCGCCGAGCTGCGACGGTCCGACGCGGAGCGCCGGCCGTTATCGCTCTACGTCCACGTACCATTTTGCGAGCGGCTCTGCTATTACTGCGCCTGCACCAAGGAGATCGTCCCCGCCGCCAAGCGCAAACAGCACGACCCGAGTGACGCCCTCCTCGCGGGCCTGGAAGTCGAGGCCGGGCGATTTGGCGCGCACCTGGGTGCCGAGGTCCAGCAGGTCCACCTCGGTGGCGGCTCGCCGACGTTTCTTCCGCCCGAAGGGCTGCGCCGCTTGTGGGCGATCCTCGCCGGCCGCTTCGCCATCGCCCCCGACGCGGAAATCGCCGTCGAGATTGACCCACGCCTCACGACGCGCGAGCACCTCGCGACGTTGCGCGAACTCGGCTTCAACCGCGTCAGCCTGGGCGTCCAGGACTTCGACCGGCGGGTGCAGAAGGCCGTCAACCGCGAGCAGCCCTTCGAGTTGGTCGAGCGCGTCGTCCGCTGGTGCCGCCAATTCGGCTTCGCCTCGGTCAACTTCGATCTGATCTACGCGTTGCCCTTCCAGACGTTGGAAGGCATGGCGGAGACGCTGGAACAGACGCTGGCGCTGGCACCGGACCGGATCGCCTTCTATCGCCTGGCCGTGATCCCGGAGATTTTCCGCTGGCAGAACGTCTTCCGCCCGGCCGACCTTCCCTCCGGCGACCTGCCGCTCGAGCTGAACTTGCTTGGAATCAACCGCTTCCTCGCGGCCGGCTACGAGTTCATCGGCCTGGACCACTTCGCGAAGCCCGACGAGGAGTTGGCGCAGGCACGGCGGCACGGCTCGCTGCGACGCACCTTCCAGGGGATGACGACGGGCAAAGGGTTGGACGTGATTGGTCTCGGCCCGTCGGCGATCAGCCAGCTCGACGGGGCCTATGCCCAGAACCACAAGGCGACCGCTGACTGGCAACAGGCCGCCGCCGAGGACTTCGCCACCGAGCGCGGCCTGCGGCTGTCCGACGACGACCGGCTGCGGCGCGAATTGATGCAGCAGCTTTACGGCCACGGCGCCATTGACAAGCGCTCGCTGGAGGATCGCTTCGGCATCGCCTTCGATGACTACTTCGCGGATGAACTGAGAAGGCTTCACGAATTGATCGACGAAGGGATCGCCGTGTACGACGACGAGGCCGTGAGGCTGACCGAGCCGCTGGGGCGGTTGCTGGTGCGCGTTGCCGCCGCGGTGTTCGACCGCTACCTGCCGCCGACTGCCTTCCGCGAGGGCCTGGCGCCGGATCAATCGTCAAAGGTCGGCTGAGGCGCTCGCCGGCGGGTGTGCGGTTTTGGGCGCCGGCGACAGATACCGCACACCCCCCGCCCCCGGTGATTCGCCTGCCTGTCCCCCATCTCGGCACCGGCCGCCCCCGAAACGCGGCATTCTTCACGCCGCTCTTGTCGCCGCCCCCATTCCTCGTCGGCGGCATCAGGTTTGCTTCGAAACCACGCGGCGAATCTCCCCGACCTTTGCAAGAGATGGGTCCGCTCGCGTGCGCGCCCACCTCATCGGCGTGACCTTCGCCTGTAATGCTGTCCCCTGCGGAGACACTCCCATGAAAAGTGCGCCGCTGCTAGAAGCCACGCCCCGCTTGGTCCTGGAACAGTGGAAGGCCGCCGACTTGATGACACCGAGCCCGGTTTCGATCCGGGAGAGTGCCACCGTCCGCGAGGCCATCGAGCTGCTGACGCATCGTGGCATCAGCGGCGCCCCCGTCATCGACGAGGCCGGCCGGCCCGTCGGCGTCGTCAGCCGCGCCGACATCCTCGTCCACGACCGCGAGGCCATTGACTACGTCGTGCCGGCCGACGACGAGGAGGGGCCCGGCGCCGACTGTGTACGCGACATCATGACCCCGGCGGTCTTCTGCGTCTCACCCGACGCCCCGGCCAGCCGCGTCGTGCGCGAAATGACCGAGTTGAAGGTTCACCGCCTGTTCGTGGTGGACGATTGTGGCACCCTCGTTGGCGTCATCAGCGTCCTCGACGTGCTGCGCCGACTGACGAACCCTTGAAGGCAAGCGGCGGCCTTATCCCGCCCGCCGTTCCAGGGACCTTGCCTCAGTGAGGAGGCCATGAACGCAGACATCCCCACCCCGACACTCGAGCCGCGGCCCGCGCCGCCGCGCCTGCTGATCGTCGATGACGACGAGGAGCTGCGCGACACCCTGGCGCGGCGCTTTGCCCGCGCCGGTATCCCCGTGACCATGGCCGAGAGCGGCGAGGAAGCCCTTGCCAAGATCGGCCGAAGCGGCTTCGACCTGGCGCTGTTCGACCTGCACCTGCCGGGGATGAGCGGGTTGGACCTGCTGGCGAAGTTCAAGGAGGCGCAGCCCGACGCCGAGGTGCTGCTGCTGACCGCCCACGGCAGCATCGGGACCGCCATCGAGGCCATGCGCCGCGGCGCCTACGATTACTTCACCAAGCCCTTCCAACTCACCGACCTCGAGGTCCATCTGCAAAAGGCCTACGAGAAGGTCAGGCTGTCCCGGCGGCAGCGCCAGTGGCAGGAGCAGGTGCGCTTCGAGTCTCCCCGCTACCGCCTCGTCGGCTCCGGCCCGGCGATGAAGTGCGTCGTGACGATGATCGAGAAGGTGAGCGCGACCGAGGCCACGGTGCTCGTCTACGGCCCGAGCGGCAGCGGCAAGGAACTGGTGGCGCGGGCGATCCACTCCAACAGCGAGCGCCGCGATCAGCCGCTGGTCACCATCAATTGCGCCGCACTCCAGGAGACCCTCCTCGAGAGCGAATTGTTCGGCCACGAGAGGGGTGCCTTTACCGGGGCCGTGCATACCAAGCCGGGGCTGATCGAGGTAGCCGAGGGCGGCACGCTTTTCATCGACGAGGTCGGCGAGATGGCGCCCGGCCTTCAGGCCAAGCTGCTCCGGGTCCTGGAGGACGGCCATTTCCGCCGCGTCGGCGGCACGGAGGAGCTGCAGGCGGACGTGCGAGTGGTCGCCGCAACCAACCGGCCGCTGGGGGAGGAACAACAGGCCGGTCGCTTCCGCGAGGACCTGTACTACCGCCTCAACGTCATCGCCATCGCGCTGCCGCCGCTGCGCGAGCGCCGCGAGGACATCCCCGAGTTGGTGGCGCACTTCCTGACAACGCGGCCGGTTGGCGGCGGGCGCTGCCGCATCGCCCCGGAGGCACTGGAGGCGCTGAAGCGCTACGACTGGCCGGGCAACGTGCGCGAGTTGGCCAACGTCCTGGAGCGCGCCCAGATCCTCGCCGAGAACCACCTCATCACCCCCGACGACCTGCCCGAGAACCTCGTCGAGGCGGTGCCCGCGGCCGGCGCGCCCGGCGACCCGCGCCGGCTGCGCGACGTGGAGCGCCGCCACGTCCACGAAATTCTTCGGCAGGAGAAGGGGAACAAGGTGCAGGCGGCAAAGTCGCTGGGCATCAGTCGCCGCGCCCTCTACCGCCTCATCGCCAAGTATCACCTGGAAACACCCGGGAGGTGACGCGAGCCGAGCGGCAGCGATGGGTCCGGCTCGGCTCGCCGGGCCTACTCGGGTCGCTGCGCCGCTGGCCGTTCGTCGAGGGCTGGGTTCGCCGCCGCCGGTCTGGCAGCAAGGGGAGCGTCGATGTCGGCATTGTCGCGCTGCTGGCCATCATCGGCCTGACCCCGTAGGAAGCGCTCGTCGAACACTGACGGCCTCGGGAGGATGCCATGACGATTCAAGAGAGTCTGCGCCGGGTGCTGGAGGACCGCGACGGGGTCGCCGCGGTGTTTTACGAACTGTTGTTCGAGCGCCACCCGGAGGCGAAGCCCTACTTCAATGATGTGAACCTGAAGCACCAGACCCTGCTGCTGACGATGTCCCTGATGGTGGTCGAGCGGCATTACAAGAACGCCTACCTCGCAACGGAATTATACCTCAAGTACCTCGGCCACAAGCACCACATGCGCGCCGTGCCCCCGGAGCTGTACCCGAAGTGGATCGAGTCGCTGCTGGCGGCCCTTGAGAAGTTTCACGGCGAGGACTGGGACGCGGAGGCCGCGAGCGAGTGGCGCGCGGCCCTTGACCGTGCCAGCGAGGTGATGCTGGTTGGCTACCACAACCCGGTCTCCGTGTGAGATTCGTTTCACCCTCGTCGGTGCCCCGAACCCGGGAGGCGTCGCTTTGCGCGGCCACCCCTCCATGCTCTCCAGCGGATCCGGAAAGGATAAGATAATGTCCGCGACTCCCCCCAAGCTGTCGCCCGCCCACGCGCCGCCCCCGCCCATCGCCGTGCATAGCTTCGGCGACACCGACCGCGGCAAGGTCCGGGACGCCAACGAGGACCACTTCCTGATCGCCGAACTGGCGCGCACGCTCTGGGTGCGCCAGACCAGCCTGCCGCAGCCGCCGACGCAGTACGGCCGCAACCGGGGACACATTTTCCTCGTCGCCGACGGCATGGGCGGGCACCGGGCGGGAGAGGTGGCCAGCGCCCTGACCGTGACGACCATCGAGACGTTCGTCCTGCACCTGATGAAGAGGTTCTCCAACCTCCAGGCGACGGACGAGCAGACGGTCCTGAAGGACTTCCAGGCGGCGCTGCGGCAGGCCGACGCCCGCCTGGCGGAGGAGTCGGCCCACCACCCGGAGTTCGCCGGCATGGGCACGACCCTGACGATGGCCTTCGTCAGCGGCTGGAAGCTGTTCGTGTTTCACGCGGGGGACAGCCGCTGTTACCTGTACCGCGGTGGGGAACTCCGCCAACTGACGGCCGACCACACAGTGGCGGGGGAACTGGCTCGCCAGGGAGTCATCAAACCCGAGGAGGTGAGTCACAACCGCTTCCGTCACGTCGTCACCAACGTGCTGGGTGGCAATGAGGCCGGGGTGCGGATCGACGTGCAGAAGGTCGATCTGGAGACCGGGGACGTGATGCTGCTCTGCTCCGACGGGTTGACGGACATGCTGGCGGACGACCGGATTACGGCCGTCCTGAAGTCGGAGGCCGACCCGCAGGCGGCGTGTGAGCGGCTTGTGGCGGAGGCCAACGAGGCGGGCGGGCAGGACAACGTCACGGCCATCGTCGCCCGCTTCGAGGCGGTGTAATCCACGGGGCCGCTTTCCCCGAGGAGCAGCGGTCAGGTGGTGGCCAGTTCGCGATCCCGTTTCAAGCCCCGGGCACGTTCGGATGGTTCGTTTTCCCGAAAAGCCCTGTCGCCGGAGTCCGTCTCGCCGGTATAATTCCAGCATGAAATCCGCGAATACTACTCCCGTTCTCGACCGCCTTGTGGGCCCGTTGGGCGAATGTCTTACCCCAGAGTCTGCCCGGCGGCTGCTTGCCTTGAAGGCCGATCGTAAACTGCAAGCCCGCGTGGAGTATCTGGCCAGGCGCTGCAACGAAGGGTTGCTCACCCCGGAAGAACGGGCCGAGTACGGCAACTACGTTTCCTACGGAACCTTCATCGCCATCCTCAAGTCCAAAGCCCGCCAGTTGCTTGCCAATTCCCAAGGTGAATGATGGATGCCGCTCCCCGGGCCTTCGTCCGGGCGCGTGCGGGCCGTCGTTGCGAATACTGCCGACTGCACGAGGACGACGCCGATTTCCTTTCTTTCCACAGCGAGCACGTCATCGCGAAGCAGCACGGCGGGAGGGACCATCCCGAGCACCTGTGCTTTGCCTGCGCGGAATGCAACTGGGCCAAAGGCCCTAACCTGTCGGGACTTTTCGGCGGTAAGCTCTACCCACTGTTCAATCCGCGAACACAACGTTGGAAACGGCACTTCCGATGGGAGCAGACGACCCTCGTGGGCAAGACGTTCACCGGTAAGGTGACGGTCCAAGTCTTGAACATCAATGAACCGTCGCGGGTGATGCTGCGAGAGAACCTTCTGTTTGAAGGCCGATTCCCCCCTGATGAGTAACGATCAATTGCGTGCCCGGCGCGCACTATGGGCAGGTGGACCGCGCACCATCAGCGCCAGCCGCAGGAATAGGCCGCCTGGTGGAACCCGGTGTTGAAAGCATTGCATGCCGCATGGCGTGTGTGTGCTTTCGGGCCGAGGTGTGCGGATCCGCATACCGCGGCGGGGTCCGACGTCGCGGCGAACCGCCTATTATTCCGATGAGCCAGGGTCGCCCGCATTGACCACGGTGCCGGCATGGGGTTTGCCTGGGTAGTCTGGCGGCGCCGGTCTCCGGCCCATCACTCAGTTTAAGGAGACCTATCATGTCCCCGATGACGAACGTCGCTGCCCCGCCGCGGCTGACCCTATGGGCGGAAACGGCGGCCGATTTGATGATGCCGAACCCGATGTCGATCCGCGGCGATGCCACGGTGCGCGAGGCGATTGCGGCCCTAACGGACCACGGCTACAGCGCGGCCCCAGTCATCGACGAGGCGGGCCGGCCACTGGGGGTCCTCAGCCGCGCCGACATCCTCGTCCACGACCGCGAGAAGGGGGCGAAGCAGGGCGCGGCGGCCTACTACGAGCGGGCCGACCTGACGCTCGGGTCGGGCGAGCACCTGGGGGCCGGGTTCCACGTCGAGGCCGTGGACACGACGCTGGCGCGCGACATCATGACGCCGGCGGTGTTCTCGGTCGCGCCGTGTACACCGGCGCCCAAGGTAGTGGAGCAGATGCTGGCGCTGACGGTCCACCGGTTGTACGTGGTCGAGGAGGATGGAACCCTGGTGGGCGTCATCACTGCACTCGACGTTCTGCGGCACCTGCGGCCGGAGGTCTAGCGAAGGGCTTGCCGTTTCGCGCTCGCGCTATCCCACGAACCGTTTCGTGGGATAGCGCGAGCGCGAAACGGCAAGCGTTAGCGGAACAACCCCACGACCGTGTCATACGTCAGCAGCGCCGCCATGAAGAGGGCGCACGTCACCCAGATAGCAAAGGCAATGCGGTCGCCGAAATGCGGGCACAATGGGTCGAGCGCGGCGGCGTCGGGGGCTGCTCGCGGCTCGGCGGGAGCGGGCGTGGCGGGAGTCGCGGACGGCGGCAGGGGCTTGTGCGGCCTGGTGACGGTGGCCATGTTCAACCTCCGGGTTGGGATCGTTCCAGGGAACGACCCCGTCGTCAGCAACTGCGGTGCCGCGGCCGCTCGGGTTCGGCCCCCGGCCGATGGGCCGGCGTTTTTCGCCCGCGCGGACCGCCCGCCGCCCTGCTCGGCGTGCGGGAACGGCACACGCCGTGGGCGGATTCGGCACAGCGACATCGCCTTACTTTTCGGAGGGAGTCTCAATGAGAAGAGCGACATTCGTGCTGGTCGTCCTGGCCCTGCTGCTGGGCATTCCGAGCCTGAGCGGGCACGGCGAGGAGCCGAAGAAAGGCGACAAGCTCGGCGAGTTGATGCACAAGAAGCTGGTGGCGTCGCAGAACGTGCTCGAAGGGCTCGCGCTGAACGACTTCGCGAAGATCGGCAAGCAGGCCGACGAGTTGATGTCGATCAGCAAACAGGCCGAGTGGAATGTACTCAAGACGCCGAAGTACGAGTTGTACAGCAACGACTTCCAGCGCGTCGCGGGCGATCTGGCCAAGAGCGCCAAGGACAAGAACATCGACTCGGCCGCCCTCAACTACGTCGAGCTGACGCTAACCTGCGTGAAGTGCCACAAGTACATCCGCGAGACGCGCGACACGAGCATCGACCGCCCAGCGTACTGACCGACTCACCCAACCCAGCACCGCGGGCCCGTGGGGAATCTCCCGCGGGCTCGCCGGGCTTTTCGGATGAGCGCGGCAGCGCCAGGCACAACTACGGACACTGCCGAAATCGCACACCGCGCTACGATTGCTCCTCGACCTTTCCCGATGGCCGCGCCATGCCCCTCCCGTCGCTGGCCCGGCAAAATCCGATATCCGCATGCGAATTACGATTTTCCTCGGCGTGCCGCCTGACGCCGGCACTCCACTTGCAACGCAGCAGCGGGTAATGGCCCGGCCGTGTGGACCGGCGTCTCGCTCTCACACGCGGGGAGAAAATCCATGAGATGGATACGCCGTCGCCCGCTGCTTCTCGTCCTGCTGTTGGTACCGCTCTTGGCATTCGCCGCCGTCCTTTACGTCGTCTTGCACGGCCCGCCGCGGCCCGCGCCGCCCCCAGGCCCGGAGGCGACGCCCGAGGAACTGCGGCTGACCCGCGGGCGCAACCTGTACGAGATGTACTGCATCGCCTGTCACGGCGACAAGGGGGACGGCAACGGCCCGGCGGCCCGCTACCTCTACCCCAGGCCACGCAATTTCGGCGAGCGGAAGTTCCGTATCGTCAGCACCGCCAACCGCTACCCCTCCGACGCCGACCTGATGCAGGTGATTACCCGGGGGATGCCCGGCTCCGCGATGTTCCCCTTCGGCCACCTGAGTGAGGAAGACCGCGGGGCACTGGTGGCCCAGGTCCGCGCCCTGATCCGCACCAGCACCGAGGAGCGGCTCCGTCAAGCGGCCGAGGAACAGGGCCAGACCGACCCGGGCTGGGTCGCCGAGCGGTTGGAGCGCCTGACGACGGTCGGCGAACCGATCGACATTCTCACGCCGTGGCCGGAGGCAGACGCCGGGTCGCTCGCGCAAGGGGCCGCGGTGTATCGGGAGCTCTGCGCCACCTGCCACGGTGAGAAGGGCACGGGAGACGTCCCGCAACAGATGCGGAACGACGACGGGATGCCGGCGAAGGCCAGGGATTTCACGCGCGGCATCTTCAAGGGGGGTCGCGACCCGCGCCAGCTCTACGCTCGGATGACGCTCAGCATGCCCGGGTCGCCGATGACGGCCTTCCCCGTGCTGACCCCGGAGCGCCGTGCCGACGCGATCAACTTCGTGCTCTCCCTGTCGGAGCCGGCCAGCCAGGAACGCGTCGAGCACCGCCGGCGCGCCGTGACGGCGAAGCGCGCGCCGGCCGAGTTGCCCGCCGACGTCCCTGACGATGCCTGGCAGAACGCCGAATCCGTCCCCATCGTGGTCACCCCGCTGTGGTGGCGCAACTACGCCGAGCCGGCGCTGCGCGTGGCGGCGTTACACGACGGCAAGTCGCTAGCCATCCGCCTGATCTGGCAGGATGCCACGAAGAATGACCATGCCGTGCGGCCGCAGGACTTCGAGGACATGGCGGCCGTGCAGCTCTACAAGGGCAGCCCGGAGCCGTTCCTGGGCATGGGCGGGGCAGACCGGGCGCTGGACGTGTGGCTGTGGCGTGCCGGCTGGGCGGCGAAGCCCGGCGAGGCCGCCGACGTGGACAACGTTTATCCGAACATGGCGGTCGATTCGTACCCCTTCGAGAAGGGCGGTGACGGCCCGCGCCCGCACGCGGCTGATCAGCAGGACAAGGACTTCCTGACGGCGCACGCGGCCGGTAACCAGCTCGCCGATCCGTCGCACCCGCTCACGGCCGGCAGCCTGGAGGCCAAGGGCTTCGGCACGCTGACCATGCGGCCGCGGGCGTCGCAGGCGGTCACGGCCAGTTCCTCGTGGCAGGACGGGCGCTGGACTGTGGTACTGCGCCGGCCGCTCGACGTCGGCGCGGGCGGGGTCGGCCTGGCGCCGGGGGACCGAGTTTCCGTCGCCTTCGCCCTCTGGGACGGCGAGGCGCGTGACCGCAACGGGCAGAAGCTGGTGTCGATCTGGCAGGACCTGCAGTTGGAGAAGTAAGGCGGGGTGGACCCATGAACCGACGTGATTTCCTGAAATCGGCCCTGGCCGCGGGCGGCGCCGGGCTGCTGTCCCCGGCGCTGCGCTCCTTCGATGGGGTCAGCGTCGAGAACCCGCTGGGCGTCTACCCGGCGCGCGACTGGGAGAAGGTCTACCGCGACCAGTACCGCTGCGACTCGACCTTTACCTGGGTCTGCGCCCCCAACGACACGCACATGTGCCGGCTGCGGGCGTTCGTGCGCAACGGCGTCATGCTTCGCAGCGAGCAGAACTACGACCACGACCGCTGCGGCGACCTGTACGGCAACCGGGCAACGAAGGCCTGGAACCCGCGCGGCTGCCCCAAGGGCTACACCATGCACCGCCGCGTCTACGGGCCGTACCGCCTCAAGGGGCCGGTGCTGCGCAAGGGCTGGAAGGAGTGGGCCGACGCCGGTTTCCCGTCCCTCTCGGACAAACCGGAGCTGCGGAAGCAGTATCGGTTCGACGACCGCGGCAACGACACCTTCGTGCGCGTCTCCTGGGACGACGCTTACAAGTACGTCGCCGGCGCCTTGGAGGCGATTGCCCGCACCTACAGCGGCGACGACGGCCGCGCCCGCCTCGTCAAGGACGGCTACGACGAGATCATGATCGACCAGGTGCAGGGGGCCGGCACGCGCACCGTCAAGGTCGGCTCCAACCTGCCCATCCACGGCGTCGTCGGCAAGTTCGGCATCTACCGCCTCGCCAACCTGCTCGGCCTGCTCGATTACCACGTCCGCAAGCTCGACGACCCGAAGAAGGCCCGCGGCGGCCGCGACTGGAACGAATACACCTGGCGCGGCGACCAGGCGCCGGGGCAGCCGTTCGTCCACGGCCTACAGACGTCCGACATGGACATGAACGACCTGCGATTCAGCAAGCTCGTCATCCAGGTCGGCAAGAACCTGATCGAGAACAAGATGCCCGAATCCCACTGGCTCAACGAGTGCATGGAGCGCGGCGGCAAGCTGGTGGACGTCGCCCCCGAGTACAACTGCCCGGCGACAAAGTCGAACTACTGGATCGGCGTCCGCCCCGGCCTGTCGGATACCGCGGTGTTTCTCGGCGTCACGAAAATCCTGATGGACGAGGGTTGGTATGACGCCGACTTCGTGCGCCGTTTCACCGACTTCCCGCTGCTGGTCCGCACCGATACCCTGCGCCGCCTGCGCCCGGAGGAGGTCATCAAGGAGTACAAGCCGAAGGACCTCAAGGGTGGGCCATCGTACAGCCTGCACGGCCTGACCGACGAGCAGCGGGCGAAGGTCGGCGACTTCACCGTCTGGGACGCGAAGGAGAAACAGGTCGTCGCCATCTCGCGCGACGAGGTCGGCAAGAACATGGCGGTCGAGGCGGCGCTCACGGGCACGTTCGAGGTGGCGCTGCTGGACGGCAAGAAGGCCGAGGTGATGCCGGTCTTCGAGATGTACAAACGGCACCTCGCCGACTACGACCTGAAGACGGTCGAGGAGATCTCGGGAGCGAAGGCCGAGTTGGTGCGGCGGTTGGCCGAGGACATCTGGGAGACGACGAAGGCCGGCCATCCGGTGGCGATCCACATCGGCGAGGGGATCAACCACTATTTCCACGCCACCCTGCACAACCGCGCCACCTACCTGCCGATGATCCTGACGGGCAACATCGGCAAACACGGGGCGGGCGTCCACACCTGGGCCGGCAACTACAAGGGGGCGCTGTTGCAGGCGTCGCCGTGGAGCGGGCCGGGCGTCGGCTCCTACACCCACGAGGACCCGTTCCAGCCGGTCCTGGACGACAAGGCGCGCATCACCCACGAGCACCTGCGCCACCTCAGCGACGGCGAGGACCCGTCTTACTGGGCCTGCGGCGAGAAGGTGCTGGCGGTGCCGACGGCGGACGGC
>DATFNV010000053.1:0-7659 GCA_035266225.1 Gemmataceae bacterium
GCCGAGGCAGACGTTCGCCTCGACGCTGAGGTGGGGGGCGAGGGTCAATTCCTGGTAGATCATGGCAACGCCGCGCCGCCGCGCCTCCAGGGGGCCGGACGGGGCGTAGGGCCGATCGTCGAGGGTCATCGCGCCCGCGTCGGCCCGGACGGCCCCGCTGAGCACCTTCATGAGGGTCGATTTGCCGGCGCCGTTCTCGCCGACGAGGGCGTGGACCTCGCCGGGCCGCAACTCCAGGGCGACGCCGCGCAGCGCCTGCGTCGAGCCGAAGCGCTTGGCAATGCCGGTCATGGTCAGGCGCGGCGGTGTCATGCGCGGTGCCAGGACCGTTTAGCGGCCGCCCCGAGGGCGGCCGCTAAACGGGGATTAATCACCTCTTCTTCAACTCCGGCAGCCCGAATCCGCGATCCATCTGCAGGTCTGGGTCGAAGAGTTGCCGGATGCCCTTCTCATCGATGTTCTCCCTGGTGACGAGGTATTCGCCGGTGCTCCACTCCTTGTCGCCGTCCGGCGCCACGTCATACCCTTCGAGGTGCTTCACCAGCGTCCACACGCTCAGGTAACCCATTTTGTACGGGTCCTGAAGGATCAGGCCGTCGATGTCGCCGTCCGAGACCGCCTGCAACAGCGGCGGGCTCGAGTCGAAGCCGACGAGGCGCACCTTTTTATTCAACTTGAGGCTCTGCATCGCCCGCAACATGCCGGTGGCTGACGACTCGTTCACCGCGAAGATGCCGTCGATGCCCTGGTCCTGCAAGCCGCCCAGCAGCGGCGACGCCACCTTCAGCGCCGAGTCCGCGGTGGCGCCGGCGTACTTGTCGTTGGACAGCCAGGTGATCGTCGGCTCCCCCTTTTTCTTCTGCTCGTCGATGACCTTGTTGATGTGGTCCTCGAAGCCCTTCTCGCGCTGCTCGGTGCTTTCGGAGCCCTTGGCGTAGCGGAATAGGACCAGCTTCGGCGCCGGCTTGCCGTCGTTGCGCAGCACCTTCAGCAACCGCTCGGCCGCCAGCTTGCCGCCGTTGTAGTTGTCGGTGGCGATGTACTTGATGAGGACGTCCTGGTCGGCGAGGCCGGAGTCGATGGCCACGACGGGGATGCCCTTATCGACGGCGCGCTTGACGGGGGCGACCATCGTCTCGCTGTGCTGCGGGGCGAGGACGATGCCGCTGACGCCGCCGGCGACGTGGCGATCCACGAGGGTGATCTGCGCCTGGGCGTCGTCCTCCGTGCGCGGCCCGTCCCAGATGACCTCGACCTTGATGCCCTGCTCGGCCAGGCTGGCGGCGGCGCGGTCGGCGCCGCGGTGGACCGACTGCCAGTGCTCGTGCGTCAGTCCCTTGGGAATGACGACGACGCGGTATTTGTAATCGGCCTTCGGCCCGCAGCCCGCCAGTGCCAGGCTCGCGACCAGGGCCAGTCCGACGTATCCCCAGCGCGGCATGGTCGGCCCCTCGGAATGGATGGAAGAAGCGCTAGCCTAGTGCCTGCGGCGCGGCGGGTCAAGGAGCCCGCTTTGCTCCCCTCGCCCCGGAGTACCGGGGCGAGGGGAGAGAAGGCCGGTCTGGACGCGCCGCCGCCGTCGCGGGTAGAGTGAGCGCGGACATTCTCTCCGGCGCCGCGGGCGGGGTGCTCATGAGCGGACTCTGGGACCTCAACCTCATTCACCTCTTCGATTTCTACCTGGCGGCGACCTTCCTGTTCAGCACGGCCACCCGCGTCCGCCAGTATGGCACCGTCCTGGCCGTGCTGCGCTCCTTCCCGTCGCGCTGGCCGCGCCTCCTCGATCTGGTCAAGCAGCACCGCGGCATCTTCCTCACCTGGGAAACGATCGCCCCCGCGGCGCTGGCCCTGCTGCTGATGCTCGCCCAGACCCTTGCCTCGCGCCTGCTGTGGCCCGAGGCCGGCCGGCCGCCGCACGGCCTCACCCTGGGGCGCCTCTTCGAGCATCCGTTGGCCCTGCCCGTCGTCGGTCTGTTCGGACTGGCGATGCTCGCGGTGGACGTCTACTTCATCCTCGTCGTCGGCAAGATCGACCGGCCCGAGATGGAGAAGTACCTCGACCAGGCCGAATTCTGGCTGAAGTCGTGGGCGGCGCCGGTCGTCCGCACCGTGACCTTCGGCTTCGTCAACCCGCGGAAAATGGTCGCCGTCGAGGTGCAGACGGCGCTGGTCGGCGCCAGCAAGATGCTCAACCTGACGCTGTGGTGGGTCGTGCTGCAGGCGGCTCTGCGCGTCGGCTACGGATTGTCGCTGTGGGTGACGTATGCGGTGACTAGGCCGCTTGCGGCTTAGCGTTCGCGCAATCAGGGTTGCGCGAACGCTAAGCCGCAAGCGGCTTCTCCGATCCGGGCCGTTGTGTTACGATTCTCCTCAGGAGAACCGAGCCATGGCACGTGCGCACAAGAAACAAAGCGACGAGGACGAGGGCATCAAGCTGATCTGCCGCAATCGGCGGGCGTTCCACGACTACGCCATCGAGGAGAAGCTGGAGTGCGGCATCGTCTTGACCGGCACCGAGGTCAAGAGCCTGCGCGAGGGCGGCACCAGCCTGGAGGACGCCTACGCCAAGGTGGACGGCGGCGAGGTCTGGCTGATCGGCTGCGACATCCCCGAGTACACCTTCGGCAACCGCCTCAATCACAAGCCGAAGCGGCCGCGCAAGCTGCTGCTGCACCGGCGCGAGATCGCCAAATTCGCCGACAAGGCCACCCAGCGCGGCTTCACCCTGATGCCGCTACGGATGTACTTCCGCGACGGCCGCGCCAAGGTCGAGATCGCCGTCGCGCGCGGCAAGAAAGAGTACGACAAGCGCGAAAGCGAGAAAAAGCAGGAAGCCCAGCGCGAGATTCGGCGGGCGATGACCGATCGCAACCGCTGACCCACTTTCTCCCCTCGCCCCCGTGGGGAGAGGGGAAGCTTGTTACGCGACGGCGACGCCGGCCAAGCGCCGGCATTCCTCTGCACAGCGCCGGCACTCCTCCGCGCACTGCTGGCAGTGCTCAGGCTCGTGCTTTTCGCATTCGGCGGCGCAGGCCTCACAGAGGTCGGCGCAGACGCGGCACAACTCGGCGGCGAACGGCGAGTTGCGGCTCAGGAAGTCGGCCGCGTTCCAACACAGCGTGGCGCAATCGCGAGCCAGCCGAATGCAGTCCACCATCATGCCCACGTCCGGCTCCGCCAGGCACGCCTCGCCGCACTGCTCGCAGGCCACCGCACAATCGATACAGGCACGGATGCAGAACTCGACTTGCTGGTAAGACATCGTTCTTCTCCTCCGCCGAAGGGCCGGGTGGCAACGGCGACAGGAGTTTACCGTGAGCAAATTCGGTGCCTTATCGGCTGCGGCGCGGCGCTCCCCATCGTGGGCGGATGGGACGCGCCCGTCAGCGGCCGGCGAGGATGCGGTCGAGGTCGTCGGGATCGACGGGCTTGACGAGGTGATGGTCGAAGCCGGCTTCGCGCGAGCGGCGGCGGTCGTCCTCGGTTCCCGAGCCCGTCAGGGCGACGACCAGCGCCTTGTCGTGTCCCGGCTCCCGGCGCAGGCGCCGGCCGACTTCATGCCCGTCCATCCCCGGGAGGCCAAGGTCGAGCAGCACCACGTCGGCGGGCTGCTCCCGGACCAGGGCCAGGGCCGCGGGGCCGTCCGGGGCCAGGCGCACCCGGTGGCCGCGCATTCGCAGCAGCAGGCCGAGGCTCTCCGCGGCGTCGGCGTTGTCGTCCACCACCAGGATGTTGAGAGGAGAGCCCGGATCACGGACCGGAGACGGAGCAGAAGTCGGCTCCGGGCGCTCCACGCTCCATCCTCCGCCCTCCAGGGTCAGAAGCGGCAGGCGGACGACGAACTCGCTGCCCCGCCCCGGACCGTCGCTGTGCGCCTCGACGGTGCCGCCGTGCATCTCCGCCAGGCGGCGCACCAGCGCCAGGCCGATGCCGAGGCCGCCCTGCGACCGTCCCGGCGCCTCAGCCCCCTGGGCGAACAGGTCGAAGGCGTGGGGCAAGAACTCCGCCGCCATGCCGATGCCGGTGTCGCGCACGGAGACGACGGCCTGCGGTACACCGCCCGGCCCCTCTTCCCGGGCGGCACTTAGCCAGACGTGGCCGCCCGGGTCGGTGTACTTGGCGGCGTTGGTCAGGAGGTTGACGAAGACCTGCTCCAGGCGCTGCGGGTCGCCGTCGATGGGGCAGCCCTCCCGGGCCAGGGTGACGGTCAGCGTATGGCGACGGCCGTCGAGGAGTGGGCGCGTCGTGTCGGCGGCGGCCTGGAGCACGTCGTTGAGGTCCAGCGGTTGCCGCCGCAGGGCGACCGTCCCCTTGGTGATGCGGGTCACGTCGAGCAAGTCATCGACCAGCCGCGCCAGGGCGTCCACCTGCCGAACCATGATCCCTTGCGGTGCCTCGGCGGGCGGGGCTTCGGGCCCGTAGAGGCGCAGCACCTCCAGCGAGCCGCGGAGGGCGGCGAGGGGGCCGCGCAGCTCGTGGGCGACGACGGCGAGGAACTCGTCCTTGTGCCGGTCGGCGGCGGCGAGCTGCTCGGCCCGGCTGCGCAGCGCCTCCTCCATGCCGCGCGCCTCGCGGTACAGGCGGGCGTTGTCGATGGCCACGGCGGCGCGCCGGGCCAGTTCGCCGGCAAGGGTCAGGTCGGCGCGGCGGAAGCGGCGCAGCCACCGCGACGACAGCAGCGTCATCGTGCCGAGCGTCCGGCCGCGAGCGCACAGCGGCACGATCAGCAGTGAGCGGACGCCCAGGATCCGCAGGGCCTGCCGCCGCGGCCCCTCGGGTATCACCTCTTCGAGGCGGCCCTCGGACAGGCGCGAGCAGGCGAGGGGCCGGCCGCTGCGCAGCACCTCGGCGACCCCTTGCGGGGCCTGCGGCGCCGGCGGCTCTTGCTCGGCAGCCAGGAGCAGCCGTTTCTCCAGCGCGGGGTCGGCGTGGGCCGCGGCGGCGCAGCGCGGCCTCCCGCCCTCGTCCAACAAGTCGATGAGGCAGCCGTCGGCGAAGTCGGGGACGGCGACGCGCGCCGCCGTGGTGAGCCGGGAGGCGTAGTCGAGCGACCCCCCCAGCAACGTGCCGGTATCGGCGAGGAGCCCCAGGGCGGCCCGGGCGCGGGAGTGGGCCGAACTCTGCCAGCCGAGCAGGATCGTGGCCGTCAGGAAGATGACCAGGCGGCGGCTGTTGGCCGCGTCCAGCACGATCGCGTCCCCCGCGTCGGGGAAGGCGAGGGGCACGACCGCCAGCAACAGGCCGGCGGCCAGCACCCCCGGCCCAAGTCCGCCGTACCAGGCGGCCGCAGGGGCCGCGACCAGGAACAGGAGGAACGGCGTCGGCTCCAGGGCGGCGCGCAACCCGGACGTCAACAGCAGGGCGGCGAGAACCAGCCCGACCGCAACCAGGTAGCGGCGCAACATTGCGCGCGGACTGCGCATGTTCGGTCGTCTCCCGCGCGGCATCGACGAGGGACGCCGGCGCTCACAGTTGGTTCCTGTGGCGCGGGAACGACGTGGGGCCCGCGCGACGGGGGACGGGAACGAGGGAAATCGGGCCAACGGGGTGGCGCTCACGATCCCAATTAGATTACCACGGCGCCCCGAACATCACAATGGCCGAGGTAGCCTTCCGGGCGCGGGCCGACGACGGCGAAACCGCGCCTCGACCGTCGGGTATAATGGGTGACGTTGTTGCTCCCCCGCCCGTCCACCTTGCGGAAGACCGACTGATGAAAGCGCTTCGCTCCCTTCTCGTACCGCTGACCGCCGTCCTCTTCGCCGTCCCGGCCGCGGCCGACGAGCCAAAGAAGCCGGCCAAGGAAGCAAAGCTCTGCGAGGTTGAGGTCGTCAAGAATATCGACTACAACGACGCCAAGGAGGCTGAGGCAACGTCAAGAAATAACGTGAACGCCTATGTGACAATCTTGCTGCAAAGTCAGCCATTCGCCGGCGCAGTATGTTCCAGTTATTTCTTGACCGTGCCCGACCCGGACAAACAGAAGCTCGACCTGTACCTGCCAAAAGGCCAGAAGGATTTCCCGGTCCTCTTCTTCGTCCACGGCGGCACCTGGAAGTGGGGCGATCGCAAGCAGTACCCCAAGCTCGGCGAGGCGTTCGCGTCGCGCGGCATCGGCACCGTCGTCATCAGCTACCGCCTGTCGCCGAAGGTGCGGCACCCCGCGCACATTCAGGACGTGGCCAAGGCGTTCGCCTGGACGTGTAACAACATCGGCAGGCACGGCGGCGACGCCGACAAGATCGTCTGCTGCGGCCACTCCGCGGGCGGCCACCTCGTCTCGCTGCTGGCGACCGACGAGAGTTACCTCAAGGCCGAGAAGCGCTCGTTCGCCGACATCCGGGGG
Organism: Gemmataceae bacterium; assembly: GCA_035266225.1. GTDB lineage: Bacteria > Planctomycetota > Planctomycetia > Gemmatales > Gemmataceae > DATFNV01. The sequence goes on from DATFNV010000053.1 coordinate 6,347, forward strand.
GTCGTCTCCATCAGCGGCGTGTACACCATCCTCCCAGCCGGCGCGCTCGCCAGTGCCTTCGGCAAGGACCCGGAGGTGTGCAAGAAGGCGTCACCGATCCTCAACGTCGGCGACAAGCACCCGCCCTTCCTCCTCATCTACGCCGACGCCGACTTCCTCACGCTCGACTGGATGGCCGAGAAGATGTGCCGGGCGCTCAAGGACCACAAGTGCGAGGCCACGTCGCTGAAGATGGCGGACCGCGCCCACATCAGCATCATCGCCAAAATGATCGAGGCCGGCGACCCGACCCAAAAGGCGGTCATGGACTTCGTCAAGACGCACACCGAGAAGACGGAAACGAAAGAAAAGCGTTGAGCCCCGGCCTCCGGACGGTTATCCTCACCAGGGTAGTCTGAGGACCGATGTCCCGGCGAGCGTCTGCCGGCGAACGATCGGTTAATCGACCGGAGGCATCCCTCATGGAGCAGAAATTTGAAGGTAGCCCGCGCGCCGACGTCCGGCTGGAGGGGCGGCGCGTGGTCCGCGGCGAGGTGGTCAACGACTGGGGCTCGCTCTTGCAGTGGGTGGTGCGCAAGAACGGTCAGGTCGTCGCGACCGTCCCCGCCCGCGCCGAGGCGAGCTATCAGCACGCCGACGCCACGCCGGGCACCTACGAAGTGGTGCTCCAGATGTGGAAATACGTCAATTACGCCAAGGATCCCAAGGGCGAATTCACCGTCAGCAAGTTCATCGACGTCTCCGACAAGGTGACGTACAAGATTTGACCGCGCCCCCGCTGTCCTCCCCCCGCCGTCCCTCCCCCCGCCCGCCCGCCTTCCAACGACCGCCAAGCCAAGGAGTCGATGCCGTGTTGAACGTCGGAAACGTGAAGGTGCCGCTGTGCCACGGAGTCACGCGCCGCAGCTTCCTGCAGGCGGGCGCCGCCGGCCTGGCCGGCCTCACCCTCCCCGAGCTGATGCGCCGCGAGGCGGCCGGGGCGGTGGACGGCCGCCGCGGCAAGGTCCGCAACTGCATCACCATCTTCCTGGTCGGCTCGCCCGGCCAGCTAGATACCTGGGATATGAAGCCGGACGCACCCGCCGAGGTGCGCGGCAAATTCCGCCCCATCCAAACCAACGTGCCGGGCATCCAGATCTGCGAGCATTTCCCGCTGATGGCCCGCATGATGAACAAGGTGTCGCTGATCCGCAGCCTCCACTATCGCACCGGCGCCACGCACGAGAACGGCCAGCGCTGGATGATGACCGGCCACGATTTCGGCGCCGACAACATCCAGCCGCACACCGGCAGCGTTATCTCGCGCGTGTTTG
>DATFNV010000054.1:0-5861 GCA_035266225.1 Gemmataceae bacterium
ATGCCCCCCCCCCCCGCAATCATTTTACTCGCCCGGCCTCGCGCAGGACCACCACATGCGGCCGCTTCTCCACGTTGCCGGCGGCGTCCTCGGCGTGAGCGCTTATCTTCAACTCCCCCGCCTTCACCTCGCCCAGCATCGCTTCCCACTCGGCGAAGTTCGCCGCCAGTGCCTTCGCCGCCTGCCCGTTCACCGTCACCTTCGTGACGGTGCCGTTATCGCTGGTCGTCCCGCGCACCACCACCTTCCCATCGCGCCGTTCGACGCGCGTGATGACCGTCGCCGGCGGCAGGTCGTCCACCGGGTGCAGCGGCTCGGGGAACTTGACGTCCGTCACCTTCGCCACGCGCGACTCGTCGCCGGTCAGCGGGGCGTCCTCGCCGTAGGTCAGGCCGTCCTTGCCGAAGTCCTTCGCCGCCGTGCTCATCACCTTGGCGTCCTGGCCGGGGCCGTACCAGTCGTGCAGGTAGACCGGCACGCTCGTCGGCGTCTTCGGCGTTGGCCGCGGGCCGCCACCGCGGTTGACCAGCGCCCGCCTGTTGCCGTCGTGGCGGTCGATCACCTTGACGTGGCGCAGGTGCGTCTCCGCGGTGCCGGTCGGGTTGTCGTCGCTCATCTGCACCAGCGGCATGCTGCTGTTACGGTTGCCGGCGAAGGTCAGGCCGTCCACGACCAGCACCCCGTACTGCACGCTGTCGTCGTCGTGGCCGCGGTTGAACGGCTCGGTGTCCGTCTCGCTGATGAGCAGGCGCCGGTAGACGTGGCGGTCGTAGTTGGGGTGGTAGACGCCGTAGGCCGCCCGGTGGATGCGCATGTCTTCCACCAGCAGCGACGGCACCTGCGGGCGGAAGGCGTAATGCACTTCCCAGATCTTCATGTCGCGTACGATGAACGGGTGCTTCTCGTCGGGGCCGGCGCGGTTGACCCCCTCGCCGAGGTTGAAGCCGTACAGCCCGTCGCAGTGGGCCTCGTTCCCCTCGAAGCGCACGAACGGCAGGGTGCGGATGTCGGTCGGCTTGCGCTCGCCGTCCGGCCCCTGGACCGGCAGCGTTAGGTCGAGCCGGCTCGTCTTGGTCGCCTCGAAGCGGAAGCCGTAGCGGTGGTTTTCGCAGGCGACGTTGCGCGTGAAGGTGTTCAGGCTGTTGGCCCACCAAAAGCCGGCGCCGTTGTTCTCGTCGAAGGGGAGCAGCTGCTTGGGCAGCGGCTTGCCGCGCAGCGCCTGCACGGCGAGGTTGTGGTCGAGGACGTTCTGGACCTCCGTCCCGTCCTCCAGGTAAAAGCCGTGGCCGATGCTCTTGTAGCCGACGCAGTCGCGCACGACGAGGTAGTTGGTGCCGTGGATCGTCAGCCAGCGATTACCGCTATCCCAGATCGAGGCGCCCACGACAGAGCTGCCGCGCATCGTGTCGCCGACGAGGTGGAAGTGCAGGGCGTACTTGCCCAGGACGCCCTCCTTCCCCAGGTGGCGGAACTCGGCGTAGCTGATCGACCCGGCCGAATACTTGTGGTACATCGTGTGGCCGCGCGCCTTCGCTGGGTCGGCCGACTCGACGACGACGTTGCGGCTCAGGTTCGCCACCTCGCCGCGGTAATCGCCGCTGCCGAGATGCTCGCGCTCCAACGGCTTGTCGAGGGTGAGTTTCGTGCCGTCGATGGCCTTGACAGTCCGCTCCTCGGTGCTGAGCCGGCCGCCGTCCTGGCCGATGTCGTGCGTCAGTTTCGTCGCGGTGACGATCACCTTGTCGCCGGCGCGCCAGCCGGTGACGGCCTCGGCGAGTGTCACCGTGCTGTCAGCGGCCTTCGTGGTGGCGCCCAGCTTGACCCAGGCACGATTCAGCGGGGCGCCGTGGAAATCCATGCGGCCGCCGCAGCAGACGATCGCCGGGCACGTCTCCCGATCCATGCCGTCGAAGGCCACCAGCCGGATGACGGCGGTGTGCTTGGCGTCGATCGGCCTGTCGGGGGTGCCGACCTCCAGGGCCGGGCGCGGGCTGGCCGGATCGGGCTCCTTGAGGTGAGCCTCGCAGTCGAAGCCGTTCTCCGAGGCGTCGTCGCCCGCCTGGATCTTGACGAGGCCCACGTCGAGGCGCGTGTCCCTGTCCGCGGCGAAGGTCAGCGTGCCGGCGACGTGAAGGGTGCGGATGGCGACGTCGGACTGCACGTCGTAGACGAGGCGGTGCCCCTTGCGGACCTGAACCTTGGCCCCGGCCCCGGGCACGTGGCCGCCCTCCCAGGTGTCGGCGGCCGACCACGCGCCGCTCTTCGCGGAGCGGATGACGTCTGCTTCGGCGGCGCGGGCCGCGGTCGTGGAGAGGGCGGTCAGCAAGGCCAGTGTCACAGGCAGGGTTCGCATGGCGGGAGTCTCCTGTAGCGGGTGGGAGAATACCGCACCATGTTACACGAATCGCGCGCGCGTGTCCGCACGGGCGCGACAGAAGCGCCGGGCCTGCCCTTGACGACGTTTCCGCGCCCCTTATGATGACGTTTTCGGAAGTACGGCCTCGAAAGTTGCGGGAAGAGCAATGTCCACGTTCATGGCCCGGAAGCAGGGCGACGGCAAGCTCATCGGCCCTCGGGGCGAGATGGCGCCGCGCTGGTTCGTCATCGACGCCACCGACAAGGTCGTCGGCCGACTCGCGGTGCAGATCGCCAACGTCCTCCGCGGCAAGCACCGGCCGGAGTACACGCCGCACGTCGATACCGGCGAGTTCATCATCGTCGTCAACGCGGAGAAGGTCCGCTTCACCGGCAAGAAGTGGGACAGCGAAACTTACCAGTCGTACAGCCATTACCCGGGCGGCCTCAAGGTCCTCACCGCTCGTGAGGTGCTCGCCGGCCCGCGCCCGGAGCGCATCCTGTACGAGGCGGTCAAGCGCATGGTGCCGCGCAACAAGCTCGGCCGGCAGCAGATGACCAAGCTGAAGCTTTACGCCGGGCCGACCCACCCCCACCAGGCCCAGCAGCCCCAGGAACTCAAGCTCGAACTGTAACACGGAGACAGCGACCGTGGCGGAAGTTAAAGCGAAGAAGCAGTACTACCTCGGCACCGGCCGGCGCAAAACAGCCGTCGCCCGGGTGCGCCTCACCGAAGGCTCCGGCCAGATCACCATCAACGGCCGATCTGTCGAGGAATACTTCACCGAGGACAAGGACCGCTCCGCGGTCTACGGCCCGCTCGACCTGACCGACATGCGCAAGCGCCTCGACGCGATCATCACCATCAGGGGCGGCGGCTTCACCGGACAGGGCGGCGCCGCCTCGCAGGGCATCGCCCGCGCCCTCAAGGGAATGTTCGGCCTCCCTGAGCCGTCGGCCCCCGCCGCCGACGGCCAGCCCGAGGCCCAGGAAGCCGGCCCCGGCGGCGTGGCCAAGAAGCTGCGCGACTCCGGCTACCTCACCCGCGACGGCCGCATGAAGGAGCGCAAGAAGTACGGTCGTAAGGGCGCCCGCAAGAGCTTCCAGTTCTCCAAGCGCTGACGGTGGGCCGCTTGCGGCTTCGCAGGTCTTGCGAAGCCGCAAGCGGCTGTCACCCCCCGCGCGCCAGCACTTCCCCTTCGCAAAACAGGATCTCTTGCATCAGCTCGCACGGGTCCACAGCCCGGGTCGGCAGCTCCCAGGCGAAGCGCTCGACGGCCGCCAGTTGACAGGCGGCGCGGCGGCCCCCCTCGTGACACCACAGGCTCACGAAGCGCGCCAGCGCCCGCGCCCGCCGGCACAACCGGGTCACCTCCTTCGCCAGGACGTCCTCCGCCGGCTGGGCGGCGGCCAGGCGCTCCGCCTGCTCGACGAGCCACTCGATCAGCATGCGTGCTTCCGGATCGGCCAACCCCCGCGTCAGCGCCTCGTTAGCGACGATCAGGCTCAGCACCCCGATGGCTGGCATTCTCCCCCTCCCCCGCCAGAGACGGCGGGCGCGGCACCTCCCCCGAGAGCCACGGCCCGCGTATCCTCACCCGAATCCTGTGTGGGAAGACGGGGCTTATAGCCAACCCGCCGCGCCAGGGCAACACCAACCGGCGGGTCGCCGCGAAGTCGCCGCGAAGCCGCAAGCGGCCTCGCCTCCGGGGCATGAACGCTTTCACCCGACGGGTGTGGTTCGGCCTGGTGATGGCCTGGTCGCTGGCTCGCCACTTCCGCAAGCCGTTGCTGATCGCGCTGGTGATTGGCGTCGGCTGCTACCTGGCCGGCCCGGCGGTGGCCTCGACGGTCAGCGGCCTGGCGGGCTTCGCCGGGTCGTTGATCGTGAATACGCTGAGTCGGCTGCGTTCGATGCTGGTCGGTGATGAACTCCCCGAGTGGGGCGTTGGCAGCAGGCCGTAGGAGTCGCCTTCAGGCGGCGCCCAGGAAACGAGAGACAGGCCAGGCCGGGGCCGGGTCGCCTCCGGGCCGGGTGTCTCTCTTTAGCCCGCGGCTAGCGGCCAGCCCGTCTCGTCGCAACACTCAGGCCCTGGCCTCCTGTCCATGCGAGAGCGTACGCCCGGTGCCACGAACCCTGTCGCCCCAGGCGTTTCGCCGGGAACGGGACGGCGGTCAGGCCAGGTACGTCTCCAGCAGCCACTTCCGGTCCTCGTCCTTCCATTGCTTGCTCTCGAAGTAGGCGTCGGCCAGTTCGATCAGGCGGGGGATGGCGCCCACGTCGTCCAGCGCCACCTCTTTCTCCAGCCGGACCTGGATCCGACGGTATCGGCGCTGCACCAGGCCCCGGCAGTACACCTCGTCGGCTGCCGCCCCGGCGTCGAACATCGCGGCAACGAGCGGAACTGCGTGTACCCCGTCGTGCGCCATGGGCAACAGCCAGGCCAGCAGGCCGCAGCGCGTGCCCCCGGTCCTGTCACTGACATGGTCCCACGGCGGAACCCGCATGTAATTCGCGACCGACCCCGTGCCGACCGGAACGATTGTCAACGGGGTCATCGATTTCTTCGCCGGTCCAGGTTCTCTGCCCTCTCCCCAAAATGTCATGAGATGTCGGGGGATGTCATACCCATCTCGCCTCCCCTGGCGCTGTCATGTCGTGGTAGTCTGTTCAGTAGTCCCGGCCCCCGTGTGGCCAACATTCGTTGCATTCGTTGCGCACGGCCGGGGGCGCGCAACGAATCCTGCGCCGCGCAACGAATGCAACGAATCCCACGAAAGGAGATGGCCCTGTCAGACGCGACCTACCCCGGCAGCCCGTCTCCCCCCGCCGCCCGCACCGGCGCTGTCCACGGCCTGTCCTCCCCGGAGGTCTGTGTCGCGGACCGGGCCGCCGCCGCGGGCAAGACGTCCTGGCTGTGGGACGGCTACCTGGCCCACGGCAACGTCACCCTGCTCACCAGTCAGTGGAAGTCCGGCAAGAACACGCCGCTGTCGATCCCGCTGGTGCGGCGCGAGACCGGGGGCTAGGTCGCGGGACTGGGCCAGACGGCCGTCGTGTCCGAGAGGCCAAAAGGGGTTCGAGAGACGAAAAAGGGAGACCAAAAGGGATCAGGAACATTTTTCGTATGAAGATAGAAAATGTCCCTGACACCTTTTGGCTTCCTTCCTTTTGGCTTCCTTCCTTTTGGCTTCCTGCCAGGAATGGCACTGTTCTGCGATTCCAATTTCCATAAACCCTATCACCATCTCTGTTTATGTCGATACCGCGTCGTCGGCCCTTGCTAACTCTGTCGGCGGGTCAGGAAAAGGTGTCAGGAACCGTTCAGACATGATGTCTGAACGGTTCCTGACACCTTTTCCTTCCTTCGGCTGAAGGCGACGATGAACAGGCCCCACAGCAGGGTGCCGAGGAACGCCTCCACGATCAAGGGTATGTTCATCCAACCCTTGGCGGCGTCGCGGATGCCGCTCAGGCCCGACGTGAACACCGAGACGCTGGTGAA
>DATFNV010000055.1:0-19576 GCA_035266225.1 Gemmataceae bacterium
GGGGATAGGATGGCAGAGGCGCCTTCCTCGTCCATCCCGGACACGCCAGACAGCTACGGCGGCAAGGAAGGCCCAGGAAACCGTGGTCGGTGAGGCAAGGACAGGCCCGGTTTCAAGACCGTGAGCCACGATTGTCCCACAAGTCCGAACAGGAGCGCGAACGTGATCCTCCGCTGTCTTTGCCGCTGGCTGACTCCCCTCGCCGTCCTGGTGCTCTGGACCACCGCCGCCCGCGCCGACAGCGAAACTGACTCCGGCCGCGTGCCCGTGCTGGGCTACTTCCTCGCCTTCCTCTTCACCGTGCTGACGCTGGTCATCCTCTGCATGCCCAGCCGCAAGTCGTAGCCATGAAGTCCGCCAGCAAGGACTTCGTAGTGCGATCGACTTGTCCGCACTCCTCCCCGCAGTGCAGGCGAGCCGCGCGCACCACGAGCCTCGGATGTCATTCCTGGATGGGGCCATGTCCGACTGGATCGACGACGAACTGGACGAGCGCCGCCGCCTGGGACTGTATCGCAGCCGCCGCCGTCTGGAGTCGGCTCAGGGGGCGCGGGTGCGGCTCGGCGGTCGCGAGATCGTCAACTTCTCCTCCAACGATTACCTCGACCTCGCCGCCGACCCACGCCTGGCGCGCGCGGCGGCCCGAGCGGCGCGGCGCTTCGGCTGCGGCGCGGGGGCTTCGCCGCTGGTGTCCGGCCACCTGCGGCCGCTGCGCGACCTGGAGCGCGACCTTGCCGCCTGGGAAGGGACGGAGGCGGCGCTGGTCTTCGCCACCGGCTACGCCGCCAACCTCGCCGCGGTGTCTACCCTGGCGGGCCGCGAGGACGCCGTCTTCAGCGACGCCCTGAACCACGCCAGCCTCATCGACGGCGGCCGGCTCTCGCGGGCGCGCCTCCACGTCTACCGCCACTGCGACCTCGACCACCTGCACGACCTGCTGGCCCGAGAGGGACCCGCGGCCCGGCGGCGGCTGATCGTCACGGACACCGTCTTCAGCATGGACGGCGACCTGGCACCGCTGGACGGCCTGATCGACCTCGCCGAACGGCACGACGCCCTGCTGCTGATCGACGAGGCCCACGCCACCGGGGTGCTCGGTGAGGGGGGCCGCGGACTGACCGACCTGCTGGCACCGCGGACTTTCGATCCCGACCACCTCGTCAAGGTGGGAACATTGAGCAAGGCACTCGGGGCGCAGGGGGGCTTCGTCTGCGGCAGCCACCGGCTCGTCGAGTACCTGGTGAACTGCGGCCGGCCGTACATTTTTTCGACGGCCCTGGCGCCGCCGCTCGCCGCGGCGGCGCGGGAGGCGGTGGCGCTGGTCCGCGCCGAGCCGGAACGGCGGCGGCGCTTGCTGGCCCTGGCCGAGAAGCTACGGGATGGCCTGGGCGTGACGGGCGGCTCACGCTGTCAGATCGTGCCGGTGATCGTTGGGGAGGCGGCCGCGGCGGTGCGGCTCTCGGCGCGGCTGGAGGAGCGGGGCTTGCTGGTGCCGGCGATTCGTCCGCCGTCGGTGCCGGAGGGCACGTCGCGGCTGCGCATCAGCCTCACCGCGGGACACACCGAGGAGGACGTGCGGCGGTTGCTGGAAGCGCTGCGTGAGTAGTGGTTCGCGGGGTGTCTTCTCCTCCCTCGCCCCGGAGTCCCGGGGCGAGGGGAGTGTTAGTCCGGCCGCTCGCCTTATTTCAGCGGAAGCGCTGTCTGGATCCGCAGGGTCAGCGACAGGCGGCCGGCCTCGGACGATTGGCTGATCTCGACCCGGTCGAGCAGCCGCAGCCCCACCAGCAGGCCGTCGAGGCGCCGCGCCGCCTCGTCCTTCGAGAGGTTGTGTTTCTCGGCCACCACCGCAACCAGCTCCTCGCGCCGCTCCGTCAGGTAACGGGACAGCGCCTTGGCCGAGAGACGCAGCAGCGGGACGGCGCCGGACGTTTTCGCCGGTCCGAAGCGGCGCAGCGCCTCCGGCGACGAGGCGAACACCAGGTAGCCGTCCTTGAGCGCGTAGGCCGGCTGCACGCCCGCGGGGAAGGCGCCCTCCCCGGCAAGATATTTGACCTCGACCTTGTCCTGTCGCAGCGTTTTCAGACTGATCCCCTTGCCCGGGCCGCGGTACGACATCGCCGCCAGCCGGGCGTAGAAATCGACCGCGGACAGGACCGCCTGGTCGGCGCCCTGGTCCGACCCCACGCGCACCGCCAGCAGCCCCTGCGGGACGAGGCCCTTGTCGGGGCCGGCCGGCGCCAGCAGACAGAGGCCGAAGTCGGGGCCGAGCGCCGGCAGGACTTCCTTGGCGAAGTCCTTGCCCGACGGGGCCCCGAAGCCGCGCTCCAGCGCCTCGGCCAGCGCCGCCCGCGCCTCCTTCGTCTGGAAGTCGGCGAGCATGTCCAGCAGCGCCGCCGGGTCGAGTCGGCCGGCGACCGTCAGCAGCGCGTCCTCGGGGAAGCGGTCCGCCGCCTCGGACGGTCGGGCGGCCTCGGTCAGGAGTCGTTTCGCCGCGGCGGGCAGATCGTCGGTGCGGCCGCGCAGGGTCAACGTCAACCGCGCCTCTTTCTCGATCTCCAGGGCCAGGCCGACCCCGTCGAGGGCTTTCCAGTAGCGCAGGAAGGCGCGCTGGACCACCGCCTCGGCCCCCTTGGCCTGCTCCAGGTTGCGGTCCATCTCGGCGTCGAAGGCGCGCGGGTTGATCCACAGCCCGGCCAGCCCCCGGTCGGCCCCGAGCAGCCGCAGCTGCTTCGCCGCGACCGGCTCGCCGCTGCCCTCCTTGCGATCGCGCTCGATCGCCTGGCGGACCATGTCCTCCTGCGACGAGAAGGCCAGGACCGGCCCGTTGACGTAGTAGAAGTTCTCGCCCTTGCGTTCCGCGCGCCGGAAGTAGGCGGCGCCCGCGTGGCGGCGCTCCTCCAGCTCCTTCAAGTCCCCGGAGTCCTTCTGCGCCCGGTTGAGGCGCTCCACGAAGTCGCCGAGCCCCGCCGCGTCCTGCGCCCGCAGCAGGAAGATTCCCTGGTCCTGGTTGGTCTTGCCGGGCGGGTTGGGGCGGTAGGCGAGGACGAAAGCGTCGCCCAGGAGCTTGTCGGCGATGCTTGCGGTGTCGAGGCCGACCTGCTTGCGCAGCTCGGCGTCCAGCTGCGCCAGCTTCTTGAACTCCGGGGAGTCCTTGAAGCCGGCGGCGAACGGCGACTTGCGGAACGCCTCGGCGAAGGGGGACGCGGCCAGCGCCTGGGAGTGCTGGCGCAGGTCCTGCACGACGAGGCAGAAGGCCACGTCATCGGGGACGAGGCGGAGCAGTTCGTCGCGCGGGGCCGCCCTGGCCAGGGCGGGAAAGACGGCCGCGGCCAGGGCGGCCGCGAGCGCGAGGCGGATCAGAGGGCGGGGGCTGCGAGTGTTCATGGTCGTTGCTCCTGGCCAACGCGGCACAGGTCGCGCCGGCCAGTGGGATTGGGGATCGCTACAGTCCGGATTTCGCCTCGGGGGTCACCGGTGGCATGTCGCGCAGGAAGAGGTCGAAGGCCCGCCGCGCGGAGGTGGCGACCGGCTCCAGCCCGGTCGCGACGCCTTGACCTGCCTGGCGCAGCGACTGGGCCGGCGGGTCCAGCGGCGGCGCCAGCGCCTCCTCGGCCGGCATCCCCAGCGGGACGCTCGGCACCAGGAGTTGTCCGTTGCTGACCGTCTCGTCCGCGGTCTTCCGGGCCAGGGACGCCACGGCCGACGTCGCTTCCGCCATGTTGTCGTTCAAGGAAGGCGGACTCGGTTCGTCCTGGTTCCTCGTCGAGGTGCCCGGGCCAGTGAGGTCAACGACCTTCGGCGATCTCCCTGGGCTGCCAGTGAGCAGGACGGTGAGGAGGAGCGACGCGGCCACGGCCAGGCCGCCGGCCACGAACGCCACTCGGCGGCGCCAGCGGAGCCGCTGGCGCCGGTCCGCCAGCGCGGCGGCGACGACGCGCTCCGTCAGGCCGCCGGGTGGGGTCGGGGCGGGGGTCGAGAGCAGCCCGGCCAGCAGGCGACGCGCGGCCCCGTCCATCGCCCGGCACTCGGGGCAGTGAGCCAGGTGGGCCTCGACGTGGTCGGCGCCGCACTCCTCGCCGTCGAGGTGCATTTGCAATCGCTGCCGGCAGTCGTCGCAATTCATCTCAGCCCTCGGTGGGGGGCGTGCCGGAGGACACGCGGTCGATCAGCGGCTCGTCGGCAACCATGCCGCGCCGCTTCAGATGATCGAAGACTTCCAGGCGCGCCCGATGCAGCCAGGTCTTGATGGTGCCGACGGGACGGCCAAGCGCCAGGGCGATCTCGTCGTAAGGGTGTCCGTGCTCGTGGAAGAGCACGAACACGGTGCGATAATCCGGGCGCAGGGCGGCGACGGCGGCACGGATCTCGGCCAGGAGTTCCGTCGAATCGTCGGGCGCGGGGGCGGCCGCGGTGTCCTGGAGGTAGTTGGCCAACTCCGGCCGCCGAGCGCGCTGGCTCACCCAGGTGCGGCAGCGGTTGACGGCGATGCCCATCACCCACGGCCGCAGCGGCCGGGACGAGTCCCAGCGCCGCAGGCTGCGGAAGACGCGGAGGAACACTTCCTGCGACACGTCCTCGGCGTCGTGACGGTGCCCGAGCAGCCGCACGCACAGGCCGTACACCTCGGCCTGAAACCGTTCCACCAGGGCTCGGACGGCCTCGGCGTCACCCCGCAGGCAGCGCCGGACCAGTGCGGCATCGTCTTTGTTGCAATCCTTGTTATGCTGGAGCATGCACGTCCGAGCCCAGCGTCAGGTACACGGAAGAAAGTACCCCCGGCAGAGGACGGGGGTTTCACGGCGACGACCGGAACGGGCCCGGGGAGGGCGGGCGCAACTACCGCTCTATTACCTTGCGGAGGAGGTCGGCCGCCTCGTCGGGTGACGTTTCCTTGAGCCGCTTGCCGAGCATCCGCAGCGATTCCTCGAAGCGGATGGCCGCGTCCTGCATGCGCTCGTGCGTCTCCTCCGAGCCGCCGATGAGAAGGAACGACTCGCTCGTCGTGACGCGCTTGTGCTCGTCGGTGTTGTCGAGACCGACGCCGAGGAAGCCGAGGACTTGAGGTTCGTCGGGTTCTTTTTTGGCCACCCGTCCACCCCCTTCGCGAAAAATGGTGCGCTGGGCCTCAACCAACTATAGGGTCAACGACTGCGGCCGGTCAATCACAAACCGAAAACGCACGCCCTTGACGTTGCCCGCCGACCCTGTGAACATCATCAGCACGTCCCACCCCGAGCACCGAGGGCCGCATGACTGATACTTCGCTGGCCGAATCGCTGGATTTCGCCCTGCAAGCCGCGCGACGCGCCGGCGAGATCGTGATGCCCTACTACCAGGGCGACGTGGGTGTGGAGATCAAGGGCGACGGCTCGCCGGTGACGCTGGCCGACCGCGGCGCGGAGCAGGAGCTGCGCCGCCTGATCCGCGAGCGCTTCCCCGACGACGGGGTTCTCGGCGAGGAGTTCGGCGAGTTGCACGGCTCGTCGGGGCGGCGCTGGATCCTCGACCCGATCGACGGCACCAAGGCGTTCGTGCGCGGCGTGCCGCTGTTCGGCGTGCTGATCGGCCTGGAGGAGAACGGCGAGGCGGTGGTGGGCGTGGCGTCCCTGCCGGCGCTGGACGAGTTCGTCTACGCGGCGCGGGGGCAGGGCTGCTGGTGGCTGCCGTCCGGTCGCAAGCCGGGATCGGCGGCACGCCGGGCGCGAGTGTCGTCCCTGGCGCCGCTGGCCGAGGGGTTGCTGCTGCTCAACAGTTACGAATACTTCGTCAAGGGGAAGCGGACGGCGGCCCACGACCGGTTGTTGCAGGCGGCGCGTCAGCAGCGGGGATGGGGCGACTGCTACGGGCACATCCTGGTGGCGACGGGGCGGGCCGAGGCGTGCGTCGATCCGATGATGAACCCGTGGGACAACGCGCCGCTGCTGCCGATCCTCCAGGAGGCCGGCGGCACGTTCACCGACTGGCAGGGGACGGCGACCATCCACGGCGGCGACGGCATCTCGACGAACGGGAAGGTGTTTGAGGAGGTCATGCGGGTAGTGCGGGCGTAGCCGCTCACCAGGTCGCGTAGACTTCCTCGAATTCTCGGTCGCTTATGTCCAGGATGGAGACGTAGTCGAAGACCTGACCCGGGTACTTCGACTGGTAGCGCTGGAGGATCGAGCGGACGAGGTCGAAGTGCCCGTCTTCCCATTGCTCCATCAGGGATGGCAGAACCTCGAACGTGTCCGCGAGGTCGTAGATCTGCTGATGATTCTTCGCCAGCGCGAGGTTCCTGGCATCGACGAGGGAACGATGCAGGATGTAGTGCAGTCTCTTCTGAAGAGTGACCTGTTCCGCGATCATGGTTCGCTCCTTCACGGGAATCCCCCCTTTCCCCGCATAGTTTCCTTGACACGCGCCTGTCTCTCGGGTGGAATACGTCAGGAGGAGACGATCACTCGTTCTCGTTTCCACCCCGTCCCAGTCAGGAGCAAGACATGGTGCAGCCGTACGACTTCGCCGCCATCACTACCCTCAGTATCGATGAGCGGATTGCGCTAGTCCAGGCCATTTGGGACAGTATCGCCGCGGAAACCGATCAGCTGCCGTTAACCGAGCCCCAGAAGCGCCTCCTGGACCGGCGGATCGCGGAACTCGATGCCAACCCGGAAAGCGTGTTGACCTGGGAAGAGATCAAGGCTCGCGTCCGGGGGCAACGATGAGCCTTCCGCTCGTGTTTCACCCCGACGTTCAGAGGGAAGTGGACGAAGCCTACCGCTGGTACGAGCAGAAACGATCCGGCCTCGGCGATGACTTCCTCGCCGCGATCGAAGAGGTGTTCAACCGGCTGCGCGCGATGCCCGCGATCCACCAGGTGATCTACAGGGACGTCCGCCGGTCTTTACCGCGGCGATTCCCCTACGCCGTTTACTACAGGATCCACGCGGATCGCGTCGAGGTGATTGCCGTGCAGCACACCAGTCGTGATCCGAGCGGTTGGCAGTCCCGGGTCTGATCCGGTTGTCAATCGATGTGCCCCAACTTCCCGTACAACTCCTCCGCCGCCCGCCGGGGCATCCACCCGTCCTTGTCCACGCGCAGGTTCGCCTGGCGCATCGCCGCCTGGGACACTTGCCCGACCAGCGGCCGCAGCGCCTTCACCAGCTCCGGCCGCGTCGCCGCCTCCGGCGACAGCAGCAGCACCGCGTCATACGGCGGCAGCGCCCCCTCCGGGTCGCTCAGCACCTCCAGGTGGTAGTAGGCGATGCGGCCGTCGCTGGTGTAGGCCACGATCACGTCCACCTGATCGCTCTCGACCGCACCGTACGTGAACGTGGGCTCCATCGCCTTCGTCTCCACGTCCTCTTCCTTCAGGCCGTAAGCCGCCTTGACGCGGCGCCACTCGGGCCGCTCGAAGAACTGGCTGTCGCCGCCAATTTTGAGCTTCTTCCCCTGCTTCGCCCGCTCGCCGGCCAGCCGCGCCAGGTCGGCCAGGGAGTGGACGGTCAATCGGTCGGCTTGCCGCGCCGGCAAGGCGAAGCCGTAGGCGTCCTCGAAGCCGAGCGAGCCGAGGCAGACGATGCCGTCCTTTTCCGCCAGATAACGGCTGATCGCGTCGATGGTTGCCCCGCGGTCGAGGAAGTCCTTGCGCTTCATCACCAGCGTCCAGATATTTCCGGAGTAATTCACCATGCAATCGATCTGGTTGTGCCGCAGCGCCTCGATCTGGATGCCCTCGCTCATGCCGACGCGCTGGTCGGGGCGGAAGCCGGCCTCGCGCAGGCGCCGGGCCAGCAAGTCGTTGAGGATGTGCTGTTCGGTGAACGGCCCGCTGGCGACGACGGCCGATGGGCCGCGCTCGAAGTGCCGGGCCAGCGGCGCCGCCAACCCGCCGCCAAACACCAGCAGCAGGCCGACGCCGCCGACCCAGGCCAGCGGCCGGCTGCGGCGCCGGGCCGCGACTTCCAGCAGGCGCACCAGCTGGTCCATCACCACCGCCAGGAGGGCGGCGACGACGCAACCGAAGGCCGTCGCCGCCGGGTTCATACTCTCCAGGCCGCTGAAGATGTAGTTGCCGAGGCTCTCGCCGCCGACCGGCGTCACCAGCGTCGCCGTGCCGACGACCAGGACCGTCGCGGTGCGGATGCCGCCGATGAGGACCGGCAGCGCCAGCGGCAGCTGCACGCGGAAGAGCATTTGCCGCTCGCTCATGCCCAGGCCGCGCGCCGCCTCGATCAGCGCAGGATCGACGCCCTTCAGGCCGACGACCGTGTTCGCCAGGATCGGCAGGAGGCTGTAGAGGGTCAGGGCGATGAACGCCGGCCAGAAGCCGATCAGCCCTTGCAGGACGATGACCATCAGGGCGAGGAGGGCCAGGCTCGGCACCGTCTGGATGACGCCGGCGACGCCCAGGGTCCACTCGGTCAACCTGGCCCGGCGACTGGCGAGGACGCCCAGCGGCACGCTCACCAGCAGGCCGACGCCCAGGGCCGTCGCCGACAGCAGGATGTGGCCGCCGAGGTAGCGCGGCAGGTTCTGAAGCAATTCCGGCAGCTGATCGAACATGATGGTGCTTCGCAAGGGAATCCCACGGGCTTGTCCCGTGGATCGTTGGGTTCGCCGCTACAAGGAGAGGGAAAGGAACAATCTCCTTCTTCTCCTTCCCATTAGCCGCGAGCGTGAAGGACCACGGGGCAAGCCCGTGGCATCAAGCTCCCGTTTCGGCCGCGATGCTCTCGACTTCTTTCGCCTGCCGCCGCGGCGTCGCCATCAGCGCGGCCACGAAATCGTCGGCCGGCTTCGTCAGCAGTTCGTGCGGCGTGCCCAGTTGCAGCAACCGGCCGCCGTTCATCACCGCGATCAGGTCGGCCGACAGCAGGGCCTCGGTCATGTCGTGCGTGACCATCACCGCCGTCAGGCCGAGCCGGCGGCGCAGCTGGAGGAATTCGCCGCGCAGCTCGTCGCGCGTCACCGGGTCGAGGGCGCCGAACGGCTCGTCGAGCAGCATCACCTGCGGCCCCGCGGCCAGCGCCCGCGCGAAGCCGACGCGCTGCTGCTGGCCGCCCGACAACTGCCGCGGCAATCGCTCGCGATACTCCGGCGGCGGCAGATGAACCATGTCCAGCAATTCCTCGACGCGCTTGTCGGTGCGCTCCTTCGGCCAGCCGAGCAGCTTCGGCACGACCGCGACGTTCTCGGCGATGGTCAGGTGCGGGAACAACCCAATGCCCTGGAAGACGTAGCCGATGCCGCGCCGCAGCTGCACGGGGTCGGCGGCGCGGACGTCCTGACCGTTGACCACGATGCGGCCGGAAGTCGGCTCGATGAGGCGGTTGATCATCTTCAACGTCGTCGTCTTGCCGCAGCCGGAGCCGCCGAGCAGGACGAGCATCGCGCCCAGCGGCACGCGCAGGGTGACGTCGTGGACGGCGTAGCGGTTGCCATCGTACTGCTTGCTAACGTTCTCCAGAACGATCATC
Source organism: Gemmataceae bacterium (assembly GCA_035266225.1). GTDB lineage: Bacteria > Planctomycetota > Planctomycetia > Gemmatales > Gemmataceae > DATFNV01. The sequence continues at coordinate 9,462 of DATFNV010000055.1, forward strand.
GTCGGTTTCCCTGGCAAGAGTCAGGGTTTCTTGGCAGCGATGCCGTCAGAGAATCTCGACCGGGACTTCGGTACAACGAGCCAGATTGCGATCCCCCGTCAGGAAAGCGACAGCCCCGCCCACGATGGCGCTTGCCAGGTGAATCGCATCCGGGGTCTTGACGTTGAGGTGCGCACGCAACTCTGTGGCCTTCTCAAGAACAGGCTCGCTGATGTCGAGCAATGCGATCTCGGCACTCGTGAAGACGGCGTCATAGAGGGCCAGAAGCGCCGTGTCTCCGTGGCGCAACGGTTTCACGCGACACTCCAGCCGGGTCAAGCGCGAAGTACACAAGAACCGCCCGGTGCCGCGGAGCGGCAAGAGCCGCGCCTCGATCGGAGCCCGCGTGGTGGCGTCCCCTTCCAGGAGGCGGATGATCACGTTCGCGTCGGCATAGATCACGGTTCGCCCCAGGCGTCGTGCTCTTCGCGAATCTGCGCCTCGATGTCCTCGGCGGACCGCAGGCGCGGAGCCTTGCCCATCAGGTCGAAGAGGGAAGCGGACGCGACGGCAGGCCGGGTGGTCTCTGTGGGAATCACGATGAGTTGGGCCTCGCCTTCGGTCGCGGGGAGCGGCTCCCCGGGGATGAAGGTGCGGTTCGCGTAGTGACCGCGAATCACGAGTGCCTGCGGCATGGGAAACGACCTCCGCGAAGAAGACGGTGACCTCTGAGTAAGGTAGCAGGTCTTGCACAGGACCGCAAACCGGCGCGGTGTACACTTGCAGGGTCAATCCCCCGGCCCTTTGTCCTCGTCCCACACGCGCACCGTCTGGTCCCCGGAGGCGCTGGCAAGGCGCTTGTCGGTGCGCTCCTTCGGCCAGCCGAGCAGCTTCGGCACGACCGCGACGTTCTCGGCGATGGTCAGGTGCGGGAACAGGCCGATGCCCTGGAAGACGTAGCGGCGAGGTCCGGTTCAAACGCCCCAACGATGTCATCGACACGAAGGTGCTGGAGAAGGAGGCCAAGCCCCTCGGCTTTGTCACCTTCTTTGATCCCGCGGTCGTGGGGATCAAGGTGGCGACGGCCGAAGGCGGCGTACGCGTCAAGGAGGCCGAGAAGGGCAAGCTGTTCGCCATCGCCGGCCTGGGGGCAGACGACCTGGTGACCGCGATTGATAGCACAGCCGTGAAGGACGCCGCAGCTTTCTGCCGGCTCCTGCGCGCGAAGCTCGCGGTCGATGGGGAGATGGTCTTCAAGGTGCGCCGCGGGGACAAGGTAAGCGACATCGCGGTGAAGCACAAGGAATGAGACCGAATAGTACCCCGGCGAGGAAGAGCCGCACACACAAGCCTGACGCGCCAGCGAAGGACAGCCGGTTCCCCTTCGCTGGCGCGTCAGGCTTGTGGGCTTCTTTGTTGCCGGGCTAATAGTCCTGTCCGCATCACGCTGTCAACGACCCGCCGCGGGTGCGCGGCCGTCGGTCGCGCCGCCGCCGGTGCCACAAGCGGACGGTGACCGCCCACGAGACGCCCAGGTAGTACAGCGGGAACAGCAGCGAAAACACGATCAGCCAGCGCGTCGCCTCGTCCGCTTCCGAGCCATCGACCGGCACCCGGGACAGCACCGACACCAGCAGCCCAGCCCAGCCGACGCCGAAGACGTTCGTCAGCATGTTGAGGCGGCCCTTCTGGCTCGAGTAGAGGTAGCGCGAGGGGACGAACGTCAGCAGGGCGAAACCGGCGACCAGGCCGACGGAGAGCCAGCCGGGAAGGCCGGGCGGGGGGAAGACGTAGAAGTGCAGCAGATAGAGATAGAGGGCGACGAGGTTCCAGTACGACGGGAAGCCGAGGAAATAGCCGTCGTCGGTCTTGGCCTTCACCTGGCAGAAGCCGTAGGCGCTGGCCAACAGCGGCAAGAGGAGCCACGCCTCCTGGCCGTCGGGCAGGAGGCGGGCGCGCCAGACCAGGAGCAAGGGCAGCGCGGTGTAGGTCAGGAAGTCGATGATGTCGTCGAGGCGGCGGCCGTCGAAATTCGGCACCGCTTCCTTGATGCGCACGGCCCGGGCGAGGGTGCCGTCGGTGGCGTCGATGAAGGTGGCGACCAGCATGAGGACGAAGGCCCAGCGGAACGCGGCCGGTCCGCCCTCGACGATGGCCACGGCGATGCCCGCCGCACAGACGAGTCCCAGCGCCGTGTAGAAATGGACGCACCAGCCGAGGAACGGCCTCCACGGCGGGCGGCCTTTTCGCGCGGCCCCGGCTTGCACTTCGGTCTTCATCGGCGGAAAACCCCGGACGGCACGTCAGGCACACCCTGACCTACGGGAAGAGTCTACACGAAAAGGCCCCGGGAAAGCGAGGCTTGTCACGACGGCGCGGGAATAAAAAGGCTGTGAGTCGCATCGTAGTTATCGTCGGCGGGCGCAAGTCGCGGCCGCGGCGACGTTCTCCCCCCGAGGCGATGGTAGCAAATCGGGAGCCGAGCCGGAGGTTGCGGGGCCGGAACAGAGAAGGCAAAAAATAATCGCGAGTGGCGCGAACTTCCGGCGAGACCCGGCGTCTAACTGATGTCCGAGCAATCGGACGAGTGAAATGAGTCGAACAGAGGACTCGATCCTTGAGGCGATGATGAATCTTTCGGGCGTGTGTGGTTACTGGGAACGGAAAGCGATCGGTAGTTTTGCCGATCAGCAGGCGTATAGCCTGCCCGTCCGTCCGCCGCGCTTGTGACGCTGGATGAGTCTTCCGCAGCCGTTGCGAAAGGCCAGGCGTCACGCGAGACGCCTGGCCTTTTTCGTTGGACATTGCCGTTCTGGTGTAGGCGGTCGCACGCCTCGCTGAAACCGAGGAAGACACGGCTCAACTCCGTGGGGCGGCACTGAAGAGACGGCCCGTTCGTCTAGTGGGAGGATCGCTGGCTTTCATCCAGCGGAGAGGGGTTCGATTCCCCTACGGGCTGCTGACGGTCCGGTGATGTAACAGCAGCATGGCGGTCTGATACGCCGCCCGAGGCAGGTGCAATTCCGCCCCGGACTACTGGAGGAGAGGGAAGATGGTTCGGCACGAGCGAGACAAACGTCACGTCCTGACTGATGCGGGGCCGTGGCGTAATGGCAGCGTACTCGCCTTTTAAGCGATGAGGTGAGGGTCCGACTCCCTCCGGCCCTAATGTGATGGCCTGTAGCTCAGCCGGGAGAGCAAGCGCCTCTTAAGCGCAAGGTCGAGGGTTCGATCCCCTCCGGGCCAACTGAACGGTTCGTTCTTTGACAACGCGGCAGCGAAAAACATGCGTTTCGCGGCGGGTCGCCCACTCGCCGCGGAACGACAACGCACCCATGATGTAATGGCAGCCTGCTGCCTTGCCGAGGCGGATGTGTGGGTTCAAATCCCGCTGGGTGCTCTGCGATCGAGGTGTGGGACAGCTTGGTTCAATCCGCCTGGCTGGGGGCCAGGAAATCGTCGGTTCAAATCCGACCACCTCGACTATCCGCGATGTGGGGTAGCTGGAGTGCCCGCCTGGCTCGGATCCAGGAGAACGTTGGTTCAAGTCCAACCATCGCGACTGCGATTTACGATTCAGGGTAGCTCAATGGTAGAGCAAACGGCCGTTAACCGTAAGGTTGTGGGTCCGACTCCCACCCCTGAAGCTGATTCGGAAGGGCCAGCCGATCGGCGACGGCCCCCCGCTCGAAACGGGACGAGGCGCAAGCCCTTGAGGGTTCGACTCCCTCCCCTTCCGCTGCATCGTGTCCTTGGCCGAGTCGGCGAGGCATCGGGTTCCCATCCCGATCACGCGGGTTCGATTCCCGCAGGACACTCTCGGGGATCGGCTAACGGTAGGCCGGCGGTCTTTGAAATCGCGAATGAAGGTTCGATTCCTTCTCCCCGAACCTCACGCGACGGCGCGTGTCCGAGTGATGACAACTGATTCCGGGGTAGTTGAGTGGCTTCAACGCCTCGCTCTGAACGAGGAGAGGTCGGTTCGATTCCGGCCCCCGGTGCTGAGGTGACGCCCAGGTACGCCAACGGCATGAGCGACTTGGCTTAAACCCGAGTGCGTGTGGGTTCAAATCCCACCCTGGGTACTCCGTTTAGCGGCCGCCCTCGGGGCGGCGCGGATTCATCGTCTCGCAGAGTACGCAAACCGGCAAAGCGGCCAAGCTCAAACCTTGGTGATCGTTTGCGGGTTCGAGTCCCGCCTCTGCGACTGCAACACGCGTCGGCTGGGCACTGGCTGAGCCCAAGGGTCTGTAAAACCCCCGCATCGCTGTGCAGGTTCAATTCCTGCCCGACGCACTGACAACCGGCCCGTTCGTCTATCGGCTCAGGACCCCGGGTCCTCATCCCGGCAAGAGGGGTTCAATTCCCCTACGGGCTACTGACGTTGACCAAGTGGTGGAACAGGCAGACACGCAGCGCCCAGAACGCTGAGCCTCGCAAGGGGCGTGGGAGTTCGACTCTCCCCTTGGTCACTTTTGATGCAGGCGGGCAGGTGTCCGGCAGACCCCCATAAGGTCCGCGCGCCCGGCTCGATACCGGGGCCTGCAACTCTCTCCGGACGGGCCAGCGCCCGGCTGAGGTTCATGCCCTCGGCAGGCCAGGTGCGACTCCTGGGTCCGGGACTGTGACGGCCGAGTACGCAAACCCGGAAAAGCGGCCATCTCGAGAGGGTGGTGACTTTGTGGGTTCGACTCCCACCTCGGTCACTGGCGCGGCTCCGCCCGCGCCCTCCAGGTGCCTTGGTGTAGCGGCACTGCATGCGGCCCTGTCGAGGCCGAGGTACGGGATCGACACCCGTAGGCACCGCTTCTGGTCCCGTGGTCCAGTGGCCACGACGCCCGCCCCACATGCGGGAAACCATGGTTCGAGTCCATGCGGGATCACTGACTGATACTGGGCTGCTCGTCCAATCGGCAAGACACCGGCCTCGCATGCCGGGAATCGGAGTTCGAGTCTCCGGCGGTCCACTGACAGTGAATGGCACGAACCGCGGCACCATGCCGCCCGAGGCAGCCATGTAGCTCCGACCTGGGTCAACGTGTTTCCTACCCGACTCCCCTCCGCGGGGAGGGGAGTTGATCCAGGTGAAAAGGAGCCTGTCATGGCTGCGACAACGGGATACGGCACCGCCGGCCGCAAGGCTCGCAAGCGCCGGCTGTGCGGCCTGCCGGCCCAGGAGTGCCGCGGCGACGCGGGCGGACTCAGCCCCGGCCTGTCCGGCCTGAAGAGCCACGCCACGGCGGAGGAGGCGTTCGAGTGCTATCGCGCCTGGCTCCTCCGGCAAGGCTATCGCCAGGTCGGCGGCCGCGAGTTCGAGGCGCCCCGGGCCGGCCGCATCGTGGTCCTCACGAAGAAGTCGCGCTTCGGCGCACTTCTCCGCGGCGGCAAGGAGGGCCGGCACATGCCCGCGCAGTTCCCGGGCGGTGCCATCGTCTGCTGACAAGGGTGGGGCTGGTTTCGGCCGGCCCCACCACACACGGGCCCATGGTCCAATGGGGAAGATGCCGGTATGGCATGCCGGCGATCCGGGTTCGAGTCCCGGTGGGTCCACTGCAAATCGGCATGCGGAGCATGCCCTACGGAAGGTATCCGACCGGCTGAGGAACTCGGTTGCTAACCGACTGGGCTGAAATATGCCTTGCGGGTTCGAGTCCCGCACCTTCCGCTGTGCCCCGATGGTGAAACGGACATCATGCCTCGCTTCGATCGAGGGGTTGCGGGTTCGATTCCTGCTCGGGGTGCTTTCTCGTCCCGTCGTTCAGCGGCCAGGACAGCCCCTCGACATGGGGAAGGTCGGTGGTTCGAGTCCACCCGGGACGACTAACGGAAGGGCCACCCGATTGGCGACGGGAACCGCCTGGAACGCGGTCGAGCCCTCAGACGGCCTTGCGGGTTCAACTCCCGCTCCTTCCGCTGACTGATGGTGTTGGTAGTGTAGCGGTGTGGCACGCGGCGCTGTGAACGCCGTAGCGGTGGGTTCGACTCCCCCCCGACACCCTGTTCGTGTTTGCGCTCACAGGGGCGTGGATCTAACGGTAAGAGATCGGCTTCCAACACCGAGGATGCGGGTTCGACTCCTGCCGCCCCTGCTTACGCCGACGTGGCTCGACTCAGAAAGGCACCGCACCCGTAATGCGGCTCATGCTGGCGCGAATCCAGTCGTCGGCTCTCTGTCCCGATGGTGTAACAGACAACATGAGACGGTCCTAACGTCTTGATCCTGGTGCGACTCCAGGTCGGGATACTCTTCGTCCTCGGGGTGTGGCGGACGCACACGACTCTCCGAAGGTTGTGGGCCAGGTTCGACTCCTGGCGGGGACACTCGCATTTTTCCGCGGAATAACCCGATTTCTGCACTTGCGCCCTCCCCCGTTTTGCAGTAAACTAGCATGAAACCCCTGGGGTTTACTGCAACCGGAGGGAAACCATGCCACGTCCCAGCAAGCCCTGGTTCCGCGAACACGACGGCTGGTGGTACGCCACCATCATCCCCGGCCAGAAGCCCGATAAGCTCGTCAAGGGCCGGGAGAACAAGGACGACGCCGAGAAGGCGTTCCACCGCCTCAAATCGACCCGCACCGCCGGCGTCGAGATGGACCGCGGCCAGTGTGCCGACGTCCTGGAGCGGTTCCTCGACCACGCCCAGGCCAACTACGCCCCCTCGACCTACGAGAAGTATCGCACCCACCTCAACTGGTTCTCCGCCCATTGCGGCCGCGTCCACGTCAGCAAGCTCATCCCCAACCACCTCACCACCTTCCTGAACACCAAGCGCGGCTGGTCGCAGAACATGCGAGCCAGCTTCATCGCCTCGGTCAAAGCCAGTTTCGGCTGGGCCAGGGGCGAGGGCCTCATCACTCAGAACCCCTTCGCCGACTACAAGAAGCCACCCTACCAGCCCCGCCGAACCGCCATCGAGCCGGACGACCTGGACCGGATGATCGACGTCGCCGGGCGACACTTCCGCCAACTCCTCGTCGCGATGAAGCACACCGGCTGTCGGCCCGGGGAGGTCGCCGCCGTGGAGGCGTTCATGGTCGATGTTGCCGAGGGCACGTGGGAATTCGACAAGCACAAGACGGCCAGAAAGACCGGCAAGAGGAAGGTCGTCTACCTGACGTCCGAGGCGATGACGCTGACCAAGGGGTTGATGGCCGAGCACCCGGAAGGCCCCTTGTTCCGGACGATCCACGGCAACCCGTGGGACCGCTGGAGCATCGCCCGGCAGTTCCGGATACTCCGCGAGAAGCTCGGGATCGACCACAAGGTGGTGCCGTACTCGGTACGCCACGAGTACGTGACCGAGGCCCTGGCCAACGGCGTGCCGATCGCCTCCGTTGCCGAACTCGTCGGCCACGCGGATACGAGCATGATCTCCCGGCACTACAGCAAACTCGACCAGTGCCGCGAGCACCTCCGCGAAATGGCACGGAAGGCCGTCGGAGAACAGGGCAAGGCGGGGGAGGAGTGACGACGGGGCCACGCTCAGCCCCCGATCCGGTCGATGTGCCGAAAGCCCTTCGGCCGGGCCTCGACGCGGCCCGACTCCATGTCCCGGAGGAATTCTTCGAGCTGCGCATCGCTCACCCGGATGCCGCCGTGCTTCTTCGTCGTCAGCCGATAGCAGCGGAGTTTGCCCGCGTTGATGAAGGCGTACACCTGGCTGTCGGACACGCGCAGGATCTCGGCCACTTCGGCAACCGTGTAGAGCGTCATGATGTTTTTCCGCTACTGGCATTGCGCCCGTCCCTGGTGATTTGTTATCTTGGAAGGAACCGGCCGGTGCCGTGACCGATAGTGGTAACGGCCTGTCCTGCATGCCGTAGTCATGCCGGGGTTCCGGCAGGCGGGTGAGACTCCCGCCCGGCACCGGCCATTTTCCTCTCACGTCACTTCGGCTGGACGGCGACCGCCTGCACCGGCGGCCCGTTCGGCTTCGCGTCCGCCTTCGCTGGCGGCGTGCTGCTCTCCAGCTTGTCCTGCAGCGCCTTCTTGAAGTCGGCGAAGCAGTAGTTGCCGACGAAGGAGCCGTCCGAGAAGGCCAGGCCGATCACCTGATCCTTCTCCTTCTTGCACCAGCGACACTTGCCCGGTCCGATGGACCGGAACTCGACCGAGATCATGGCTGATCCCTCAAAAACAGGTTGATGGCTCTCGCGAGCCGTTACGCCTTAACCAGGCTTGCCATGTTTGAGCGCCTCCTGCAGCTTCCGGATTAGGTCCTTCTCCTCCCAGGGCGGATCACAGGTTTCGTTCCATTCGAGAAAAAGTGACATCGCCTGTTCGATGCTGAGGCGGAACTTGTGCATCAAGACGCACGCGACTCGAAAAGTGCGGTTGTGGCCGTAGTTGCCACTCACCGCGCCTTCAATCGTCGCCAGGTAGGCTCGCGCCCGCCTTGCCATCGCGTCCAGGTTGTCGCCGACATCCACTTGCGTCACGACGGGCCTCGCCTTCTTCTCTCGCAGCCAACTCACGCGCAGGAGCGGCAACTCCTCGACTGGCAAAACGGGGCCGACCCAGCGATACGGCACGCCCTCGGCGTTCCTTGACCAGGGCGACACGGCGTACGCCCCCTCGCATCTCAAATCCACCGCCCGCCCCTTGATCTTCACCGCGTTTCCGTAATGCACCCCGGCCCGCATCCTGAACCAACAATGAACGCCTCCACTCGGAGTGCGGGTCATCATTGGTGTGGTTCCACACCGCTCCAGCACTTCGTCCAGCAACCCCGGGTCATCCACGTCCACGACAACGACGCCGTTGCCCGTCAGGAGCGCGATGTTTGAGACGCCGCTTCCGAACCACGCCTCGATCTCGCCTTCTGTCGGCGGCCGGGCTTGAAACGCTTTCCACTTCACGCACGCCGCCTTCGTGCCCGGCGAGAGCGGAATCGGTCTGAAGCCGAGTTTCCGGTATTCGAGTGCGGCCTGGATCATGGATTCGTTGACACTTTCGGGCGAATGTTCCATACGTCAGGGGGAAGAAGATTAGCATGCTGCTTGTCCTCTCGCCTTCGCGACTGCTGCCATCAACTTCAGCCGGGCTTCACGGTCGCCGCCCCTGGCGAAGTCGGCCGACGACAGATGATCGAGCAAGTCGATCGTGAACTCACACGCTTCGAGCAGGTCGGGACTTGCGGTGATGAGCCGGGCATTCGCGGCTTGCTCCAACCGCAGATCGCCGTCGCGCGGCTCCGGCAGCGTCGCCACAAGCCAGATATGATCCGCCCCGGATGCTCCGATCTCGATGACCTTTCCGTCGTCGCTCTTGTACGAGCGCCACGGGGCCGGTGAGTGTGCCGTTGCTGTTGCCGATGGTGTGTCATGGGCTTTCGCCATGTGGATCTGGACTTTGGCAAGTTTTTCTGAACGGATGTCCACGCGATGACGTAGGGCAAGGGGATGAAAAAGAAGGGGGTTCCTTCTATCCTTGAGGTTGGTTTCCGGCCCCAAGGAAGGAGAGGTTCCCCCATGTGGAATATGATACCCTCCCTCGCCCCGATCGTCGCAGGACTCGCGCCCACTTTCACGCAGCCCTCCGCTGTTACCGCCTGCCAATTGTTGCTCGCCTGGGTCATGTGCCTCGGCCGTCATACCCTCCGCCGCGCCGCTGAGAATGCACACCCCGACCGCCTCCCCGATCACTCCCGGCGTCACGGCCTGGACACCTACTACAACTTCTTCGAGCGCTCCGCCTGGACCGCCCGGGGCCTGGCACACCGCATCGGCGTGCTCATCGTCACCCGCCTCAAGTTCTTCGGCGTCATCACCTTGTTGGTGGACGACACCCTGACCCACAAGCGCGGCAAGAGTGTCTGGGGCCTGGGCTGGTTCCGCGACGCCGTCGCCTCCACCAAGAAGCGCGTGGCCACGGCCAGCGGCCACAACTGGGTCGTCCTGGCCGTGGCCGTCTGCCTCCCCTTCACGAACGTGCCGATCCTGGCGCTGCCGCTGTTGGCCCGGTTGCATCTGCCCGGGAAGGGGCAGCCCAGCTGTGCCGACCTGGCGCGGGAGATGCTCGGCGAGGTGCTGACCTGGTGGCCCGAGCGCCGCTTTACCCTCGTGGGCGACGGGGCTTACGCCACCAAGGGGTTGCTTCTGGACCTGGACGAGCGCGTGACGTTCGTGGGGCGG
>DATFNV010000056.1:0-3894 GCA_035266225.1 Gemmataceae bacterium
GGCTCGGACGGCCGGGCGGCTCAGCCCGACTGACCGCCAACGACCGCTTCCTCCGACAACAACCTGGGGCCTCATCACTTTCTCGTGATCGGCCGGGCCTCCGCGGCGCTTCGGCCCGGCGCCTCTGCTACAATCGGCGCCATGGCCGCGACCGACCCGACGTCGAGCCCTGCCGACGAACAGCCGACACTCCCCCCGTCCGGCCCTTCGACCGCCGGTCCGGCGGCTCCCGCGCCCGGGCAGCGCTTCGGCGAGTACGAGTTGCTCGGCGAATTGGGGCGCGGGGGCATGGGCGTCGTTTACAAGGCCCGCCAGGTCACCCTCAACCGCCTGGTCGCCCTCAAGATGCTCTTGCCAACCGGCCTAGCAGCCCGTTGAAAAAGTCGTTCCAAAGCTCAAGCTCAAGTGAATTTCCTGCGAGCATGATTGGTCGAGCTTCAGCTTCTGGATGCCTTTTTCAACGGGCTGCTAGCTGGCCCGGAGGAGCTGCGGCGCTTCCAGACCGAGGCGGAGGCGACCGCCGCCCTGCAGCACCCCCACATCGTCCGCGTCCACGAGGTCGGCGCGGTCGGGGGACAACCTTTCTTCACGATGGACTTCATCGGCGGCGGCAGCCTCGCCGCGCGGCTGGCCGACGGGCCCCTGCCGGGGAAGAGTGCTGCCCGGTACGTCCTGTCCATCGCCCGCGCCCTTCAGTACGCCCACGACCACCGCATCCTGCACCGCGACCTCAAACCCTCCAACATCCTCCTGGACGGCGAGGGCGAGCCGCACGTGACCGATTTCGGCCTGGCCAAACGCCTCGACGTGGACGCCGGCCAGACCCGCACCGGGGCCATCCTCGGGACCCCAGGCTACTTGGCCCCGGAGCAGGCGGCGGGCCGGGGCGAGCTGACGCCGGCCACCGACGTCTACGGTCTGGGGGCGCTGCTGTACGAACTGCTGACCGGCCGCCCGCCGTTCCGCGCCGCCACGGCGCTGGACACGCTGCTACAGGTTCTGGAATGCGAGCCGGCGCCGCCGCGGCTGCTCAACCCGTCGGTGGACCGAGACCTGGAGACGGTCTGCCTGAAGTGCCTGGAGAAGGACCCGCGCCGCCGCTACGCCAGCGCTGCCGCCCTGGCCGACGACCTGGGGCGCTTCCTGGCGGCCGAGCCGGTGACGGCCCGCAGCCTGAACCTGGTGGACCGGATCGCCTCGGCCCTGGGCCGCAGCCAATACGACGCCCAGTTCGGCGCCTACGGGCGGATGCTGTTCGCCTTCGCCGCGGTCGTGCTCCTGACTGAAGCGGCGATCACGGCGGTGGTCCTGACGGACCAGCCCCTGGCCCTGCTGCCGCTGACGCAGTTCGCTCGCCTGGCCGCCCTGGGCTTGCTGCTGCGGCGCTACAGGCCCACGGGGCTACTGCCGGCCAGCGCCGCGGAGCGCCAGATGTGGAGCGTTTGGATCGGCTATGTGGTCACCTGCCTGGTGGGCGCCCAGACCTATCGGCTGGTGGCGGGGTGGGACCTGCGGCTGGAGCTGAACGTCTACCCCACGATGTCGGCCGTAACGGGGATGGCCTTCTTGGTCCTGGGGGCGAGCTACTGGGGCTGGTGCTACGCCTTCGGCGTGGCGTTCTACGCTCTGGCGTACGTGATGACGCTCGACCTGCGAGGGGGGCCGCTGGAGTTCGGGGCGCTGTGGGCGGCGGCCCTGGTCGTCATCGGGCTGCACCTGAGGCGCCTGGGGAAGGAGCAACAGCCCACGCCCGCGGCAGGGCCGCCGATGCCAACTGGCCCTCGATGAGCGCCCAGTGATGCGGAAGCCTCCCCCGTGCTCCTGGTCGCGCCTGCTGCCCGGCCGGCCTCGCGGTGGATCACCTCCTCTTCAGGTGCCCGTCGAAATACTTCAGCAGGGCCTGGTCGGCCTTCTCGGCGTCGGCGCCCTTGAAGCCGTGCCCCGCCCCTTCCAGCGTCAGCAACTCCGCCTCGACCTCGGCCGCCTTCAGCCGCTCCACCAGGCACACGGCCTGCTCGTGGGCGACGTAGGTGTCCTTCGTCCCGTGGACGCACAGGGTCGGGGCCGCATGCGGCGTCACCCAGTACAGCGGGCTGGCCAGGACATGCTGGCGCCGCGCCTTCTCCAGGTTGCCGCCCAGGAACAGGGGCAACACCTCGGCCGCATCGACGCTCTTGCCGTACGACTTCGTGAAGTCGCTGGGCCCGTAGTAGTTGACCACGCACGCCACCCGGCTCGACTGCTCACGATTGTCGCCGTCCCCCTCGAACTCCTTGACGTCGGCCGTCACGCCCAGGAACTGCGCCAGGTGCCCGCCGGCCGAGCCGCCGGTGGCCCCGATCTGGTCCAGGTCGATGCGGTACTTCTTCGCGTTAGCACGGAGCCAGCGCACCGCCTCCTTGGTGTCGTGGATGGCGGCGGGGAACGGGTACTTCGGCGCCAGCCGGTAGTCCACGGTCACAGCGAGGTAGCCGTTTTCGGCCAGGCGAATGCAGAGCGCGTCGTAGCCCTGACGGGAGCCGGCCCGGAAGCCGCCGCCGTGGATGCAGAGCACGGCAGGGAACGGCCCATTGCCGTCCTTCGGCCGGGCCAGGTCGAGTTTGAGGTGCTGCCCGTCCGGATTGGCGTACTCGAGGTTCGGCTCGAAGGTGACCCCTGCGGGGACCGCCGGCCCGGCCGGAGGTTTCTGTGCCGGGACGGGCTGGGTGAGCAACAGGCCGGCGACGGCGACGACAAACCACCGACCGTAAACTGTCAAAGCACGCATGGGAAGACTCCTGGAAGCGGGAAGACCGCGGCGCGGGCTGACAACTCGCGACGCCTCGCGACGCACGCGCGGCTCAGGGCAGCGCCCCGGCTGCCCCGGCGTAGTGATGCACGAAGGCCTCGGCATACTTGCGGCCGCACTCCAGCCCCCGGAAGCGGTTCATGAGATCGTGATAGCGCGGGTAGAACTGCGGGCCGTCGGTGTGAGCGTAACAGGCCTTCCGCTTGCGCTCCTCGGTCTCGGTGATGTCCACGTAGTGCGTCGGCCGGAACAGTTGTGTCTGTGCGCCGGCATCGACCTCGAAGTAGAAGAGGGCGAACTTCTGGCCCGCCTTGAGCCAGGCGTCGTAGACCAGCAGCGATGTGACTCGGTGGTCGCGGTGAGAATCCACGGGCCAGTGGGTGAAGACGACGTCTGGCTTTTCGGAGTCGAGGAGCTTGGCGAACTCGTCGTAGCGGGCGGCATTCACCTCGGTGCCGCCGTCGATCTGGCCTGCGAACAGCGGCCGGACCTTGAGGATCGCGCAGGCTTTCTCCGCTTCGGCAGTTCGGATAGCGGCGGTATCCTTAGGCGCCTTCCCCTTCATCCCCGCCTCGCCGCGGGTCAAGTACAAGCAAACGACATCGTGCCCCAGGTCTGCATAGCGAGCGATGGTGCCCCCGGCGGCTGATTCGGGGTCGTCCGGATGGGCCCCGGCCACGATCACCTTGAGCTTGGGCCGTTGCGGCGCGGTATCCGCGGCCCTGACCTCCAGCAGGGGCAGCCCGACGGCCATTGCCCCCGCGGCCAGCCCGGTCAACAGTTCGCGCCTCCCGGCCAGCGACGTCATTCGCTTCGGCATGTGGAGTACCCCCAAGTTCGAGAATGGGACGGGATCGTTCTACCGCAGTTGGTGCCCGGGGAGAAGTGATGGGCTGACAACGCGGCCGCCGGCCTCCGGCCCCGCTGTCCTCGCAGCCTGGAGGCGGTGGCGCGGGAATGGGCACGCCAGGGCGTACGCAGCCGGCCCGGGCGGGAGTCCAAGAGGAGGCCCGTGTCCCCCCGGTCGAAGTGGGCATGGCAATGGCGCAAGGTCGGCGAGCAGCTGTCGCAGGTCTTGGCGCACATCGGCCGGCTTCCCCCAACCT
>DATFNV010000057.1:0-13121 GCA_035266225.1 Gemmataceae bacterium
GGCGCGCACAGAGGGTATTCCTCTTATCTTATTCGCTGGCCGCTCGCCAAGTTTTGCCGCCTTCTATCCGCGAATCGGCCCTCCCATCTTGCGACCCGGGACGCAAGCTCTATAATCCAGATTAGTGTTCCCAGGGGCTTCCGCGTTCGCTCCCTCATCCCGCCGAGGACCGCATGCGCGAGTGGTTCAACAATATTGTCCTGGCCGTCACAACGGTGGCCGAGGGCCTGTACATCACGCTCTGGTACTTTATCCAGACCTACCGGCGCCGCACCTTCACCGAGCGCTTCGAGTATCCCGAGCTGCCGGTGCCGGTCAAGCCGCGCTACCGCGGCTACCACCGCTTCGATCTGACGACGTGCATCGGCTGCGACAAGTGCGCCCGCGCCTGCCCGGTCGATTGCATCTACATCGAGAAGGTGAAGAACCCGCTCGGCAAGGGGTTCCGCGTCAACGGCTTCAAGATCGATTACACCAAGTGCATGTTCTGCGCCCTGTGCGTCGATCCGTGCCCGGTCGATTGCATCTTCATGGGCTCGACGTACGACATCAGTTGTTACAGCCGTGACGGCTGCCTCGTGGACTACGCCAAGCTGCCGCTGGAGGTGGCCTGGGGGCAGGCGACGCTGAACCCGACGGCGGTGGCGGCGTCGAAGCTCGAGAGCGAGCCCGTCTGGACCAAGCCGCCCGACCCGCCGCCGCCGCCGAAGCCGGCCGCGGCCGCCGCCACCCCGAAGTGAGCGGCGCTCCCGGCCCAGCCATCGCATCGGCTGGGCTTCGCGGAAGGAGAGAGGACATGAGCACGAGCAAGCGGAAACGGGGCAAGAAATACTTCAGCGCGGCCGAGGCCAACGCCACCCTGCCGCTGCTGCGCTCCATCGTCAAGGACGTCACCGACCTGGCCGTTAGCCTGCGCGACCGCCGCGAGCGGATCACGCGCCTCGGCGGCGGCGACCGCGGCACCCTTGGCGATGCCTACCGGGAAGAGCTGCAAACCCTGCAGCAAGATCTCGACCGCGCCGAGGACCAGATGAAGGAGTACGTCCAGGAGTTGCAGGCCCTGGGCGTCGAGCTGAAGGATTACTACACCGGACTCATCGATTTTCCCGCGTGGCTGAACGGACACGAGGTCTACCTCTGCTGGCGCCTCGGCGAGCCGGCGGTGGCGCACTGGCACGAGCTGGACGCCGGCTTCGCCGGGCGGCAGAAGCTCAAGGCGGAACAGGTACACAGCAGCAATTAGAGTTTAGAGACTGTAACAGAACTGACCTGGCCGCTTGCGGCTTCGCCATCTTTCTTGCAAAGCCGCAAGCGGCAAGAGGGGTGTTGATACCGTTTCTAAACGAGGGACCTGCGATGAGTGGACTGGTCGGCTACCTCGTGCTGTTCGTGCTGATCGGCGTGGGGTTCATCTTCATCCACCTCGTGATCGGCAAGCTGGTCCGTCCCGCTCGACCCGACGCCGAGAAAATGACGATCTACGAGTGCGGCGAGCCGACCATCGGCAGCGCCTGGATTCAGTTCGACCTGCGCTTCTACGTCGTCGCCCTGCTCTTCGTCATCTTCGACGTGGAGGTCGCCTTCTTCTTCCCGTGGGCCGTCGTCTTCGGCCAGTCGAACAGCCTGGCGCACGTCGCGACGCCGCAGAGCGACGCGGCGCGCCTGGAGTACATCAAGCAGCTCAAGTCGCTCGTTCCCGCCAAGATGCGGACGAAGGGGCAGGAAGACATCGTGGCGCTGGAGAACGCGACGGAGACCCAGCGCTCGGAGGCGGCGGACAAAATTGCCGCCCAGGTAGAGCAGGATCGGCTCGCCGCCAAGTCGTACGCCTGGCTGGCCTTCTGGGACATCCTCGTCTTCTTCGGTGTGCTGCTGGTCGGCTTTGCCTACCTGTGGGCCCGCGGCGACCTGAAGTGGGTGCGCAGCCTGGCCAGCGAAGAGGGTGAAGGACCTCCGCCGGCGCCGGCCGGGGCGCCGAAGCCTGCGGAGAAGGTCCTCGTCGGGGCCGGGCGTTGATCGTTGATTTCGCCACGAAAGGGGTTCGCGAATGGGCTGGCTGGAAGGGCGGTTTGACGAGAGCGTCGTCACGACCACGCTCGAGCAGGCGATGAACTGGGCGCGCGAGTCGAGCATGTGGCCGATGACGTTCGGCCTGGCCTGCTGCGCCATTGAGATGATGGCGGTCGGCTGTTCGCGCTTCGACATCGACCGCTTCGGCGCCGGGGCCTTCCGGGCCACGCCGCGGCAGGCCGACCTGATGATCGTCGCCGGCACGGTCAATTTCAAGATGGCCAGCCGAGTGCGCCGGCTCTACAACCAGATGCCGGACCCGAAATTCGTCATCGCGATGGGCGCCTGCACCTGCGGCGGCGGGCCGTATTACATGTACGGCTACAACGTCGTCAAGGGCGTCGATCTGGTGGTGCCCGTTGACGTCTACGTCCCCGGCTGCCCGCCGCGCCCGGAGGCCCTGCTGGAAGGGCTGATGCGGATTCAGGACAAGGTCAAGGGGATGAAGAGCCTCACCAAGGGGCAGCCGATCGACATGCCCATTCCCTCGCGCACCGGCTACACGCTGCTGCCGACCGAGTTGGCGCCCCAGGTTTGACACAGGCGAGCGGCCCGGCGTAAGCCGGCCGGTTTCTGACGCAACACCGGCCGGCTTACGCCGGGCCGCTCGCCGAACCAAGGAAACCCCCGATGACGCCTGCGGCAATCCTCGACGTGCTCAAACAGCGCTTCGGCGACAAAATCAAGTCCTCGAAGCTCGACGGCCCCGACCCCTTCGCGGTCATCGACCCGTCCGACCTGCTCGAAGTCTGTCGCTTCCTGCGCGACGACTCGCGCCTGGGCTTCGCCTTCCTCAACTGCATCAGCGGCGTCGATTACCTGGAGCCCGACCCGAAGAAGGCGCCCAAGGCCGGCTTCGCGCCGCACCTGGAGGTGGTTTACCACCTGTCGAACTTCGCGCCGAAGGAGCGCTTCCACCGCTTCGGCCTCAAGCTGATCCTGCCGCGCTGGAAGGACAACAAGCCGGGGGCGCTGCCCGAGGTGCCGTCGGTCACGTCGCTGTGGAGGACCGCCGACTGGCACGAGCGCGAAGTCTACGACCTGTGCGGCGTCTGGTTCACCGGCCACCCCGAGCTGACGCGCATCTTGCTGTCGGACGACTGGCAGGGGCACCCGCTGAGGAAGGACTACGAATTTCCTCTGGAATATCACGGCATCCGCGCCCGCTAGGCGCTTGCGGATTTATCGATTCGCGAAACGATAAATCGTTAGGGGCATTGAGGATCGACATGGCCACCGCCAACCTCGCGATCACCGACCCAACGGTCATCGAGTTCGACGTCCGCACGGACGAAATGTTGGTTAACATGGGCCCGCAGCACCCTTCGACGCACGGCGTGCTGCGCCTGGTGCTGCGCACCGACGGCGAGGTGATCTCGGAGGTGACGCCGCACCTTGGCTACCTGCACCGCTGCGCCGAGAAGATCGGCGAGAACGTGACGCCGATCCAGTTCATCCCGTACACCGACCGGATGGACTACCTCGCCGCCATGAACATGAACCTCGGCTTTTCGATGGCGGTCGAGAAGTTGTGCGCCATGCAGGTCCCCGAGAAGGCTCAGGTCATCCGCGTCATCATCGCCGAGATGAACCGCATCGCCAGCCACCTCGTCGGCATGGGGGCCTACGGCCTCGACCTGGGCACCTTCAGCCCGTTCCTGTACGCCTTCCGCGAGCGTGAGATGATCCTCGACCTGTTCGAGGAGGTCTGCGGCGCCCGCCTGACGTACAGCTACCTCACCGTCGGCGGCGCCCACGACGACCTGCCGGCCGGCTGGGTCGAGGCCTGCCAGAAGTTCCTCGACTACCTCAAGCCGCGCATCGACGAGTACCATACCCTGCTGACGCGCAACCACATCTTCGTCCAGCGCACGGCGAACATCGGCCTCCTGAGCAAGCAGCAGGCGCTGACCTACGGCTGCAGCGGGCCGATGCTGCGCGGCTCGCTGGACCGGACCCAGGGCGACCCCGAGTTCGACCTGCGCAAAATCGAGCCCTACTGCGGCTACGAGCAGTACGACTTCAAGGCGGTCGTGCCGCCGTTCCCCGAGTGGGTCCCGGCGGGGGCCGTCATCGGCGACGCCTGGCACCGCTTCATGGTGCGCATGCTCGAGGTGATCGAGAGTATCAAGATCGTTGAACAGGGTCTGAGGAAGTACGCCACCGCCCAGGGGTCGCACCGCATCGACCCGCCCAAGCACCTGCCGCCCGGCGAGGCCTACGTCGAGACGGAGTGTCCGCGCGGGCAGATGGGCTTCTACGTGGTCGGCCGATTCACCAAGGATCCGGTGCCGCTGCGCGTGCGGGCGCGGTCGTCGAGCTTCTGCAACCTGAGCGTCACCAACGAACTGTGCCACCGCTGTCTCATCGCCGACGTGCCCGCCATCGTCGGCAGCATTGACATCGTCATGGGCGAGATTGACAGGTAGTCAGATCGTCGGCTCGCCGCATTCTCAAGAACTCGCCTCAATAGCTATACTCGAACCCCAGAATCAGCCCCTGGGCCCAGAAGTCGGTGGAGCGGACCAGCGCGCCCGGCCGGTTGGGGCCGGCGCCGGGGGCGGCGCCGGGGAGCAGCGCCGTGTTGACGGTTCGGTCGATTTGGTCGCCGGGCCGCACCGCGTCGCTGAGGTAGACCAGCGAGTAACCGACGAAGAAGCGCGCCTGGTCGCTCAGGTCGAAGCCGACGCGGAGGCCCACCTCCGGCAGCAGGGCGAACGACTCGTGGGCGTAGCGGCCGACGTTACTGCGCAGGGAGAACAGGTCACCCGTCGGCGTGACGACCGTCCCGGCGGGGCCGCCGCTGATCGACGTGCCGCTGTAGCGCACCACTTCGACGCTGTCGCCGAAGGCGACCTTGCCGGTGACGTTCATGAAGGCGCCGGCGCGGCGAAACTCCAGGCGCGTGCCGACCTGGCCGCCGTAGAAGCGGGTGTTGGTGGAAATGCGATCCTCGGCGGCGAAGGTCGTGCCGGCCAGGCCGCCCGCGCCGGCCAGGTAGTTTTCGCCCTCGAGGACGGCGAGCCCCTCGGCGAGTTGGAGGAAGCGGAAGCCGGTCAGCAGGTCGATCTGGTAGTGCTCGCCGCCGAGGGCGTTGGCGACGCCGTTGGCCTCGACGCCCTGGAGCCGGCTGGTCAGCGCGGCGCGGACGAAGCCGTCGGCGATACCGGGGGCGGCAACGAGGCGGAGCGACTCGGCCCCGGTGGCGGCATCGACGTAGGGCCGGCCCACGACCGGCGAGTCCGGCCCGCCGTTGCCGCCGCTGAGGAAATTCACCTCGCGCGAGCCGAGGAAGAAATAACTCCCGTGGAAGCCGAAGGTCTGCTCCGAGTTGAGCGGAGTGCTAAGGGTGAAGCGGCCGCCGGAGCGGTCCTCCATATCGACGGTGCCGTCACCGAAGAGGACGCGCGGGCTGGTCAGGCCACCTCCCCCGCTGTTGCCGACGACCAGTGGCGGCACCCGGCTGCTCTTGATGTACCACAGCAGGTACTCGCCGCCGTCCCCGTAGCGCCACAGCGACTTGACCGAGGCGGCCTCGTCGGTCCCCTTCGCCGGCTTCTCCGGCTCCGGCGGCGGGATAACGGTGTTCGTCTCCGGGCCGACGTCCTGGCCGGGCGGCGGGAGTGGCACCGGCGGGGCGGGCGCCTCGGCGACGGGCGGCTGTGCCGGCGGCTTGGCCGGCGCCGGCGGTGCGCTCTGCGCCAACGACGGGGCGGGAACGAGCGCCAGGCACAGCAACGGCCCGAGGAGACGGACGTTCATGGCGACCCCCGTATTGAGGACGTAGCTGGGGGCGGGGACGATACGCGGCAGCGGCGTCGTTGTCCAGGGCAGATCGGAGGCGCTGGCCGCGACCCCGGCGCCACGCCGACATCTCCGACAGCCCGTTGACGGGTTGGGTTGGAGAGCTAGGGTAGCATCGGACCCACGCCGTTGTGGACGTCCGGTTTGGCCCGTAGCGACAATCGGCCCGCTTGCGGCTTAGCGGAAGCCTGGAATCCGCTAAGCCGCAAGCGGCTGGCGCTACAGACTCTGAGAAGGTCGAGGCACCCCAACGCCAGACGGAGGAATGACACCCATGCAGACAGTGCGCGTCGCCGCGGTGAGCATCAACGGGTTCCTGGGCGAGCCGGGGCGCGTCCTGAGCGCCATCGCCGGCTGGTGCGAACGTGCCGCCGCCGAGGGGGCCAAGCTGGTGCTGTTCCCCGAACTGGTCGTGCATGGCCACTGCACGCCCAACACCTGGGAACTGGCCGAGGCGGTGCCCGACGGCCCCAGCGTCCGGCGCCTCTGCGAGCTGGCCAAGAAGTATCGCCAGGTCCTCTGTGTCGGCCTGAGCGAGAAGGAACGCGACATCGTCTACAACACCCAGGTGGTCGTCGGCCTGGACGGCTACGTCGGCAAGCAGCGCAAACTGCACCTCTCCCGCGACGAGGTGAATTTCTACAAAGGCGGGAGGGAAATCCCCGTGTTCGACGTTGGGCCGTGCAAGGTCGGCATCGTGATTTGCTACGACAACCAGTTCCCCGAGGTGGCCCGGGTACTCGCCCTGCGCGGGGCCGAGGTCCTGCTGATGCCCCACGCCGCGCGCCTGAAAATGTGGCAGGACACTTCCGAGAGCGAGGCGGCGGCGCGCCGCTACACCCACGACTACTTCAAGGCGTATGCCATGCGCGCCCGGGAGAACGCCTGCTTCGCTGTGTTCACGGACCAGGCGGGGCGCGCCGGCTACGTGGACACGTATGCCCGCGACCACTTCAACCAGCCGCACCACGCCGGCGCCGCCCTGGTCTTCGACCCGGACGGCCAGCTGCTGGCTTCCACCCAGGCCGAGCAGGTCCGCGACGAGATGGTGGTGACGACGCTCGACGCGGCGCTGTTGGCCAAGCAGCGCGCGCTGCCGAACTACACGCTGCGCACGCGCCGGCCCGAGCTGTTCGGCGACTTGGTTCGCGATCAGGTGACGTGCTGACGTGCCGCTTGCCGACGGGAGGGACAGTTCCGCAAGCCGCTTGCGGCTTCGCAGGGCATGCGAAGCCGCAAGCGGCTTGCGGAGCCACGATCACTTCTCGTAGCGGAGCAGCAGGTCCCCCGCCTCGACCTGGGTGGCCGGCCCGACAAGCACCTCGGCCACGGTGCCGGCCCGCTCGGCGTAGACGGTCGTTTCCATCTTCATCGCCTCGAGCGTACACAGCTTCTCCCCCGGCGCCACCTCCTTGCCGGCCGAGACCAGCACGCTCGCCACCAGCCCCGGCATCGGCGCCGCCACGTGCAGCGGGTTGCCCGCCTCCGCCTTGGGCCGCCGCTGCACCCGGGCCGCCACCGACCGGTCCTGCACCAGCACCTCGCGCGGCGTGCCGTTCAGCTCGAAGAACACCAGCCGGTTCCCCTCCGCGTTCGGGTCGCCGACCGTGAGAAAGCGGATAATGAGCGTCTTGCCCTTCTCGATGTCCACACTGATCTCTTCGGCCGCCTCCAGCCCGTAGAAGAACACCGGCGTCGGCAGCACGCTGGTGTCGGAGTACTTCTGCTCGTGGGCGGCGAACTCGGGGAAGACGCGCGGGTAGAGCAGCTGCGTCACCACCTCGCGCTCGTCCACCGGCCGCCTGAGCTGCTTGCGCAGGCTGTCGCGGGTCGCGTCGAAGTCGGCCGGCGGCAGGGCGGCACCCGGGCGGTCGGCGAACGGCGGACGGCCGCGCAGCACGCGCCTCTGCAACTCCGGCGGGAAGCCGCCCGGCGGCTGCCCCAGGCGCCCCTCGAACAGCTCCACCACCGACTCGGGGAAGGCCAGCTCGCGCGAGCCGTGCCGGACGTCGTCCGGCGTCAGGTTGTTGGCCACCATGAACAGGGCCATGTCGCCGACGACCTTGCTCGTCGGCGTCACCTTGATGATGTCGCCGAAGAGCAGGTTGACCTGGGCGTAGACGCGCGTTATCTCGTGCCAGCGTCCCGCCAACCCCAGCGCCCGCGCCTGCTCCTGCAGGTTGGTGGATTGGCCCCCGGGCATCTCGTGCAGGTAGACCTCGGCGCTGCTGGCGCGCTGGCCGCTCTCGAACGGCCGGTAATAGTCGCGCACCGCCTCCCAGTACTCCGCCGTGGCCTCCAGCGAGTCGTAGTCGAAGCCGGTGTCGCGCTCCGTGTGCCGCACCGCCTCCACCAGCGAGTTGAGGTTCACCTGGCTGGTCATCCCGGAGAAAGAACTCATGGCCGCGTCCACGACGTCCACCCCCTCCTCGGCGGCCAGCAGGAGCGAGGCCATCTGTCCGCCGGCCGAGTCGTGGGTGTGGAAGTGGATGGGCAGACCGACCTCCTGCTTCAGCGCCCGCACCAGCGCCCGTGCCGCGTAGGGCTTGCACAGGCCGGCCATGTCCTTGATCGCCAGCATGTTCGCGCCGGCCCGCTCCAGCTCCTTCGCCAAGCCGACGTAATACGGCAGGCTGTACTTGGTGCGCTTCGGGTCGAAAATATCGCCGGTGTAGCAGACGGCGGCTTCGGCGATCATGCCGGCCTCGCGCACGGCGTCGATGGCCGGCCGCATGTTCGGCAGCCAGTTGAGGGCGTCGAAGATACGGAACAGGTCGATGCCCGCCTGCGCCGACTCCTTGACGAAGGCCCGGACCACGTTATCCGGGTAGTTGGTGTAGCCGACCGCGTTGGCCGCCCGCAGCAGCATCTGGAAGAGGACGTTCGGCACGCGCTCGCGCAGGGCGGTGAGGCGGTCCCACGGCGACTCCTTGAGGAAGCGCATCGCCGTGTCGAACGTCGCCCCGCCCCACATCTCCAGCGAGAACAGCCCGGCGTGCCGCGCCGCGTACACCGGGGCGATCTGCAGCATGTCGTAGGTGCGCATGCGCGTCGCCAGCAGCGACTGATGCGCGTCGCGGAAGGTGGTGTCGGTCAGCAGCAGACGCTTCTGATCGCGGACCCAGGCGGCAAACTTCTCCGGGCCCAACTGGTGGAACTTGTCGCGGGTCCCCGGCGGAATAGCCCCGCCCCCGTGCCCGTGCCCGTGCCCGTGCCCGTGCCCGGTTCCTTCATCGGGCACGGGCACGGGCACGGGCACGGGCACGGGAGCGGGTTGGCGGGATGTCGGGACGGGCTTGCCGTGGACTTCCGCGTTGCCGTTGACGATCACCTCGGCGATGTACTGCAACAGCTTCGAGGCCCGGTCCTGGCTCTCGGCGAGGTGGAACAGCGCCGGCGTCTCGTCGATGAAGCGCGTCGTCACCCGGTAGTCGAGGAACGACGGGTGCGTGACGAGGTTGATGAGGAACGGCAAATCCGTGTGGACGCCGCGGACACGGAACTCGTGCAGGCATCGCTCCATGCGCCGGGCGGCGTCGAGGAAGCGCAGGCCGTGCGCCGTCACCTTCACCAGCAGCGAATCGTAAAACGGCGTGATGACGGCGCCGACGAAGGCAGTGCCGGCGTCGAGGCGGATGCCCATGCCGCTCGCCGAGCGGTAGGCGCTGATGCGGCCGTAGTCCGGCGCGAACCCCTTGGCCGGGTCCTCGGTCGTCACCCGGCACTGCATGGCGAAGCCGTGGACCTGGACCGTCTCCTGCGAGTCGAGGCCGATTTCGGGGTCGGACAGCGGCCGGCCCTGGGCGACGAGGACCTGCGTTTTGATCAGGTCGAAGCCGGTGACGGCCTCGGTGACCGTGTGCTCCACCTGGATACGCGGATTGACCTCGATGAAGTAGAAGTTGCCGGCGTCGGCGTCGAGGAGGAACTCGACGGTGCCGGCGTTGTCGAGCCCCACCGCCCGACCGACCGCCAGGGCCGCGTCGAGGATGGCCCGGCGCGTCTGCGGCTCGAGGTTGGGCGCCGGGGCGATCTCGACGACCTTCTGGTGGCGGCGCTGGACGCTACAGTCACGCTCGAACAGGTGGACGAGTCGGCCGTGCCGGTCGCCGATGAGCTGTACTTCGATGTGGCGGGCCCGCTGAATGTACTTCTCCAGGAAGACGTCGGCGATGCCGAAGGCACTGCCGGCCTCGCGCCGTGCTTGATCGAGCGCCTCGTCGAGCTGTTCGGGGCCGCGGGCCACGCGCATGCCGCGGCCGCCTCCCCCCATGGCCGCCTTGACGATGATGGGGTAGCCGAGCTTGGCGGCCAGCGCTCGGGCCTCGGCGTTGTCGCGCACCGGGGCGTCACTGCCGGAGAGGATCGGCACCCGCGCCTTGTCGGCGATGCGGCGGGCGACGACCTTGTCGCCGAGCTGGTCGAGGATTTCCGGCCGGGGGCCGACGAAGATGAGGCCGGCTTCCGCACAGGCACGGGCGAAGCGGGCGTTCTCGGAGAGGAAGCCGTAGCCGGGGTGGATGGCGTCCACGTCGTGCTGCCGGGCCAGGCTGACGATGCTGTCGATGTCGAGGTACGCCTTGATCGGCTCGCCCGGCTTGCCGAGGTGGTACGCCTCGTCGGCCTTGAAGCGGTGCAGGGCGTAGCGATCCTCGTGCGAGTAGATGGCGACGGTACGGATGCCCAGCTCGTGGGCCGACCGGAACACGCGGATGGCGATCTCACTGCGGTTGGCGACGAGCAACTTGCGAATGGGCGTCTGCGTCTCTTCCGGCATGGTCAACCGTCCTCGCGCTGGTCGATCCGGGGGAGGCCGGCGCGACGCTCTGCTCTGAGTGGGAACGGAAGTATACTCACGCCATTCGATTTCCGGTTGTTTAGCGGCCGCCCTCGGGGCGGCGCGCTGGGAGCGCCGCCCCGAGGGCGGCCGCTAAACGTCGGTTTTGCAACGGCGATGGGATATCCTAGAGAACGGCGCGCCCCGCGTTTAGGATCGCGGCACGTCCCTTCCCGTCACGGCCAGGGTGTTGTGCCACGGTGAGAACCTTTTCCGAGATCCGTTCTCGGCTTTCCGCGTTCCGGCGGCTCTCCCACCCGCCGTCCCCCGGAGAAAACGGCGTTCGGGGGTTCCTGATCGCCGGGTGAAGAGATACAGTTAACAAGACAGCTCGTTGCAGAGGCGGCGCGGGCCCCGCGGCCCCGTCCTTCGTTCTTCGTGCCGGCATCGGAAAGGAAGCCTCAGGGCACGGTCCGCCCCACTCGGCCGCAGGCCCCGCGGCCCGTGCGATTCTGTCGTGCGACAGTCCCCGAGGGAACCATCGCCATGTCCACGCCCGGGCCAGCACAGAGCACCACGGTCCTGCTGGTGACGGCCGACCCCGCGGAGCGAGCCGGCCTGGCTCGGACGCTGGCGGAAGGGGGACTCGGCGTGCTGGAGGCGGAGGCGGCCGTCGAGGCCATGCGCCGGGCGACGTGCGAGGGGCCGCACCTCGTCCTGCTCGGCGCGCCCCTGCCCGACCTTCCCCCGGCCGAAGTCTGCCGCCGGCTGCGGGCCGACCCCATTACCGCAGACATCCCTGTCCTGCTGCTCTGCGGCGAATGCGACCGGAACGGCGACGCCGACGGCCCGACCTCGACACCGCCGCGGCAGCCCGACCTCGTCGCGCGCGTCCGCAGCCTGGTCCGGCTCCACCGGGCCGAGGAACTGGCACGGGCGGCGCGGCGCGAGGCGGATCAGGCCGGGGCCCGCCTCGCCGCCGTGCTGCAGTCCAGCGAGGACGCCATCGTGTCTCTCGATCCGGCTGGGAACGTCACCGCCTGGAACGGCGCCGCCGAACGACTTTACGGCTCCCCCGCGCACGAACTCCTGGGCCGGCCCTGTGCCTTCCTCGTCGCCCCCGAGCGGCGCGCGGACCTGGAGGCCGCCCGGGAGCGGCTGGCGCGGGGCGAAGCGGTCCCCCCCCTGGACAGCGCACGCACCGGCCCCGACGGCCGGCGCCTCCACGTGTCGGTCCGGCTCGCCCCCGTTCGGGACCGGGGGGGCAGCCTCGTCGGCGCCCTGGCCATCGCCCGCGACGTGACCGAACGGCGTCGGCTGGAGGAGCAGTTCTTGCAGGCGCAGAAAATGGACGCGGTGGGTCGGCTGGCCGGCGGCGTCGCCCACGACTTCAATAACCTGCTCACCGTCATCAACGGCTACGCCGACATGCTGCTGGAAGACCTGGGCGAGGAGGCGGCCTGCGCCGACCACGCCCGCGCCATCCGCAAGGCGGGGGAGCGCGCCGCCGCCCTGACGCAGCAACTGCTGGCCTTCGGCCGCAAGCAGATCATCGCCAGCCGCCTCCTGGACCTCAACGCGGTCGTCGCCGCCGCGGGCAGCCTGATCGGCCGGCTCATCGGCGAGGACATCCTCCTGAGCGTCGATCTGCAACCCGGTCTCGGTCACGTCCGGGCCGACCCCACCCAGCTGCAGCAGGTCCTCCTGAACCTGGCGGTCAACGCCCGCGACGCCATGCCCGAGGGAGGCCGCCTGTCGATCAGCACCCGCGAGGCGGAGCCGGGCTCGGTAGGCGCCGCCGGCCCCCACGTCGAGCTGGCGGTGGCGGACACCGGTCACGGCATGACCGAGGAGGTACGGCGTCACCTGTTCGAGCCGTTCTTCACCACCAAGGCCGTGGGCAAGGGGCCGGGGCTCGGCCTCGCGGTCGTCTACGGCATCGTCAAACAGTCCGGCGGCCACATCGACGTCGAGACCGGCCCGGGGGTGGGGACCACTTTCCGGATCTGCCTGCCGCGCGTCGCCGACCCGGAGCCCCCGCGGCCGCCGGTCGAGGCCGGGCCGCCGAGGCGCGAAACCGTCCTGCTCGCCGAGGACGAGGACGCAGTGCGGGCGCTGGCGCGGCAGGTGCTCGGGTCGGGCGGCTACGCGGTCCTGGAGGCGTGCGACGGCGCCGAGGCGCTGCGCCTGGCCGAGCGCCACCCGGGCCGGATCGACCTGCTGGTGTCCGACGTGGTGATGCCCGGGCTGGGCGGCCGGCAACTCGCCGACCGCCTGCGCGCCCGCGACCCCACGGTCAAGGTACTTTACCTGTCGGGGTACGTGCAGGACGAGGTGCTGCGCCACGGCGTGTCGCGAGCCGAGGTGCATTTCCTGGCCAAGCCGTTCTCCCCGGGGGCCCTGGCCGAGAAAGTACGCGAGGTACTTGGGACGAGTTCCGCTGGCGTTTAGAATCTTCGCCGCTTGCGGC
>DATFNV010000058.1:0-17895 GCA_035266225.1 Gemmataceae bacterium
CCGTTCGCCGCCAGCGGCAGGGATCAGGGCCTCTTGAAATCGACCGGGCGCGTCACCGGTTGCCCCTGGATCTGGGCGAGGCGCATCTGGGCGGCGTCGGCCTGGCGCGTGTTCGGCAATGTCTGGATGACGCGCTCCAGCCACTGCATCGCCTGCTGCGGCTGCCCCTTGCGCAGACACGTCTCGGCCAGCGACAGGTACAGGGCGCCGAGCTGCTCGCCGGCCAGGTCCGCCGCCTGACGCAAGCGCTCCGGATTGTTCTTGATGTCCGCGGCGAGCTGCCCCGCCTCCGCCGCCTCCGGCATGTCGGCGAAGGTCCGGGCCAGCAGCTCGCAGCGGTCCAGGCACAGCAGGTACTGTTGCCCGCGGAAATCCTCGCGCGCCTCCGCCAGCAGCTCGCGCGCCCGCCGGGTACGCTGAGACTCCTTGACCACGGGCTTGACCACGGGCTTGACCTCGTTCTTGACCTCCTTGACCTCGGGCTTGACCTCGTTCTTGACCTCCTTGACCTCGGGCTTCTTGACCAGGGACGTGAGCATCAGGCCACCGTCCGTCGCGGCCCGCGTGCCGGCGAAGACGCGCACCAACTCCGTGACGGTGTCGATCGCCTCGGTCGTCTGTCCCTTGTCGGCGAGCTGGCGCGCCCGCACCAGCCGCCCGGCCGCCTGCTGTTCCAGGTCCAGCAGCAGCTGCTTCGCCTTGATCTGGACCGGGCGGTCCTTGCCGTCCTGGACGACGTTCTTCAGCAGGACGATGGCCCGGGCGTAGTCGGCGGCGGCGATGGCCTTGCCGGCCGTTTCGTAGTCGCGCTTCATCCCCTCCGGGGTCGTCGCCATGTCCAGTACGCGCTCGAGATTCTCCTTGAACTTGTCGGCCTCCTGGTAGCCTTCGATCTTGCCCAGGATGTGGCCCTCGTGGCTGGCGAAGATGATCGTCGGATACATCTGCAACCCCAGCTTCTCGGCGAGGGTGGGGTCTTTCTGGATGTCGATGCGGATGGGGACGAATTTCCCGTTGAGCCGCTTGATGACCTCCGCGTCGCGGAAGGTGGTGCCGTCGAGCAGGCGGCAGTACTTGCAACCCTCGAAGCCGAAGTCGAGGATGATGGGGCGCTCCTTGTCGGCGGCTTCCTTGCGGGCGGTGTTGTAGTCGGAGCGCCAGTCCACCTCGTCCGCGGCCGCCTGTGCGCAGAAGACCGAGGACAGAAGACAGAAGACAGAAGACAGAAGCCCAAGTCGCTTCGTGGGATTGCGGTTGTTCCGTCTCATCGCGGCACTCTCCGGTCGGGGCAGCGAACCAGCGTTGGCCGGTCGGTCTTCTGCCTCCTGTCTTCTCAGTTCGCGCGGGGGTGGGCCTTCTGGTAGCTCTCCTGGAGTCGGTGGGTTGTCACGTGGGTGTATATCTGGGTGGTGCTGAGGCTGCGGTGTCCGAGCAACTCCTGCACGCTGCGGATGTCGGCACCGTTGTCGAGCAGGTGGGTGGCAAAGCTGTGGCGCAAGGTGTGCGGGCTGGTCCGCGGGTCGAGGCCGACCTGCTTGAGATACTTCTCGAGCAGGCGGCCGACGCTCCGCGAACTGAGCCGGCTGCCGTTCTTGTTCAGGAACAGTGCCGGCGGCGGCCGCTGCAGTCCGCCGACCACGGCGGCGCGGGCATCCAGCCACAGCCGCAGCGATGCCAGGGCGGGCGGACCGAGCAGGGCGAGTCGCTCCCGGCGCCCCTTGCCCCGGACTGTCGCGAGGCCCTCGGCGAGATCGACGTCCTCGACGTTCAACCCCGTCAGCTCGCTCACGCGCAGCCCGGCGGAGTAGAGCGTTTCCAGGATGGCCCGGTCGCGCAGGCCCAGGGGCGTGTCCGCCGGCGGGGCGTCCAGCAACCGCAGGAGTTCCTCGACGCCCAGGAAGTGCGGCAGGTTCTTGTCCTGGCGCGGGCCGCGCAGGCTGTCCGCGGGGTTGGCGCTCAGCGCCCCCTGGCGGCACAGGAAGCGACACCAGGAGCGCACCGCCGACACGCGGCGGGCTACGGTCGTCTTGGCGTAACCCCGTTCGTGCAGCCAGGCGAGGTAGGCGCGCAGTACGCGGGGCGTCAGCCGATCCGGGGCTGGATTCTGCTGTCCCAGGCGTGTACGAAAGAAGTCCAGCGCCTGCGTCAAGTCCTCGCGGTACGACTTGACGGTGTGGGGCGAGGCGTTCTTCTCCAGCGCCAGGTGTCGCAGGAACTCGGCGAGCGCTTCGTCCATGGGGGTGCCTGTCCGCGGCCGCAACACGGGCTGGTCTTGCTGAACCGCTTCGGCGGCGCGGGCCTGTTCGCGGGCCTTCTCGGTCAGGATGGCGGCGTCGAACCAGGTGAAGCTGAGGCGGGGGTCCGCCGCCTGGTCGCGCAGGGCGTCGATCAACGGCTCGTGGGCCTCGTCATCGTACACGAAAACATAGCGCTCGTTCCCTTTGATCAGTGCCAGGACGTTGTACTCCCGCCGCACAGGTCGCCTCCCTCCCTACCGGAATCCCCGGGCCCACCACTTCGCCGGTTATCAATATCGACCGGCGGCGGCCGGGAACGGAGGGAATAGGGAAGCCGCAAGAGGGATCAGCCGACTATTTCAGGCATTCGCGTTCTCCTTTCCCTCTCCCCCCCTGCCGCTTTTTTCAGAGCAGATCGCGCAGCCCGCGCAACCCCACCGCTTCGCGTGTCAGGAACGGCTCGCCGTAGCCGGCCCCGATGGCCCAGCCCCAGTAGCGGCCGCGGTCGCGCAGGTCGTCGAGCAAGGTCGGCGGGGTTGCCGGCCGGCCCTCGAGGAACTGCGAACGGTAACAGGCTACCGCCCGCATCTTCGTCTCGTGGAACGGGGTGACGTCGAGGACAAACGACGGCGGCGGCTGGATGCGCAGGTGGACGCTGAAGTAATAGACGATGCGCTCGGGGTAGTGCGCCTGGCCGGGGAGGTCGGTTTTGCTCAGTTTGGCCCAGAAGCGGGCGGCATCGACCAGCCCACTGGCGGCGACGTGGTCGGGGTGAGCGTCCTCCCAGTACGGGGCGAAGAGGACGCGCGGCCGGACCTGACGCAGGGCGCCCGCGAGGTGACGGCGCGCGTCGAGGTCGGCGACGAGGGAACGGTTCCGCAGGCCAAGGTTGCCGCGCCAGTCCAGGCCGAGGACGGCCGTGGCCGCGTCGGTCTCCCGCCGACGAATTTCCGGGCTGCCGTGCGGGGTCGGCTCGCCGTCGGTCAGGTCGAGGACGCCGACACGGGCGCCCTGCGCCTTGAGCAGGAGGATGGCTCCACCGGCCCCCAGTTCGGCGTCGTCGGGGTGCGGGGCGATCACCAGGTAGTCGAGGTCGGGCATATCGGGACCCTTGAGGCCGGGGGGCGGAGGGCGCCCCCACAAGCCTGAGGCGCCAGCGAAGGCGCACCCGCATCCTTCGCTGGCGCCTCAGGCTTGTGTATGCATCTTCCTTGCCGGTGGAGCGGGTCGAGGCGGGCAGGGGAGAATCGTGGCAGTTGTGCGGGTAGGCTCTTGCGGCGGGCAACCTCCGCCGCTACTATGATCGGAACTTCCGGGGGGTGTCCGGGCGGCGATCCCATCCCCTGCAACGCCGCCCTTGCCCGGAGTGGTACCTCCGCTACCCATTCACCAACCCGTAGACCGGGAGGCGGTGAGTGTTCGCGCCTGGCCGCGAACGCTCTCGCTCCTGACACGCCCCGTGACGCCGAGGAGGGGATGGTCACGAAGCGCACCTCACGAAAGCCGGCAGCCCAGGCGCTGACCCCGTTGCGCGCGGCACGGCTGTGCAAACTGCTGCGCCTGCTCCGCGACCGCCCGCAGACGCGCTCGGCCCTCACGCGCCGCCTGAAACTCGACGTGCGCGGCTTTTACCGCGACCTGGAGTGGCTCCGCAAATTTGACATCGCCGTGGTCACGGAAGCGGGCCGCTACCGGCTCAACGAGGACGCCGACAAACTCATCGCCCGCCTGCCGTTGCCCGACCCGCAACTGACGCTCGGCGAGGCGATGCGGCTCGCCAAGGGGCGCACCGCCGCGCACCGCAAGTTGAAGCGGTTGATTAAGGCGATCATGCCTTGAGTCCCTCTGGCCTTGTTCGAGATGGTGCCACCACGTCACCACCTGCCCCGTGGCACCCTTCTGGCACCCTTGACACCGTACCGAGTGGTAGTGCCCATCTCTTCCTGTCCCGCAAGAAAAACGGCTGACGCAGGTTGACCAAAGTGGGTATGATGAAGTGTCGCTCGGACCCATCCGTTGGACCGGTCCGGGCGGCGGTGGTCCGGCGTTTCCTCCGCCAAGGGCAGCAGGAGAGCGCCCGCTTCGGCGGCCGGTCCCACCACCCCCCTGCGAGGAGGATTGGCCGTGGAGAACACCCCCCCGAAGATGGTTCGGTTCCGCGTCGCCGACCTGATCCATCCCCATCCCGCGCGCGTGCTCATGGAACTGTTCGAGGGCCTCAACCTCGAGGGCGAAGTGGCGGCCGGGACCACAGACGGCGAGACCCCTTATCTCGTCGTCCGCGTCGCCGGCCTCGCCGACCCCGTCATCGTGCCGCTGGACAAGACGCAGCCCGCCGAACCGGCCAGTTGTGGACTTTCGCGCCGCCGTTGATCCCGGACCGCCCTGCCGCCAACACGCCTCGGCCTCGGCGGGTGCCCAGGTGTCCAACCGGGCCCGGACCCTGCCTCGCCTTGCGCACCCCGGGGACGACTCGCTTCCCCGGCCATTCCCTCCGCGGGCTGGTTCAAACGCGGGTCGTGCCCGTGCCCGTGCCCGTGCCCGGTCTGGAATCGGGCACGGGCACGGGCACGGGCACGGGCACGGACCCGCGCCACCTGAAACGGCCCGTTTCTGAACCATGCCCCCTCCGCCGACCGACGGCAGTATGAGCGATCGCGCCGGAAGCATTCTTCCGGGGAGTGGTCGGGCTATGAGCGATCGCTCAGGGTTCGTCCACGGTGCCGAACGCCGCGGAAGGTTGGCGGCGGCGGATGGCCGCGCCGCCGAAAAAAGTGGCTTGACGTAAGTTCTTGTCGTTCATGAAGAAGCGTCGTCGCTCCTCGTCGGAAGTCGGAAAAAGGGGCGCGAAATCGCGTCGGCCCCCCGGGGTGGCACAGCCTCTGCTAAGAGTGAGGTATCGATCAACGACGCACCGATGCAGAATGGCGAGACCACTCACCGACAACAGTCAGGAGACGAAACGTGGATGACCTGCGACACAAGACGGTCCGCTTCCAGGTGGGCGACGTGGTCCACCCCCGGCCGATCCAGGTGCTCATGGAACTGTTCCGCCATCTGAGTCTTGAGGGCGAGGTGGTGGCGGCCACGACGGACGGGGAAACGCCCTACCTTGTCGTTCGCGTGGCGGGCCTCTCGGAGGCGGTCATTGTGCCGGTGGAGAAGACCTCGGCTTTTTTCGAGGATGACGGGGCGGCCCTCGCGGTCGCGGCCACGGCGAGGGGCTGAGAACGCACCCGCCGGGTTGACAGGACCGGAACAGGACTTTAGAGTTGCAATGTTCGACTCTTCGTTCCCGTCCCTACCCCCGTCCTCTTGACGCCGGGTCGAACAGTCGCTATACGCGGCCCTTCCCGAAGAGAGACCCTACCCCCTCGCGGCGCCCATGCTTCACCCGGTGGCCCAGGCGTTGTCGCCTCGGGCTGCGGACCACGAAGTCGTGCGTGTGCGGCCAGGCCGCTCACAGCCAGGACCGTTTCGGAACCGATGAAGGAGCAGGTGGAGAGGTTCGAATGCGACAGGGACGTGTCGCCGGCCGCGGATGGCCGCCTCACCGTTGCCCCCTAGCTTGAATAACCCCCTTGACCGAAACCGATGGGCCCGGACCTATCCCGCGCTCACCGTCCGTACACCGCCGTGCTTCGCAAGGCACTCCCTGGAGACTCGACTATGACGACCGCGCTCGCTACCACCGCCCGCCAGGTCCTCACCGGCACGCAGCGCCACAACAACCCGATCCCGGATCGCCTCCCCGTTAGCCAGCGGCCGACCCGACTCGACCTTGCCGCCGCCGACCGGCAGACCACGCTCGACCTGAAACCGGTGGCTGTGCGGGTTCCCGGCATCGCCAAGGAGATCGAGGTGAAGATCGCCTCGGATCGCCTGGAGTGGGAGGAGGCGCTGCAACTGGTCACGCAGAGTTATCGTAGCCGGGGCTACGAAGCGGCCGAGACCCGTGGCCTGCGCTTCACGCCGTTCCACGCCCTGCCGCAGACCACCACCTTCGTCGCCAAGCACGCCGGCCGCGTCGTCGCCACCCTGTCGCTGGTGCCCGACAACACGCTGCTCGGCCTGCCGATGGAATGCATCTACGGGCCGGAGGTTCACGACCTGCGGCTGCAGGGGCGGCGCATGGGCGAGGCGACCAGCCTGGCCGACAGCGGCCTGGGCGTCCGCGAGTTCCTCCAGGTCTTCGTGACCATCATCAAGTTGACGATGCAGTACCACGTCCGCCAGGGCGGCGACACCTGGGTCATCACGGTCAACCCCCGGCACCGCAACTTTTACGGCAAGGTCCTCGGCTTCGTCCCCCTCGGGCCTTGCCGCTCCTACCCCTGCGTCCAGGACGCCCCCGCCGAGGCCTACCGCCTCGACCTCGACCTGATGAAGGCCAACGCCCCCGCCATGTACGAAACCATGTTTGCTGAGGCCCTGCCGCCGGCGGTGCTCTCCGCCCCGCGGATGGACGCCAACCTGGTCCGCCACTTCGGCAGCAACTCGACGCAGACCACCCTCCGCCAGGTGCAGGACATCCTTGGCTACGCCGAGCACTACGGCAGCCCGCGGCGGTGGTAGACCAGGGAGGAACCTGCTCGGGGAGGCGATGCCACGTGACTGCTGGCGATCAAGGCAATGCTGGCCGACCGCGGGAAGTTGATTACTTCCCTCCTGGGCATCACCTTCTCCGTCGTGCTCGTCAACCTCCAGGGCGGATTGTTGCTGGGGCTGATCCACAAGGCGAGCGTGCTGCGGACCTAGCCGCAAGGCCGATTACTCCGCCGCCACCCGGTCGAAGATTCGCCGGCCTCCCGGCGACGGGTGGCACCGAGCCCGGGACCGGTTGGGAAGTGCGACCGAGCGATTCGCGATGTAAGGTATTCTCGGGTAAAGAGAAACGGCGAAGAAGCCGGCAAGAGCGGGGAATTCTGACCCGGAAGAGCGGTTTGGCACAGCCTCTGCTTGAGGTGTGTGACACCAACCACGAGAGTTCAACACGCAACGGAAAGGCAGCCAGCCACCGGCCACCGTCATGAGCAAACTTCACCCCACCCTGGTAGCCCGCGACGTTCACAAGAGCTTCGGCAGCGGCAGCCAGCGCGCCCCGGTGCTCCGGGGGGTGAGCATGGAAGCCTCCCGGGGTGAGACGGTCTTCCTGGTCGGGCCGTCCGGCAGCGGCAAGACGACCTTGCTCTCGATCCTGGGCTGCATCCTGACCCCGGATCACGGCAGCGTGCAGGTGCTGGGGCAGGAAGTGGCGGGGATGACGGCGAAGCAGCTCACCGCCTTCCGCCGCGACAACCTGGGCTTCATCTTCCAGACCTTCAACCTGTTCCCGACGCTGTCCGCCCAGGACAACGTCGCCCTGTCGCTGGCGATGCGGGGCGTGCCGGGGCGGACGGCCGGGCGGCAGGCCGAGGAGCTGCTCAACCTGGTCGGCCTGGGGCCTCGGCGCAAGGCGCGGCCGGCGCAGATGAGCGGCGGCGAATGTCAGCGCGTCGCGGTGGCCCGCGCCCTGGCCGCCGACCCTGCCCTCGTCTTTGCCGACGAGCCGACCGCCTCGCTCGACGCGGAGAACGGCCAGGCCGTGATGCAGTTGCTGACCCGCCTGGTCCGCGAGCGCGGCGTGACCCTGATCGTGGTCACGCACGATAACCGTATCTTCTCGTACGCCGACCGTGTCCTCCGCCTGGAGGACGGTTGCATGGCCCACGAATGGGTGCCGACGGAAACCCGTAACGCCTCGGAGCCGCCGACGGCCCTGGTCCCCCAACGACGGCGCTTCCTCAAGGAGCACGTGGCATGAAGAAGACCCTCCTCATCACAGTCGTTCTTGCCATCGCGGCTGCCTTCGCCGGGCGGATGGTCCTGCGGGGTAACCCCGGGCCGGGGTCCGCCGAGCAAACGCCGCCGCCCGCCCTGCTCGAACAGGTCGCCGCCAACGGGCTGGTCGAGGGCCGCGAGCCCGAGGTCCGCCTCTGGCCGGAAGCGGCCGGCATCCTGACCACGGTGAGCGTTCATGAGAACGACGAGGTGAAAAAGGGTCAGGTCCTGGCCGAACTGTCCAACCAGGGGCAAAAGGCCCAGGTGAAGCTGGCCGCCGCCGAGTTGGCCCGGGCCCGCCAGCAGCTGAAGAAGCTGGAAAACGGCGAGCGCCCGCAGGTTCGCGTCCGGACCAAGGCCGACGTGAAGGCCAAGGAAGTGGCCTACGAGAACGCCTACCGCGACCACGAGCGGACGCTCCGAGTGGGCGGGGGCGCCTCGAGCGCCGGCGACCTGGACGGGGCGCGCTCGCGGATGCACCTGGCCAAGGCGGAACTGGACCACGCCAGGGCCGACCTCGCCCTGATCGAAGAGGGGACGCGGGCGGAAGATCTGGAAATTGCCCGCCGGGAGGTGGACGCGGCCGAGGCGAAGCTCCAGGACAGGGAGGCGGAGTTGGCCAAGACGCGGTTGACGGCGCCCAGCGACGGCAAGATCCTGCGGGTGTACGGCCACCCCGGGGCGATGGTCTCCTCGGCGACCAAGGATCCGGTCATGGTCATCGCCGACCTGTCGAAGCGGCGCGTGCGGGCCTCGGTCGAAGAGCTGGACGTGGCCCGGGTCGAGGTCGGCCAGCCCGCCACAGTCACGGCGGACGGCCTGCCGGGCAAGGTCCTCACGGGCAAGGTGGCCGTCGTCCTCTGGCGCATGGGCAAGGGTGGCCCGGAAAGCGATTCCCCCAACGAGATGAAGGACATGTACTTCCGCGAGGTCCTGATCGACCTCGACGGCGGCGACGAGTTGCCGACGAACTTGCGGGTTCAGGTGCGGATCCAGGCCCGGCCCCAGGAGAAGCGCTGACGGAGGGCGCACTGGCGGCGATGGTCCTTGGGCGGAGCGGAGGGGCGGGAAGACACGGTTCGGAAGGCGCGAGCACAAAGGCAGATGCATCCATGGTTGCGACAACGTCTGACCTGTCCGGTGGCGGCGAACGACGGGCGACGGAGCGGCACTCTTGCAAACCGGACGCGGCGTGCCAGGTGACCGACGTCCTCGACCAGAGGACGGCGGAGGCGTCGCCCTGGAATGTGAGCCGGGGGGGCATTTGTGTCCTGGTGGGACCGGAGTACGACCGCGGCACGCGGCTGACGATCGAGTTGCGGGATCGCGACCAGAGGCGCGGTCTGGTCACGTTCGGCAAGGTGGAGTACACGCTCTTGCTGCCGAGCGCCCACGAGATGTGGCTGACGGGGTGCTCGTTCCAGGGCGAGCCGGTGCCGGCCGAGGAGCTGAGCCATTACGCCTGAATCGAGCGGTCGGGGCCGAATCCGGAGTGGTCTGGCCGGGGTGCCGTGCGGCACCCCGGCTCTTTCTTTTTCTGCCGCGGCGGACCTCCCTTCCCTGGCCGGCGAGGACTCTGGCCCGTCGTCGCCCGGTCTGTAGAGTTGTGGTGGGGCGAACTCGCGCGCCCCCTGCGCCGTCCCCCCTGCACGGTGGGCTGACGGCGTTCGTCGCTTCTCAGGAGGATCGCGATGCCGGAAAGCCATCAGGAGGACGCGCGCCCCGCCGGTCCGGGCTGGTCCTACGACGGGGCCTTCGCCCGCAACCTGGGACTGGTCGAGGCCCAGGAGCAGCAGGAGTTGCGCGTCAGCCGCGTTGCCATCGTCGGCATGGGCGGCGTGGGCGGCGTCCACCTGACGACGCTGGCTCGGCTCGGCGTCGGGAAATTCTCCATTGCCGACCCGGATACGTTCGAGGTCGCCAACTTCAATCGCCAGACTGGTGCGACCACGCGCAGCCTCGGCCGCAGCAAGGTCGAGGTCATGGCCGAGGAGGCCCGCGCGATTAACCCCGAGGTGGACCTGCGGACCTTCCGGGCCATCTCGTCCGAGAACGTCGGCGACTTCCTCGACGGCGCCCGGGTACTGATCGACGGCATCGACTTTTTTGAACTGGACGTGCGGCGGCTGCTCTTCCGCGAGGCGCGGCAGCGCGGGATGTGGGCCGTCACCGCCGCCCCACTCGGCTTCAGCACCGCCTGGCTCACCTTCTCTCCCACCGGGATGAGCTTCGACGACTACTTCGACATCCGCGACGGGATGAGCCGACTCGATCAGCTCATCGCCTTTCTCGTTGGCCTGGCGCCGCGGGCGACGCAGCGAACGTACATGGACCTGCGGCGGGCCGACCCCGGGGAGCGGCGCGGCCCCTCGGCCGGCCTCGCCTGTCAGCTGTGCAGTGGGGTGGCGGCCGCTGAGACGCTTAAGGTCCTGCTCGGCCGTGGGCCGTTGCGCCCGGCGCCGTGCTACGCCCAGTTCGATGCCTACCGTTGCCTGCTGCGCCGTGGCCGGCTGCTCGGCGGCAATCGCAACCCGTTGCAGCGCCTCAAACGCTGGCTGGTGCGCCGGCACCTGGTGCGGATCGGGTGGGATGCCCAGCTGAAGTCATCGTGAGGCAAGACGGGCGACGCGGCTGCCGCGGGCGAAATAACGACTTTGCGTCGCTTGGCTTTGGGGTACAATGCGGGCATGGCGACAACACCCCGCCGCACGAAGAAGGTCGAGCCCCAGCGCTGGTATCGCGGGGCCGACATTCCCATGCGCGTCATCCGGAAGTTTGTCCGCGATGTCGCGGAGAAATTTCGTCCGGAGAAGATCATCCTGTTCGGCTCCTACGCCTATGGCACGCCCCACGACGATAGCGACGTGGACATCCTCGTCGTCATGCCCACCCGCAACCAGCTCGACCAGGCCGTGCGTATCAGCCTCACCATTGATCCGGCGTTCCCGTTGGACATCATCGTCCGCACGCCGAAGAACATGAAGTGGCGCTTGGAGGAAGGGGAGTCGTTTCTTACGGAGGTCGTGTCCCGGGGCAAGGTGTTGTATGAAAAAGACGACGAAGGAATGGGTGCGCAAGGCCGAGGCCGACTACCTCGCTGCCCGCCGTTTGCGTCGCGGAAGGGATCCCCTGCATGACGTCGTCTGCTTCCACTGCCAACAGTGTGCGGAGAAGTACCTCAAGGCGCTCCTGGAAGAACTCAGCCTCACGATTCCAAAGACGCACAACCTCGTTTCCCTGCTGCCCTTGTTGACCCCTCATCATCCTTCACTCCGGTCCCTTCGCCGTGGCCTCGATTACCTGACGCGCTATGCGGTTGACACGCGGTATCCGGGTGACTCCGCGAGCAAGCGCCAGGCCGTGGCGGCCTGGCGCTGGGCCGAGATGGCGCGGACGGTGGCCCGCAACCTACTCGGTATCCGCCCGCGGCGCAAGAAGATTTAAACGACCTTTGCACGCCCCATCCCATCGGCGGACGCGGCATGAGGAACTCACCATGAACCCCGCACTGGAATGGCTCCTGACCGCGGCCATCCGCGCCCCCTCGGGCGACAACACGCAGCCCTGGCGCTTCGAGGTCGATTCGGCCGCGGGGCGCCTCCGCTTCTTCGTGGACGAGACGCGCGACCCGTCGCCGATGAATTCCGGCCAGCGCATGGCGCGCATCGGCGTTGGCGCCGCCCTGGAGAACCTCCTGCGGACGGCTCGGGCCAACGGATGGGAGGCGCAATTTGAAGCGGCGCAACCTCCTGCGGTGGCGGTGCTTCGCGTGCAGACCGTCGCCGGCGGCAGCCCGCAGGCAGACCGGACCATCGGCGAGCGCGTCACCAACCGGCGCACCTACGACGGCCACCCCGTACACGAAGATGTCCTCGCACGGCTGAAGGAGCAGACGCCGGCCCTGGACGGCGTGCTGACCCAGTGGGTCGTCGGCCGGGAGCGCCTCGCTCCGCTGGCCGAAGTGATCGGCCGGGCCGATGCGACGATGTTCGGTGAGCCGTCCATGCGCCGGGCCTTTCTGAAGAATGTCCGCTTCGATGCCCCGCCGACCGCGGAAGTTGAGCAGGGGCTGTCGCTGGCGTCGCTGGAAGTCTCGGGGAGCGACCGGGTGGCGCTGAAGATGATGCGCTGGATGCCGAACTGGCTGCTGCATGCGGCCGGCGGGCTGAAGGTCTTCGCCGCCACGGCCCGGCGCCTGGTCGAGAGCGCGGCGGGCCTGTGCCTGGTGACGGGGCCGGACCGGTTGCCGCCGACCGACCTGGCCGTGGGCCGGGCGATGCAGCGGGCCTGGCTGGCGATGGCCGGGGAGGGGCTAGCGGTGCAGCCGATGATGTCGCTGCCGGTGCTGGAGAACGCGCTTGACAACGGCACGCCGGAGCTGATCGGAGCGCTTGGTCGGGAGAAGGTGCAGGGGCTGCTCGACGAGACGCGGCGGCTTGCCCCCGAGGTCGGCGACGGACGATTGGCCTACCTGATGCGCTTCGGGTATGCTTCGGCCGTGAGCGGGCGTACCGGCCGGTTGCCCCTGGCGGCGGTCGTGCGGGAACAGGCGGTGTCCTCCGGCCCGGTTGCCGGATGAGCGGGTTCGCCACTTCTGCTCTCGTGCTCAGAGTCTGTTGCGACAGCCGCTTGCGGCTTAGCGGGACAGATTGCCAAGCCGCAAGCGGCTTTCGCAACTGACTCTCAATGCCGGAAGTGCCGCACCCCGGTGAACACCATCGCCAGCCCGTGCTCGTCGCAGGCGGCGATCGAGTCGGCGTCGCGCATCGAGCCGCCCGGCTGGGCGATCGCGGTCACGCCGGCCTTGGCCGACTCATCGACGTTGTCGCGGAAGGGGAAGAAGGCGTCCGACGCCATGACCGATCCCTTGTGTCGCTCGCCCGATTTCCGTACCGCCAGGTGGACCGAATCGACACGGCTCATCTGCCCGGCGCCCACGCCGACCAGCATGCCGCCCCTGGCCAGCACGATGGCGTTGCTCTTGACGTGCTTGCACACCAGCCAGGCGAAGCGCAGGTCGGCCAATTCCGCCGCCGTCGGTGGCCGCTTGGTCACCACCTTGAGGTTCCCGAAGTCGTCGGCCCCCGACAGGTCGCGCCCCTGCGCCAGCAGGCCGCCGTCCACGCGCCGGAAGTCGAGCCCGCGCGCCTTCACGTCGTCGGGCTTCGGCGGCCCGGTGCGCAGCAGGCGCACGCTGTTCTTCCACGTCGGCCGCGTCGTCAGCACCCGGAAGGCGCCGTCGCTGAACCCCGGCGCGATGACGCATTCGATGAAGCGCTTCGGCTCGGTGATCTGCGTCGCCGTCGCCTCGTCCACCTCGCGGTTGAAGGCCAGCACGCCGCCGTAGGCGCTCAGCGGGTCGCCCTCGTAAGCCTTGCGGAACGCCTCTTCCGGCGTCGTAGCGACGGCGGCGCCGCAGGGGTTGTTGTGCTTGATGACGACCGCGGCCGGCTCGGCGAACTCGCGGACGAGGTTGAACGCGCTATCGAGATCGAGAATGTTGTTGTAGGACAGCTCCTTGCCGTGCAGCGGCTCCGCGGTGGCGACACACGGGTGGGCCACGCCCGGCTCGACGTAGAACGCCGCCCGCTGGTGGGGGTTCTCGCCGTAGCGCAGCGGCATCTTCTTCTCGAAGCGCAGCTCGAGGAGCCCGGGGAAGTCGCTGACGTCGGTCTGCCTGGCGAAGTACGCGCTGATGGCCCGGTCGTAGGCGGCGGTGCGGGCGAAGGCGGCCGCGGCCAGGCGCCAGCGCGTCGCCAGCGTCAGGGCGCCGCCGTTGGCCCGCAATTCCTCGAGCACGGCGGGGTACTGCTCCGGCGACGTGACGACCGCCACGTCGTGGTAGTTCTTCGCCGCCGAGCGCAACATCGACGGCCCGCCGATGTCGATGGTCTCGACGATCTCCTCGTGCGTACTGCCGGGCTCCGCGACGGTCTGCTCGAACGGGTACAGGTTGCAGACGACCATGTCGATGGGCTCGATGGCCTGGGCGGCGAGGGTCTGGACGTGCTGCGGGTTGTCGCGCACCGCGAGCAGGCCGCCGTGAATCTTGGGGTGCAGCGTCTTGACGCGGCCGTCGAGGACCTCCGGGAAGCCGGTCACGTCGGCGACGTCGCGGACGGCCAGGCCGGCGCCGGCCAAGGCTTGGCGGGTGCCGCCGGTGGAGATCAGTTCGACGCCAAAGGCTTGCAGGCCGCGGGCCAGGTCGATCAGGCCGGACTTGTCGCTGACGCTGAGAAGGGCGCGGCGGAGGGTGCGCAAACTCATTCTTTCCTCGGGTGAAGCTCCGGGGTGGCGGCGACCGGTCGGGGCGCGGGGCCACCGCCGCCGCGCCCTGCCAACCTACTTCCCGAACTTCGCCAGGACAAGGACCGGCACCTCCCGGGGACTCGCCTTTCCGCCCACGGGGTTCCCGGAGAGAACGCCCTCGCGCCTTACGACCCTTGCAAGCCGAACTGGATGGAGGTGCCGTGATCACCGTCACTGTCGGTGTAGGTGACCGTGAGAGTGAACAGTTGCGGGCACGGGAGGCCGCTGAAGCTGAAGCCCCAGGTGGCCCCGGCGGGCAGGGAGGCGCTGGGGATGGCGGTGCCGGCGATGGGCCCCTGCAGGCCCCCGCTGCCATAGTACGTGACGCAGGCCGTCGTGTCTGCGGCGTTGTTGGATCTACCGTACGCGGAGAAAGCGCCGCCGTTGCAAGGGAGGGTTGCCCCATTCGTGGGGGTCGTGATGGTCGGGGACAGGGGGTCAAATGGGGTCACTTTGTTCATACCAGCTCTCCTTAAACATCAGAAGTATTCAGTCGATGGGGCGGATCGTCACGTTACGAAACGCCCCCGAGCCACGGCACACGAGTAATCCAACTCCGCCCGAGGGGGTAAAGTGGAACTCGGGCCGAGCCGCCGGGTCGCTTTCCAGGAAGACGGGGTGCGGGGCGCTCAGTTGGGCGGCGGACAATCCTCCCACGTCGGCCCCTTCCCAGAAGAGGCGCACCCCCGTGGGGGTGACGACCACTTCCAGGGTTCGCCACGGCGGCGTGGCGAGCAGAAGGCCAGCCAGGGGAAGTTGCCCGCGAAAGGCGCCCTGCGGGTTGACGGCCGGCGCGGCGACCAGTTCGGCGACCAGTTCGGGCCGGACCTTTTTGCAGTATTCGGCCGTCAGGAACGGCGCCTCCACCTTGGGCCCCAGGGTATGCCACCACGACTTCAATTGGCCCTTCTCGCGGTAGTAGTCGAGCGTCAACTCGACCGTTCCACACTCCGGATGGGGGGGGCGGCTGCAGCTGACGGCCCGTTCGCCGAGGTCCGCAAAACAGACGCAGCAGTAGGAGTGCTCGCGGGCCTCGCCGTCCTGCCGTGTGGAGTGCGCGAAGTAGAGACCGACCGCCGAAGAGATGCTCTGTCCATCCCGGTGTTGCACCTCGGCCCGCAGGCGGTAGCCCCGCAGCGGGACGGAAGGCAACAACTCGAGCCTGGCGGAGGGCCAGGCCCGGAGCCTCAAGGGCTCCTCGGCGCCGACGGGCATCAGGTCGTCCGGCCGTCCCATCCACGGGGAGGACCACCGAGGCCGCCCCTTGTCGCCGAGCAAGCAAACCGATTGACCCGCCGCCAATTCCTGGTTCAACTCCCGAAACGGCCC
This sequence comes from Gemmataceae bacterium, assembly GCA_035266225.1. Taxonomy (GTDB): domain Bacteria; phylum Planctomycetota; class Planctomycetia; order Gemmatales; family Gemmataceae; genus DATFNV01. Next base: position 15,696 of record DATFNV010000058.1, read on the forward strand.
CTCGGTGTCAGGCTGGGATGGCGGGCCAGGGTCAACGGTTGGTGGCGGCACGGGCGAGGTGCGCTGGCCGCCGGCGAAGGCCACGGCGAGCAGCAGCACAGACAGGACCGCCACGAGGGCCCGCGCCGGGTGGCGGCGCAGGCGACGGACGGCTCGCGCCGTCAGGGAGGGCCGGCGCGCCAGGATCGTCCGGTCGTCGAGGAAGCGGCGCAGCTCTTCCGCGAGGTCGTCGGCGGTGGCGTAGCGCCGCGCCGGGTCTTTTTCCAGGCACTTCAGGCAGATGGTATCCAGGTCGCGCGGCACGTCGGGCCGAGTCTTCCGCGGCGGCGCCGGCTCCCGGGTGAGGACCAGTTTCAGCGTGTCCCGCCTCGTGGCGCCCAGGAAGGGCGGGCGGCCGGTCAGCAGCTCGTAGAGGATGGCGCCCAGGGCGTAGACGTCGGCGGGGGGCCCCACGTCCTTCGCGCCGTTGGCCTGCTCGGGGGCCATGTAGCTCGGCGTGCCCAGCCCCGCGCCGGTTTGCGTCAGCTGCCCCGCACAAGTCCCGCCGGCATCGCCCAGCAACTTCGCCAGCCCAAAGTCGGCGAGCTTCGGCGTGCCGTCCTCGGTCAGCAGGACGTTGCTCGGTTTCAGGTCGCGGTGGATGACCCCTTTGCCGTGGGCAGCGTGAACCGCCCGCGCCAGCACCGCGACCAGTTCCGCGGCGGCGCGGCACGGCTGCGGCGCCCCGGCCGACTTGTGGGCGAGGGAGCCGCCCCCCGCGAACTCCAGGGCGCAGTAGGGGAGGCCGTCGTGCTCGCCCACCTCGTAGATCTGAATGATGTTCGGATGCTGCAAGCGCGCCACCGCGTTGGCCTCGCGCCGGAAGCGGTCCAACTCTTCGGCGCCCGCGTAGCGGCCGGCCCGGATCATCTTCAGCGCCACCAGGCGCGGCAAGCGCCGGTCGCGCGCCTTGTAGACGACGCCCATGCCGCCCTGTCCCAGCACGTCGAGCGACTCGTAACCCGGGACGGCGGGAAGGGACGGCACGGCGGCCACAGACGGACGGGCCGGCGTCGTACCCTGGGGGCCGACGGTGAGCGGCAAGGCGGGGCGCGGCAGCCCCGTGTCGGACGTGGTGATGAGGTGAGAGTCACTCACGGGCGAATTCCTCCGGGCCCGGCTCGGCGCTCACTCGGTCGGGCGGCGTTCGGGAAGGAACGCCCGGGGCGCGCCGGCCTTCACATTTTGCCCACAAACGAGATTCGGTTATACCACGCCGCGGCGGTCGCGTCCAGCCCCCGGCCCCGATTACGCCGGCCCTCATTCGCCGGGGTGAAAAAAGTGTCCCGCCTTGTCCGGCCCGCGACGCCCTTCCCGTTTCTCTTGGTGAGGAGACAAGTCGGAATCGGAACGAGACACGACTTGTCCGCTGATCGAGTGGGCGACGACTGGGAAACACTCACCGGCCGAAGGAGATGAGCGGGACCGCGAAGACGGCAAACCACAGCATCACGATCCACTGAGGTGGGCCTTATACTCCCCGGCCCCGCGCCATCGCCCAGGCGCGGGGCTGTTCCCTGCGCACTGGCCGCGGCTCATTTCGGGGCGGCATCGTCCGCAGGGTCGCCGCGACTGGTGGGAGGTAGGACAGGAGAAGCATGAAGACCATCCTCCGGGAAGGGGACGTGGGCGCGGCGCCGAAGAGAACGAGGCTAACTCAGCCGCCACGTCATTGCAATCGGATTTCTTGGAAAAACGCATCAAGGGGCACCGCCGGGTGCGGGCTGGCGACCTGGTGCCACACGAGTTCAACTACCGCACGCATCCGGAGATACAGCGCGAGGCACTGGAAGCGTTGTACCGGCAGGTGGGGTTCGCCCGCAGCCTGCTGGCCTACGAGCTGCCCGACGCCCGGCTGAAATTGATCGACGGCCACGTGCGCCGCGACATCGATCCCGACATGGAGGTGGATGTTGAGGTGCTCGACGCGAATGACGAGGAGGCGCGGACACGGCTGCTGAGCATCGACCCGCTGGCGGCGCTGGCGGAGGAGCAGGAGCAGCTGCCGCGAATGAATTCTGCCGCCAGCCGCTACGGTCGATACACTGCTACTCACCGTCACCCCGAACCCAGAGGAATGCTGTGGAATCTGTGCTTGGAGGGAGCTAGGCGAGGGTTTCGCAAGTTCATCGGTTTAACGTGAGCCAATGATCATCACGGG
>DATFNV010000059.1:0-3105 GCA_035266225.1 Gemmataceae bacterium
CTGAACAGACATCCGTCGCCACCAGGCTCCCCAGGAAGACCCCCTGCAGGGAGCTACCGCCGTGGGAGACGAAGTCGATCTCCAGATAGCCCGGCAAAGGATCGCCGTAATCCGCGAAGGTACGGATGGGAATCGCCTACCAGACCACTCTGGCCGATAGCTACACCGCACTGTCCCGGGTGTACAGCGCCGCGCGGCAGGCGCCCCAGGCCAAGGAGGCGAGCGAACGCGCCCTGGCCATCGTGAAGAAGCTGGCCGACGTGTACCCGAAGGTCCCCGACTACCAGGGCAACCTGGCCCGCGGCTACTACCACCTGGGCAACGCCTACCGGGCCAGCAATCACGGCGACAAGGCCGAGGAAGCGTATCAGAAGGCCCTGGGCCTCCAGGAGCAACTGGCCCACGACCTGCCGGGGTCGCCGCAGTTCCAGGCCGACCTGGGCCAGACCTGGAACAACCTCGGCCTCCTTCGCCGGGACCGGAAACAGCGCGAGGGCGCCGCCGCCGCCTTCCACAAGGCCGCGGCCGCCTGGGAGGAATTGCTGCGCGCCCACCGCGGCGAAGCCGGATTCGTGCTTGGTCTGGCGACGAGCCAGCAGAACCTCGGCAACCTCGACCGAGAGAACGGCGAGGACGCCCGGGCCTTCGACGCCTACACCCGCGCCCTCCTCGCCCTGGAGGGGCTCGCCCCGCAGGAGCAGAGGTCGGCGCCGGCGCGGCAGGCCCTCTGTAATGCCCTGTGGCGGCGGGCGGAAACGCTGACGCAGATGCGCCGCTCGGCCGAGGCAGTCCGCGACTGGGAGCGGGCGCTCGGCTTCGCGGCCGACGCCAACCGCAGCTGGTTCCGACTCCAGCACGCCCTGGCGTTGGCGCAGGCCGGTGAGCACGCGGCGGCGACCGCGACCGCGGAGCAACTTGCCAAGTTGGGGGCCGTCTCGGGAGATTGGCTCTATAGCCTGGCCTGTGTCGAAGCTCGGGCCGTGACCGCTGCAGCCGCCGACGCCAAGCTGGTCCCGGAGGAACAACGCCTGCTGGCCGAGGGCTATGCGGCCCGGGGGATCGAGTTCCTGGAGAAGGCTCGGTTGGCCGGGTACTTCCGGGCGCCGGCCAATCGGGCGAAGCTGAAAACCGACCGGGATCTTGCCCCCCTGCGCTCCCATCCGGACTTCGAGAAGCTCTTGGGCAATGAGACAGGCCCTCGGTGAGGGGGTTCGGTTTTGCCCGGATCGCCCGCATCCCGGGTCTTGCCAGGAATTTTGTGCTTACCCACCCGGCGGAGAATGCCGATAACAACTCGGAACTCTGGGAGGAGGTTCCGTGAAGCCGCCATGCCCCGCGCGGGGGACCCCGAGATCGCGGCCCCAACACCTGGTCACAGGATGACACCGATGGTAGGAAAACTCTTCGGCCGTGCGCTCGCTGTCCTGCTTCTCGCCGGGGGTGGCGCCGTGGCCGCTGACCCCGTCCCACCGGAGTCGGCCTCGTTGCCGACGCAGGCGCCGCCGGCATCCCAGCCCCCCCCGGCCGGGGCGCAGGGACAAAAACCCCCCGAGAAACCGGCCAAACCGGCCCCCCCGGCCGAGCAGCCGGCCGCCCCGCGACAAGAACAAACGGCGGCCGCGACCCAGCCCCCTTCCGGGGATCGCGAGGCGCCGTCCGAGGAAAACCCGAACATGCTCGGCGATTTCCCGGGCCTCTTCGTGCTCCGGACCTTCTCCGTCCCCGCCTTCCAGACCATCACGACGACCCAGAGCGTGACGAAAACGACTATTACCACCATCCAAGTTGTCAATCCCGATAACGGCAAGCTGATCACCGTCAAGGTCCCCGTGACGACGACGAGCCTGTTGCCTGTGCAGCATCAAACGACCGCCGAGATGCCGGTCACCGTCCGCGTGCCCTTCCCCTTCGCGGCCGATTTCAAGATCGCCGAGAACGAGAGCCCGCGGCCGGAGAACCGCTTCTTCCTCACCTACAACTACTACAGCGGCGTCGCTGGCCCGAGTACCGCCTCCGCCGTGTCCCACCTCGACACGGCCTTCACGAGCATCGACGGCAACCCGGCAACCATTAGCACCCTCACCCCCGGCGTCCCGGCGCCGCGCATCGACTTGCACCGCGAGGTCGTCGGCTTCGAGAAGACCTTTCTGGGAGGGAACGCCTCGATCGGGCTGCGAGCGCCTTACGTGGAGCAAGAGGGGGCGGAAGCCATCGGCGGCAACGACTTTGGCGACATCACCGTCCTGCTGAAGTACGCCTTCCTGAACAACCGGCGCACCGGCGACGTCCTGTCGGGCGGTCTGGCGGTGACGCTCCCGACCGGGCCCGGCATTCCCCTCACACCCGGCGAGTTCCACTCCACCCTGGTGCAGCCCTGGACGGGTTACATTTGGAACTTCAATCGCCTCTATGTCCACGGGTTCACGTCGGTGGTGGTGCCCACCGACTCGCGCGACGTGACACTCCTGTTCAACGACGTGGGGGTTGGCTACAAGCTCTACCGGTCCGCGAACAACCGGCTCATCAGCGCCATCGTTCCGAGCGTGGAGGCCCACTTGACCACACCGCTGAACCACCGCGACGAGACCAGCCCGATCACCGTGCCCGATCTGCTCGTGATCACGGCGGGGAGCCACTTTGACATTTCCCGGCGTTCGACGCTCAGCATCGGCGTCGCCGCGCCCGTCACCGGACCGAGGGCGTTCGACGTCGAGGCTCAGGTGCAATTTAACTGGCGTTTCTGACCCGTACCCCGAGGGAGCCCCTTGCTCCAAGCCGTTCCCCATCGGCGCTCGGGGACTTTCTCACGCGGGGGCACCGGCGCGGACCGTTTGGCGCTTCGGCACCTGGCACGATGCCTGTGCCCGTGGCACGAGACCCGGAGCGAGCCCCACGACACGGGTGCTCTAGTTCGCGTTTGCCGAACCAGACGACTTTTTCAGACTGTAGCAACAGCGGTGAGGCGGCTCGACCCCTGCCGGCTTGGAGATCGTCCAGCTTTTAAGTGGTGTTGGTCACGGGGTTTGCGGCGGCCGCCTTGGCCTGCTTGGCCCGGAGCTTCGTCTCCGCCGCCTCCACCGTTACCAAGTTATGCGCCAACACCAT
>DATFNV010000060.1:0-27812 GCA_035266225.1 Gemmataceae bacterium
CCAGTGGGAAAAGGATGCCAGTACCAGGGGGGGAAAAGGGCGCGATCTGATCTACCTCGTGCCGCGCGGCGAGCGCTAAGAAACTGTAACACCACTGTCTTCGCGGCTTGCGGCTTCGCAATCGTTCCTGCGAAGCCGCAAGCGGCAAGACGGTTTTTGATACAGTTTCTAAGCCGCAAGCGGCAGGGCGGCGGTTATCGCCGCCACCACCTCCGCCACGTCCGCCATCGCCCCGACGCCGACGTCGCCGCACGCCAGCCGCTTGCTCTGCGGGCCGACGACCCACAGGCGCGGGCAGCGCTCGTTGATCCAGGCCATCACCGCGTCGAGGTCGAGGCCGGCGGGCACATCACCCCCGCCAGAGTCGGCCGCGAGTTGCCGCAGGTGCCGGCCGGTCAGCGGGTGCAGCCACATGAGCGTATTCATCGCCGGCGCCAGCACGACCGGCCGCGCCGTGTCCCAGGCCCGCCAGACGCACGTCAGGCAGTTGTCGCTCAGCCCGTTGGCCAGCTTGGCCAGCGTGTTCGCGTCCAGCGGGGCGATCACCAGCAGGTCGGCCCACTTCCGCAATTCGATGTGCAGCACGGGGTCATCGCGCTGCCACAACTGCCCGGCGTCGCGGCCGGGCCATTCGTCCTCGTCGAGGATGACGATGTCCGGGTCGCGCTCCGGCCGCTCGGGATTGAGCGTCACCGGGTCGAAGAAATACAGCGCCGCGCGCGTCGCCACGACCTTCACCGCGTGCTCGGCGAGGCGCAGCTGCCGGTACAGGTCCGGCACGCGGACCGCTGCCACCGAACCGGTCGCGCCGAGGAGGACGTTAGCCATCTCTTCGCTCCGCAAGCAGGCGCTCGGTGACATCGACGACGCGCGCGGCCAGGTCGCGCCGCTCGACGCGCTGGTAGTGTCCATCGACCGGCCCGAGGTACGCGTAAGCCCCGGCGCCTTCGAGCGTGTTGGCCACCATCAGGTCGGCCGACGAATGGCGTCGCGAGCGCTCGGCGATTTCGAGGAGGCGCGCGTCCTCGACGCCGACCTCGAGCTTGAACTTCACCAGCACGCCCCGGAAGCCCCAGTCCGGGCGCACGCGATCGATCAGCTTCGGCGCCCGCACCAGGCGCAGCCACAGCTCCGGCTCGTCGCTCTTCACCTTCCCCGCGGCGCGGTCGAGCAGTGCCGGTGGGTCGCCTTCCCAGCGGCCGCTTCCCGGGTCAAAGCGCGTGTGCGGCGCGGGGGCATAGATGCCGCCCGCGAGGTAGTCGCTGACCGCCGCCGAATGGATCACCGCGTCGAGGCCGCCCGGCTGCACTGCTCCCCGCATCAGGTGGTGCAACTCGTCGAAAGTGCGGTAGGGCAAGACGGCCCAGCGCTCCGATGCCAGGGGGCCGCCGTGCAGCTGGGTGACGACCTCAGGGTGGGACGTGAGCAGCGTGACGGAGTGGCCACGCTCGTGGGCGCTCAGCGCGACCTCGGCACCGGTGCGGCCGGTGAAGACGTTGGTGAGACAGCGGACGCGGTCGATGGGGACCTGCGTGTTGCCGGCGGTGACGAGGACGTTCATGCCCTCATTCTACCGCTGGCCGGCACGGCGGTCATCCGCGATCTGGACGAGCATCTGGGCGAGCGTGGAGTCCAGCGACGCGACCGCCTCGGCCAGACGCGGCTGGAGTGGCCCGGGGTTGGGCTTGGTACGCAGCTGGTACAGGTAGGCAAGCAGCACGTCCTTCGCCTTGGGGTTGCCACCGCGCAGCATCAGGTAGACCCAGGCCCACGCCTCGCGGTAACGGTCCGAGTCCATCTCCTTGACTTCGCTGAGCTTCTCGAGGTTGGCGAGGTCGGGGCGGACGCCGTTGTTGAGAAGCACCTGGGCGTGCGTCCGATTCAGGCCGTTCCAGCTCGGCGGCAACTCGTAGTATTCGGCCAGACCCTCGTCCAGCCAGAGCGGCACGTCCTTGAGGACGCTGTGGAGCAGGGCGTGGGTCAGTTCGTGCCGCAGGTCGAGGCGAATGCGGTCGCTCCAGAAGGTGAAGACGAGCAGGTCCCCCTTTTTTCCCAGGCCGTGCGACTGCTCTTCCATGAAGAAGGCGCGGCGGTTGGGCAGTTCGGGGTATTTCTTCTGGATAAAGCGCTCGTAGCTATCCTTGTCCCCGAACAGGTGGACGTGGATGAGGCTGTCGGCGGCGGGGGAAGGCAGCTGCAACTCCTTGAAGACCTGCTCGCGCAAGTCGGACAGTTCCCGAAAGATGGGCTGATCGCGCTTGATCTCGAAATCGGAGTAAAAGACATACTGGGAGACGCGGAACGAGTACTTGGACGGCCGGCCCAACGGGGAGTACTTGTCCGCCTCCTCGGGCTTGTCGCCGTCGAGACCGGGAATCTTGAAGCTGTGACAGCTGACGAGCAACCCCAGGCACGCGGCGGCGAGCACGGCTGTGCAGCGAGGGAATCCGCTCATGCGAACCTCTGGGGAAGAACGGCCCGCGGCGCCGGGGGCGGGCGGGGGGGACGGACCTTACCCGATCTCCCCGAGGAGAGCCAGACGAATCCGCGCAGTACGATGGGGTGCAACCGCTTGCGGCTTCGCAGGTCCGATGTGGGAAGCCGCAAGCGGTTGAGACGTTATCCTCGATGGGGGGCCCGGTCCGGCGCCACCTTGGCCAGGGCCTGTGCGGCCGCCTCGCGCACCCAGCCGCGGGGGTCGCGCAGCGCCGCCGTCAGCGCCGGCACGGCGGCCCGCGCCGCTGGCCCCATGCGCCCCAGCGTCTGCGCCGCCGCCTCGTGCATGGTACGATCATCCGAGGCCAGCGCCCCGACCAGCACCGGCGCCGCGGGGGCGCCGATCAGCGCCAGCGCGTCGGACGCCTCCGCCCTCCGCGGGCCATTCTCCTTCAAGCGCGCCACCAGCGCCGGCAGCACTTCCTCCGCCACGGCCGCAGAGCCCCAATCGCGGTCGATCCTCGGCAGCGCCTCGGCGGCCGCCCTCCGTAGCGGCCCCGTCCCGTTCACCACCACGGCGGCCAGGGGCGGGAGGGCGCCCCGCGCCGCCGGGCCGATCTCGCCGAGTGCCCGCGCCGCCGCGAGTTGCACCACCTGGCTCTCGTCGCCCAGCGCCTGCACCAGCACCGGTGTCGCCGCAGCGGCGGCCGTCCCGATGCGGCCCAGGGCCGTTGCCGACGCCTCGTGGACCACTTCGGTCTGATCCGGAAGGCCCTCGCGCGCGAACCAGGTCAGGTTGCGCCACGCCTTGTCCGGCGTCTGGTGAAAGCCCTCCGCGTCCAGCCGCCTCCACAGCCGATCGACTTCCTCGCGGAAGTGTGTCCGCTCGCCGGCCCTGCGCAGGTCGCGCTCCTGTAGTACCTGCGCCAGCAGCGGCACGGCCGGCTCGCCGACCCCACCCAGCGCCGCGACGGCGGCCGCGCGCACCTTGTCGTCCCAGTCGGACAGCAGCCCGAGCAGCGACGGGACCGCGTGAGCAGCGCCCGCCCCGACGGCCCCCAGGGCCCGCGCCGCCGACTCGCGCACCGGGGGGCTCCAGTCGGACAGGGCACGGATCAGGGCCGGCACGGCGGGCGCCGCGGCCGCCCCGAGCCGCACCAGGGTCGCCGCCGCCGCCTGGCGGAATTCGGTCTCGGGGCCGGCGAGGACGTCAGCGAGGGCCAGCGCGGCGTCCCCCGCGGACGGACCGATTTGCCCCAGGACGTCGAGCGCGGCCTGGCGATGCGCTTTCTCTTCCCAGTCGGCCAGCAATTCGGCCAGGGCAGGCACCGCCGGGCGGCCGACGCGAACCAGCAGCGCCGCGGCCGCCCGGCTGACCCAGGGGAGGCCGCTGCGGAGGCCATCGATCACGGCAGGAAGGGCGAGGCGCGTGGCCGGGGCGATGGCCCAGGCGGGATCGACGCGCGGCAGCACCGCCGACGCCACGCGGCGCACGCCCTCGTCCCGGTCGATGGCCGCCGCCACCAGGGCCGTCAGCGCCGGCGCCGAGTCGGGTCCGATGTCTCCCAGGGCCACTACCGCAGCCTGGCGGACGTAGACCTCTCTGTGCCGGAGCCGTTCGGCCAGCGCGGGGACGACGGGGGCGCCGACCTGGACCAGGGCCTCAACGGCCCAGCCGCGCGCCTCCGGCAAGGGATCCTCGAGCGCCCGCAGGAGCGCCTCGTGTTCCGGCGAGACAGGGAAAGGGGCGTCGGGGAGGGGCGGTGGTGGGGACGGGGCCTGCTGCGGCTTCGCAGCCTGCGACGGGCGGGATTCGCCCTCCGGCGGGTTGCGGCGCCGGTCCCAGAACCTCAGCCAACGGAGCATGGGCGCCTCTCGGGTCTTCTCGAGGAGTCGTCGCAGGGCGGTCTGGGAATGATAACCCGCCGAGCCCCGCGGTTGGAAGGGGTTGCCGGAGAATTCTCGCGGCGGGCCGGCAGTTTTTTCGTTACAGGCCTTGGTCGCTCGGACGAATCCCATCTAGCAACAACCAATGGCTGCACCCGAGATCTTCCGAAGGAGAAACCGATGCGAGCTTCGTTTCCCACGTGGTCGTTGGCGCTGGCGGCGCTGTGCCTGGCGTCCGGCGAAAGCCGCGCCGCGGACCCGCCCCGGCCTGCCGCGCAGGAGAACTACGTCCCCACCGCGGACGAATTGCAGGCTGCTTACCAGCGCGCCGCACAGGGCGGCCGGCCGAGGGGAAACGTTTACAAGGCCGAGATCCACGCGCACTGGTTTCACGACAACACGCGCTTCTGGTATCGCAACGACCTGGCCGGCGGAACGCGGGAATTCGTCCTCGTCGATGCCGAGGCCGGCAAGCGGGGGGCGGCGTTCGATCACAAGAAGCTCGCGGCCGCACTCTCGAAAGCCGCCGAGCGAGAGTATCAGGCCGACCGGTTGCCGTTCGACGCCATCGAGTTCGTCAATGACGACAAGTCCGTCCGCTTCAAGGCCGGCAACGCGACCTGGAAGTGCGATCTTTCCTCCTACGAATGTGCCCTCGAACGCGGTGCCAAACCCCCACCCGCCGACAAGCCGGCGGCGGAGCCGGAGGACCTGGCCCGGAAGGAGTCGCCGTGGGCGGACGGCCCGTCGCCCGACGCGGAGCAGCCGGACACCGCCCTGGCACAACTCCAGCCGCGGCGGGAGCGCTCCAGCCGCTCGCCGGACGACAAGTGGACGGCCTCTGTCAAGGACAACAACGTCTTCGTGCGCGACCGCGACGGCAAGGAAACTCAGTTGACCACCGACGGCAAGGCGGACTCGGGCTACGGCATGCTGAACTGGGCCCCCGACTCGAAGGGACTGGTCGCCTTCCGCACCGAACCGGGCGAGGCGAAGGAGGTCTACCTGATCGAGTCCTCGCCGCGGGGAGGCGGCCGAGCCAGGCTCCACACGCGCCGCTACCCCCTTCCCGGCGACAAGTTCACCTCCTACGAGCTGCACCTATTCGACGTGGCCGGCGGCAAGGAGATCAAGTGCGAGGTGGACAAAATCGACTACGGGTCCCCGGATCCGCGCTGGCAGCGCGACGGCCACACCTTCACCTATCAGAAGACGGACCGCGGCCACCAGCGCTTCCGCCTCATCGAGGTCGAGACGCACACCGGCAAGGCCCGCAACCTCATCGACGAGAAGTCCCAGACGTTTATCTGGCCGGCCCACACGGAGGCCGTCAACCTGGATGCCGTCACCTGGTTGGAGAAGACGGACGAGATCGTCTACGCCTCCGAGCGCGACGGCTGGCGGCACCTTTACCTGATCGACGCCCGCGAAGGCAAAGTCAAGAACCAGATCACCAAGGGCGAGTACGTCGTGCGCGGCGTCGATCGGATCGACGAACAAGGTCGTCAAATCTGGTTTCGCGCCAGCGGCAAGAACGCCGCTCAGGATCCCTACCTGATCCACTACTACCGCGTCAACTTCGACGGCAGCGGTCTCGTGGCGCTGACGGAGGGCAACGGCAGCCACACGATCGCCTACTCCCCCGACCGCAAATACCTGATCGACACCTATTCGCGCGTGGACCTGCCTCCCGTCCACGAGCTGCGCCGCGTCGCCGACGGCAAGCTGGTGTGTCCCCTCGAAGAGGCGGACGTCTCGGAGCTGAAGGCGAACGGCTGGGAGCCGCCGGAGGTTTTCGTCGCGAAGGGCCGCGACGGCAAGACGGACATCTGGGGCATTATTTGCCGGCCGCGCAAGCTCGACCCGGCGAAAAAGTACCCGGTGATCGAGCAGATCTATGCCGGGCCGCAGGGGTCGTTCGTGCCGAAGACGTTCAGTCCCGGCCGCCGTTTCGCGTCGCTGACGGAATTGGGCTTCATCGTGGTGCAGATGGACGGCATGGGGACGGCCAACCGCTCCAAGGCGTTTCACGACGTCTGCTGGCACAACCTCAAGGACGCGGGCTTCCCCGACCGCATTCTCTGGCACCAGGCCGCGGCGAAGAAGTACCCCTGGTACGACGTCGGCCGGGTCGGCATCTACGGCACGTCGGCGGGCGGGCAGAGTTCCACGGGGGCGCTGCTCTTCCACGGCGACTTCTACAAGGCCGCGGCGTCGGCGTGCGGCTGCCACGACAACCGCATGGACAAGGCGTCGTGGAACGAGCAGTGGATGGGCTACCCGGTTGGCCCGCAGTACGCCGCCTCTTCCAACATCGACAACGCCGCGAAGTTGACGGGCAAACTCCTGCTCATTGTCGGCGAGTTGGACAGCAACGTGCCGCCCGAATCGACGATGCGCCTGGTGGACGCCCTCGTCAAGGCGGGCAAGGATTTCGACCTGCTGGTGGTGCCGGGCATGAACCACTCCAACGGCGGCGCCTACGGCAACCGCCGGCTTCAGGACTTCTTCGTCCGCCACCTGCACGGCGCCGAGCCCCCGGACCGTAACGCCGTCGCGCCGCGGGGGGATGCCGCCGCGCCCGGCAGCGGCTCCCCGCAGGGAGCGCCGGCCGTGACCGCGCCCCCCGAGTCTTTCTTTGAAAGGGTCCGCGAGAGGGATCGGGACGCGGCCCGCCAGTTCTACAAGAAATACCTCGACGTCAAGGGGCTGCCCGTCGTGGCCGCCGCGGAGGTGGCGGACGAGGCCCTCCAGCGCACTCACTTCCTCGTCACGCACCTGCTTGCCGGCCGGCCCGACGTCCTGGAAGCGATGGTCAAGAACGGCACGCGCCTGATCGTCATCGGCAAGGACCAGGTTTATACCGACATGCCCGAGTACAGGAATAGCCGGAACCCACAATACCTGAACGAACGGGTGCGGGGCACCGGCGTCATCGACGTCACCAGCTTCGGCGAGGAAAACCTGCTCAACCTGCCCATCGACCGGTATGACGACGAAAGCATCGCCGTTCACGAATTCTGCCACACCATCGATGCCGCGCTGACCCGGATCGACCCCGCCTGGCGCGAGCGCCTGGGCCAGACCTACCGAAGCGCCCTCGCCCGGGGACTGTGGAAAAACGCCTACACGGCTTCCAACCCGGCCGAATACTGGGCGGAAATCTGCCAGTCGTACTTCGACTGCAACCGCGTCAACAATTGGAATCACGCCTCGATCGGCACCCGAGAACAACTCAAGCTCTACGACCCTGACGGCTACGAGCTGGTCAGGGCGACCTTCAAGTTGGCGCCCGAGACTGACTGGCGCTACCAACCGCTGCGCCGGCAGCCGAGCGTCACGTCCCCGCCGGCTCGGTTCAAGATCGATCCGTATTACAGCAAGTTCACCTGGGCGCGCGAGTTCACGGTCCTGGGATCGAAGCAGGTCAGCGACGAGGCGCTCCTCCGGGCCAATGACACGATCCGCAAGATGTTCGCCTATCGGCACGACATCCTCAAGGCGATGATCGCGGACGGCGCCCGGCTGGTGGTGCTGGGTCGCAAGGAGAAGCTGAGCGACCTACCGGAATTCAAGGATGCGAGGGACCAGGCGGCCTTCGACGAGGTGCGCTACCTGGACTACACGCCGGCCCTGAAACTGATGGTCGTTCCCGAGGAGAACGTCCTTGGCCTGGCGAACGAGCCGTTTGCCGGCAAGTGCCTGGTCATCAGCGTCTTCGCCAGAGCACTCTACCAGGTGACCGGGTTGCGTCCCGTCGATCCCGACTTCGATCGGCAGCGCGACAAGCAGCAATATGAGTTGCGCGTGAAGCGAATGGATGTCGAGTTTGACCAGAAGCTGCGGAAGGTCCATGAAGCGGCGCTGCAGAAAAACCTCTGGAAAGGCACCGCGGCAGCCCGGCACCGGATGGAATACTGGGCGGCGGGCGTGGAAGCCTACTTCGACGCGGCCGGTGAGGGTCCGGCGCCGAACCTTGCCGACCGGCCCATCACCACCCGCGAGGCCCTCAAGGCGTATGACCCGGATCTGTATGCGCTGGTCGATGAGACGATGGCCTACAAGGAGCACGTCGATTGGCGCTTCAAGCGGTGAGAATCCGCAAGAATAAAGGGAAGCGTACATGGCCCTCGCGCCTCTATTACTGTAGAAGGGATCGGGAGGGAGAACGACATGCCGAACGCGCCGCTCCAGAACGTGATCCACCATCTGCGCCGGGTCGTCAGCCGGGAGAAGACCGGCGACTTGACGGATGCCCAACTGCTGGACGACTTCGTCCAGCGCCGCGACGAGGCCGCCTTTGAGCTGCTGGTGTGGCGCCATGCCGCCCTGGTGCTGGGCGTCTGTCGGCGCCTGCTCCACGACCGGCACGAAGCCGAGGACGCTTTCCAGGCGACCTTCCTGGTGCTAATCCGCAAGGCCGCGTCGATCAGCAATCGCGACTCGGTGGGGAGCTGGCTGCACAAGGTCGCCGTGCGGATCGCCCACCGAGCCAGGGCCCAGGCGGCGAAACGGTGCTGTCGTGCCCTGCCGGGGGAAGACATTCCCGCTCGCGAGCCGACGGACGAGGTGCTCTGGCGCGACCTGCGCCCGCTGCTGGACGAGGAGGTCAACCGGCTGCCGGAAAAGTACCGCCGGCCGTTCGTGCTCTGCTACCTGGAAGGCAACACGAACGAGCAGGCGGCCGAGCAGCTCGGCTGTCCGCGGGGGACGGTCCTGTCGCGGCTGGCGCGGGGGCGGGAACGGTTGCGTGTACGGCTGGCTCGTCGCGGCGTCGTTCTCTCGGGGACTCTGCTGGCCACGCTCCTGATCCACACGACGTCCGAGGCGGCGGTGCCAGCCGCCCTGGTGAGTGTCATCGTCAAGGCCGCGATCCCATTTGCGGCGGGGAATGTGGCGGCCGGCCTGGTCTCGGCTCGCGCCGCCGCCTGGACTCAAGGAGTGCTCAAAGCCATGTTGCTGACCAAGCTCAAGATCTCGACCGCGCTCGTCCTGGTCGCGGCCCTGGCCGTCACGGGGGCCGGGTTGCTCAGCCAGCCCTCGCTGGCCGATTCCCGGCCGACCCAGGTGGCCCAGGTCGGGCGCCGGCCCGAGCCCGGCCCAGGCCGGTCGGACGCCCGGGGCACGCCGCAAACGGAAGTCCGCGGCATTATCAAGGCCGTGGACGTCGATAAGGCGTCCATCACCTTGACCCTGCACTCCGACCGGCGTGACGAGTCGGCCGAGGAGAAGACCTTCACCCTGGCCAAGACCGCCGAGGTGGGGATCGGCACGGGCCTCGGGCGGCGGGGCGGCGCCTACCGCGAGGCCAAGCTGGCGGACATCGCCCCCGGCGCGCTGGCCGTCCTCCACCTGGGCACCGACCAGAAGACCGTCGAGGCGGTCCTGGCCGAGGGACCGACCGTTCGCGGCCTCATCAAGGCGGTCGATGGCGGCAAGAACACCGTCACCATCGATTCGCACGCGGGCCGGGGAGGTGAGGGGGGCGAGGAGAAGACCTATGCCGTGAGCAAGACGGCCGAGGTGGCGGTGGACGACGGCCGAGGCAAGTCGTTCTCGATCAAGGAAACGAAAGTCGCCGACCTGCCGGCCGGCGCCACCGTCACGGCGAAGCTGTCCGTGGACCTGAAGGAGCTGGTGAACCTCCTCGCGGAAGGCCCCACCGTTGGGGGGATCGTGAAGTCCGTGGACGCGGGCAAGAACCAGGTCACGCTGACCAGCCCGCCCAGCCGGAGGGAGGAAGCCGCGCAGGAACAGACCTACACCGTGGCCGCCGGGGGCGAGCTGCTGTTCGACGACGGCAAGCCGCGGCGCTTCGCGCTGAAGGAAGGCAAACTGGCGGACCTGCCGGCCGGCGCCATCGCCATGCTGAGGTTGTCGCCGGACCAGAAGGAAGTCATGAGCCTCCGGGCCGAGGGGCCGAGCCTCTCTGGGATGCTAAAGGTGGCTGACCCCAAGAAGAACACCATCACCATCATCCTGCGCGCGAAGCGGGGCGACACCCCCGAGGAGGATAAGACTTTCACCGTGGCCGCGGACGCCCGCATCTCGGTGGACGGCAAGGAAAGCAAATTGGCCGACCTGAAGGCGGACGACAACGGGCCGCCGGTCGGGCTGAAGCTGTCGCTGGATCAGAAAGTGGTGCAAAGCATCACGATTGGCGGCAGCGGCGGGCGGCGCTAGGCTGTCCGTTTAGCGGCGGGTCGCAGACCCGCGCGGGTCTGCGACCCGCCGCTAAACGACGCAACCAAACCGGACAGCATCATCGGGTGCATGCATCACGGCGTCAGCGAACGGCCGCCCTCGCCGACGCGGACCACGCGGATCGTCGGGAAGCGGTCGCCCCCCTCGACCGGGTGCCCCGCCAGCACCACCACGAGCTGCCCTTCCTGGACCGTCCCGTGCTCGCGGGCGGCCCGAACCGCCGTCTCCATCAGATCCTCCCCCGGGCGAAGCTGCCCGGGCATCGGCACCGGCAACAGGCCCCACACGAGGCAGAGCTGCCGCAGCACCTCCTCGCGCGGCGAGGCGGCTACCACGACGGCACGCGGCCGGTGTCGGGCGACGAGCCGCGCCGTCCGTCCCGACACCGCCGGCACCACGATGGCCTCGGCCCCCACGTCGCGCGCCAGGGTGCAGGTCAGGTGCGTGACCTGGTCGTCGATCGGCCCGCGCGGCACCACCACCTCCCAGCCGTCCTCGCGCAGGTCGGCCTCGGCAGCGCCGGCAATGCGGCCGCGGTGCTCGTCGGCGCTGCCGTGCGAGAAGTTGATGCGGGCCACGTCGAGGCCGGCCCGGAGCATCCCTTCCAGGAC
Source organism: Gemmataceae bacterium (assembly GCA_035266225.1). Classification (GTDB taxonomy): domain Bacteria; phylum Planctomycetota; class Planctomycetia; order Gemmatales; family Gemmataceae; genus DATFNV01. The sequence continues at coordinate 11,139 of DATFNV010000060.1, forward strand.
GCCGGGCCGGTCGGTCGAGGGGCCGAGGGTCGCGACGATGCGCGTGCGCGTCGGCATGGGGGATCTCCTGCCGCTTGCGGCTTCGCATGACCTGCGAAGCCGCAAGCGGCTACCAGCAGCGCCGGGCGGCCTCGAGCATCGCCGCCGCCTCCTGGCGTGTCGTCTCGCCGCGCGACTCGCCGCGCAGCATGCTCGCCAATTCTTCCAGCCGGTGCGGCTCGTCGAGCAGCTCGATCGTCGTCACCGTGCGGCTGCCGCGCCGCCCCTTGCGGATCGTCCAGTGATGGCGGGCGTAGCTGGCCACCTGCGGCAGGTGAGTCACGCAGATGACCTGGTACGTCTGCCCCAGCGCCGCCAACTTCTGCCCCAGCACGTCGCCGAGCCGGCCGCCGACGTTGGCGTCAATCTCGTCGAAGATGAGCGTGCCCAGGTGGTCGTGCGCCGCCAGCACCGTCTTCAGGGCCAGCATGGTGCGCGACATCTCGCCGCCCGAGGCCACCTTGCGCAGAGGCCGGGCCGGCTCGCCCTTGTTGGCCGCCAACGTCAGCTCCAGCGCCTCGGCGCCCCAGGCCGGCACCTCCGCCGTCAGCGCGTCGTCGCCGAGCGGGATCGGCTCGAGGACCGCGTCGAGCCGCGCCTCCGCCATCCCCAGCTCGGTGAGTTCTTTCTGTACCGCGGCGACGAGGCGCCGGGCCACGCGCTGCCGGGCCGCGCTCAGTTCGGCCGCCGCCTCCTTGAGCCGGGAATAGGTTGCGGCCAACTCGTCCGACAGCCCGGCCAGGTCGTCCTCTTGCGCTTGCAACTGCTCTTCGCGCTCGTCGAGCGTGGCCCGGTAGGCCGGCAGGTCGTCGGCGGGCCGGTCGTACTTCTTCTCGAGCCGGCGCAGCGACTGGATGCGCTTCTCGACCTCGTCGAGCCGGGCTGGGTCGGCTTCCCATCGTTCCTGCATCGCCCGCAGGGTCTGGGCGACGTCCTCCACCTCGGCCGCCAACCCCTCCAGGCGGTCGGCCACCTCCGCGAGGGCCGGGTCGTGAGCGACCCAGCCGTGGGCCTCGCGCTGGAGCTTGCCGAGCTGCTCGACGACGGAGCCCTCGTCGTCGTGGAGTCGGGCGTAGCCGGCCGCCGCGAACTCCATCAGCGATTGGGCGTGGGCCAACCGCTCGCGCTCCTGGGTCAACTGGGCCAATTCACCCGACTTCAGGGCGGCGTTGTCAAGCTCCTCGCGCTCGAAGCGGACCAGGGCCAGCTCGCGCTGCCGCTGCTGGCGCTCGGCCGTCAGGGTGGCGTGACGGCGGCGCAGGTCGCGGACTTGCTCGGCGAGGGCGGCGTACTGCCGGCGCTGCCCGTCGAGGTGGCCGTAGGCGTCGAGCACCTGAAGCTGATAGGCGGGCAAAAGGAGAGATTGACTCTCGCGCTGGCCGTGAATGTCCACCAGGACGGCGCCGAGCTGGCGCAGGGTGCCGACGGCGACCGGCTGGTCGTTGACGTAGGCGTAGGAGCGGCCGGCGCGGGTCAGGCGGCGCGTCAGGATCAGCTCGTCGTCGGCGAGGGGGGCGTCGAGGAGGCGGCGCACCTCGTCGCGCAACTCGGGCCGCGTCAACTCGAAGCGGCCGGTGATGCGCAGCTCCTCGGCGCCGGCGCGCAGCAATTCGGCCGAGCCGCGCTCGCCGAGCAGCAGGCCGAGCGCCTCCAGCAGGAGCGTCTTGCCGGCGCCGGTTTGGCCGGTCCAGGCGCAGAAGCCGGGGCGCAGCTCGACGCGCACGTCCTCGATCAGGGCCAGGTTCTGGACGAAGAGTTCTCGCAGCATAAGCGCCGTCATCTTACCGCCCGTACTGCCGCGGGTGAAGGCGCAGCGACTTGGCGGGCGATGGGGCCTGGTGTAGCATGGGACCAGTCAGCGTACCCGAGGTGCCGCCATGCTCAGCCCCGACCTGCTCGACATCCTGCGCTGTCCGCTCGACCGCCGGAGCCGCCTGGCCGAGGACGGCGCGCGGCTGGTCTGCACGCGCTGCGGCCTGAAGTTCCCCATCACGGACGGCTTCCCGAAACTGATCGCCGAGGAAGCGGAGCTACCCGCCGGCTGCCCGAGCCTCGATCAGCTGCCCTGCCAGCGGGAGAGGACCACCCCCGGCGCCCCCCCCTGAAAGGGCCGGCCGGCGAATCCGGCGTGTGGCCACAGTGTTTCATCGGAGAAAAGGGAGGGTCAATTATGGCGACCGTCCGCCTGGGACGATACGAGTTGGAAGAGTACGACCTGCCCCGGAGGTGCATGTGCTGCGGGGCGCGGGCCAGCCATTACAAGTCGAAGAAGTTCCAGTGGTCCCCGCCCTGGGCGTTCATCGTGCTGGGGGTGATCGGCGCGATGATGTTCATGAAGACGGCGACCGTGTCGGTGCCCCTGTGCGAAAGGCACAAGTGGCACTGGGCCCGGGTGCCGGTTTTCGTCTTCATCGGGCTGGCCGTCCTTATCGCCTGGGGAATCGGCGGCGCCGTGATCACGTCCGAAAAGGAGTCGCTCGCCCCATACATCTTCGTGCCTTTGCTGCCGGCGTTGCTCGGATGGTTCATCGCGCTCCTCGTCCTCGCCAGCTGCACCATCCGCCCGACGGAGATCACCGACAAGAGCATCACGCTGCGGGGCGTCTGCGAGGAGTTCATCGAGGCGCTGGAGGAGGCGCGGCGCGGCGATGACGACCGACCTCGCCGCGGCCGCTCGCGCGACGCTGACGACGAGGAAGAGGAAGAGGACCGACCCCGGCGCCGGCGCGCCCGGGACGAGGACGACGAGAAACCGCGGGCCAGGCGTCGCGCCGCCGAAGAGGAGGGCGACGGCGGTTACTACGACCCCGACCGGCGGCGCCGCCGCGGTCGCGAGGACGATTGATGATCTTTGGGGAACACTGTCATGGCCAAGCTTCGTCTGGGGCGCTATGAGGTAGAAGAATACGCCTTGCCGCGGGTCTGCGCCAGGTGCGGCGCGAAGGCCGTCGCCTCCCCGCAGAAAACGTTTTCCTGGCACCCGCCGTGGGTGATCGTGTTCATCTTCCTCGGTCTGCTCATCTACGTCGTCCTCGCGCTGGTCCTGACGAAGCGCATGACCGTCCCCCTGCCCCTGTGCGAGCGGCACCGCAACTACTGGCGTAACCGCGCGATCTTCATTTACGGCGGCCTGATCGCGGTGGTGCTGTTGGGCATCGGCGGCGTGGTCGCCGCCTCGATCCTCGACGAAGGGGGCAAGAACAACGCCATCGGCGCCGTCTGCTTCATCGTCGGCGGGGTCTTCGTACTGTGGCTGTTCCCGGCCGCGATCCTCTCAGCCACCGGCATCCGGCCGAACGAGATCACCGACCGATCCATCACCTTGGTCGGCCTGTCCGAGGACTTCGTTGACGCCGTGCGCGAGGAGCGCCGCGGCGATGAGGACGAGGAAGACGAAGACGACCGGCCCCGCCGCAGGCGCTCGCGTAGAGATGAGGACGAGGACGAGCGGCCGCGATCGAAACGGCGCGGTGCGGACGATGAGGACGACGGCGGTTATTACGACCCTGACCGGCGGCGCCGCCGCGGTCGCGACGAGGACGAGGACGACCGATGACCATTCCCCACCGGCTGTACGTCGGCACCATTGGCGAGGGGCTGTGGCGCAGCACCGACGGCGGCACGAAGTTCGTCCGCGCCTGCGACGGCATGTTCGTCGAGTGCCACGTCCGCGCCCTGGCGGTCCACCCGCACGACCCGCGCATCCTCTACCTCGGCAGCGAGTCGGGCCTGTACCGCAGCGATGACGGCGCCGGCAACTGGCGGCGCGTGGAGTCGCCGGTCAACGGCTTGCAGGTCTGGTCGATCCTGCTGCTGCCGCACGACCCCGACACCGTCCTCGCCGGCACCTGCCCGTCGCGGGTGTTCCGCTCCGGCGACAGCGGCCGCACCTGGGCCGAGGCGCGAGCGGAGATTGTGCAGGACTGCCCGCGGATCATGCACACGCGCCTCACCGTCCTGGCCGCCGACCCGACCGACCCGGACACGGTGTGGGCCGGCGTGGAGATCGACGGCCTGCGCCGCAGTCGCGACCGCGGCCGGACGTGGCAGCGCGTCGGCCGCGGCCTGTCGTCGCAGGACATTCACGGCCTGGCGCTGGTCCCCGGCAACGGCCGGCCGGCGCGCCTCCTGGCCAGCACCAACAACGACCTCAACGCCAGCAGCGACGGTGGTGAGACGTGGCAGCCGCTCGGCATCGGCGGGATCCTGCCCTGGCCGTACTGCCGCGGCCTGGCACAGATGTGCGGGCGGCCGGAGGTCATCTTCCTCGGCAACGGTGACGGCCCGCCGGGCACGGTCGGCGCCGTGGCCCGCTCGACCGACGGCGGCGTCACCTGGCGCGAGGAGCGGATGCCGGCCCGCGCCAACAGCACCGTCTGGACGTTCGCCGTCCACCCCGCCGACGCGACCCTCGTCTACGCCGCCAGCGTCAGCGGTGGGGTCTACCGCTCCACCGACGGCGGCGCCGAATGGGAGAAGTTGCCGCGCGAGTTCGGCGAAATCCGCGCCCTGGCCTGGACGCCGGAATTCGCGACCGCTTGACGAACTATCAACCGATTTTTGGGGGAAACCATGCGCCGACTCCTGCTCGCGGCGACCGTACTGGCCCTGACGGCGGCGCCGGCCTTCGCCAAGCTGGAAGTGGAAAAGATCGAGGCGTGTCACGGCCGTCTCGGCCCGGTGCGCAAGACGCTCGACTTCTACCCCTATGACGAGGTCTGGTTCCGCTTCACCGTCACGGGCGCGAAGGCCGACGACGAGGGGAAGGTGGACATCGAGATGGCCTGGAAGCTGCTCGATGACAAGGGCAAGGAGGTCCTGTCCAAAAAGGTCCCGGGGAAGGGGCCGATCGCCTTCGGCAGCGAGTCGTTCCCCGCGACGGTGTCGGTCGTCCTGGCCGAGCCGGTCATCGCGGGGGAATACACGCTCAAGGTGACCGTCAAGGACAACCTCGCTTCCGCCGAGACGGGCTTCGAGAAGAAGCTAAGCCTGAAGGCGACCGAGTTCGCCATCGTCTCGCCGCAGTTCTTTCACGATGCCGGATTCACGGTTCCGGCGCCGGCGGGCGGCGTCGTCGGCGAGCAGCTTCACTTCCACCTGCTCACGATCGGCTTCGACCGCGCGCAGGGAAAGATCGACAACGAGCTGACGGTGCAAATCCTGGACAGGGACAAAAAAGAGCTGCTGCCCAAGCCCTTGCGCATGGTCGCCGAGAAGGACGACCCCAAGGTCGTGAAGGAATTGCAGTGGCTCGATTACGGCGGAGCGCTGCTGCTGACGAAGGCCGGGGAGTTCACCTTGCGCATCAGTGTCACCGACCGCAACAGCAAGAAGACCGCGACCTTTGAGGCCCCCCTCAAGGTGACGGCGCCTTGATTTCGGGGAGCGGCACCCGAGCGGCGCGTTAGCAGCAAGCGCCGCGCGGGGGCCTTGTTGTAATGAGTGCGGCGCGACACAAGCCCGACGCGCCAGCGAGGGTTCGACGGCACTCCCTCGCTGGCGCGTCGGGCTTGTGTCGCACGGCCAAGTTCACACGACACCCCCGCGTTCCCGCTTCGTGCTAGGAAAGCTGCCGCAGCCGTGCCGTCACGCGCTCCTTGGCCAGCCGCGCCAGCAGATCTTCGGCCTGCCCGCGCGTCAGCCCTGTCGCCAGGCACACCGGCAGGTTGTCCAGCGCCTTCTCGGCCTCCGCGGCGCTGATCTCCTTCTGCAAGCGCAACTGCTGCGCCACCCAGTCGCGCGTCGGCAGCGGGAAGCCGTGTACGTCCACCGCGCAGTCGGACGGCAGCGCCTCGCGCCGCACCAGCCGATCCAGGTCGGACAGCGCCACGACCGCCGCCAGCTGGTCGCCCGGCCCCAGGCGCACGTCCAGCGGCCGGGGGTGCTGCGTGCCGTCGGCCGCGGTCAGCGCCAGCGGCAGCAGCCGATAATTCACCGCCACCGCTCGCACCGTCGAGCCGATTAGCGACGTGTCCTGCGGGCCGATGCGGATGTGGAGTGCGGCCAGCAACCGGCCGTGGACCAGGCAGACGTTCAGCACCCGGTCGCCGAACAGCCCCGCCACGAACGCCGGCGCCGCCAGCGTCGGCACCGACAAGGCGAAGCGAATGTTGGCGTTCGCGCGCAGCGTCTCGGCCAGGTTCGGGTCGGACAGGCGCACCACCACGCGCTGCTGCGGCTTCAGGTCGCGCACCAGCAGCGCCACCTCCAGGTTCACCAGGTCGCTGTTGGTCGCGGCGATGACGGCGCGGGCCGTCGGCGAGTGCGCCTGGCGCAGCACCTCGCGCACCGTCGCGTCGCCGATGATGACCGGCACGCCCAGCCGCCGCGCCGTGGTCACGAAGCGGCCGTCGCGCGACAGCTCGATCACCACCACGCGCTCCTCGCAGGCCAGCAATTCTTCGACGACGCGGTAGCCGATGTTGCCCAGGCCGCAGACGATGACGTGCCCGCCGTCGGGGATGCGCCGCACCTCCAGGGCGCCGCCGAGCCGGGCGCGCAGCAAGTAGTTGGTGACGATGGCGGTGAACGCCCCCGTCAGGGCCGCCCCGGCGATGCGCAGGACGCTGACGAACACCTTCAGCCAGCTCGAGTGGTAGTCCCTCTCGTGCATGTCGGCGCCGGTGGCCATCAGGCTGATGGTGCGGAAGAAGGCATCGGCGGGGGAGTCGCGATCCCAGCCGAGGTGCAGCGTCAGCGTGCTGGCGGCGATGACAAAGAGGAGGACGCCGGTGCAGATCTTCACCGGCAAATCGACCTCCGACAGGGTCCGCCACAGGACGCGCACGTTGCGGCGGAGTGGGTTGGCCCAGCGGACCGTGAGGTCGTCGTCGGCCTGCCCCAGCAGCGCGGCCAGGTGGTGCGGCTCGCCGCAGACGACGAGGCGGTCGCCGGCCTCCAGCCGAGCCTCGGGAGCCACCTCGAGGAGGAAGCGGGGCGAAGCGGCGGCCGGGACGTGGGCCAGCACCAGCGCTTGATGCCGCACGGCCACATTGGCGACGGTCTGGCCCGCCAGCGGCGAGCCGGGGCCGACCGCCACCTCGGCCACTTGCCGCCGGCCGTCCGGGGAGTCGTCCAGCCGAAACGCGCCCAGCGCCTGTCCCGTCAGCGCCGTCAGCGCCAGCAACGGCGCGGTCAGGTTCGACGTGCTCAGGGCGAAGACGTTGTGGATCGTCTTGCCCAACCGGGCGATCAGGTTCTGGTTGAACATGCGCACGACGACGCGCACCGTGGGGTCGAGGCTGCGCACCATCAGGGCGGTGGAGATGTTGACGAGATCCTCGCTGGTCAGGATGAGGACGCCGCGAGCGCCGACGACGCCGGCCTGTTCGAGGACCTCGCGCCGCCGGCAGTCGCCTTGCACCAGGCGGGCCTTGCCGAGGCGCGGGTCGCCGGGGGCGCAGGCGTTATCGATGACGATGACGGGGATGTCGGCCGCCTGCAGGTAATCCAGGACGCGCCAGCCGACGCGCCCCAGGCCGCACAGAATCACGGGCTGGCTCACGGTGGCCTCCTTCCGGGGTGTCCTCTGCCAGGATACACTACTTCAGTACAGAAGTTTAGCGGCGGGTCGCAGACCCGCGCGGGTCTGCGACCCGCCGCTAAACGGACAAGCGAGAGGATTATGGATCCCATTGACCTGACCGCCCTCGTCGGCAAGACCATCGAGGAGGCGCGGCGCCTCGTGGAGGCCCAGGGCTACCAGCTCCGCATCCTGGCGCAGGACGGCAAGTGGTCGTGCGCCACGGCCGACTTGCGCACCGACCGCGTCAACGTCGAGGCAGCGGCCGGCAAGGTCGTCCGCGCCGACATCGGTTGATCAGCCCGTCTCCCCTCGCCCCGGTACTCCGGGGAGAGGGGTCGGGGGTGAGGGGCGATTCATTGCATTCGTTGCGCACGGCCGGCGTCGCGCAACGAATCCCGCGCCGCGCAATGAATGCAATGAATCCTGTTCCGTCAGAACCCCTCACCCTGACCCCGATCCCCGGAGTACCGGGGCGAGGGGAGAGCAGCCCCTCACCCCCGACCCCTCTCCCCGGAGTACCGCAATAGTGTTCGGCACGAAGCGTGCTCGATGCCACGGGCTTGCCCCGTGGAGGCTCACGTTCGTTGCTACACCTGCCCGGCGCCCCCCAGGCGATGCCACGGGCTTGCCCCGTGGAGGCTCACGTTCGTTGCTACACCTGCCCGGCGCCCGCCAGGCGATGCCACGGGCTTGCCCCGTGGAGGCTCACGTTCGTTGCTACACCTGCCCGGCGCCCGCCAGTAGCAGCGATCCTAAGCAACCACGGGACAAGCCCGTGGGATTGCTCGGGAGCGCGCCCCCCCCCAGTAGCAGCGATCCTAACCAACCACGGGACAAGCCCGTGGGATTGCTCGTGCCGAACACTATTGCGGAGTACCGGGGCGAGGGGAGAGTGATGCCCCCTTCCCGTCGCCCCCGCTTCCCCGTTCAATACCATCTCTCCGCGGTGCGACATTCCCGGGGGGCGGGTCATGGACATCCTCATTCCGGCCGAGCGGATTCGCGACCGGGTCGCCGAGTTGGCCCGGCAGGTCGCCGACGACTACCGCACGCGCCGCCCCGTCACCATCGTCGGCGTCCTCACCGGCAGCGTCATGTTCCTGGCCGACCTGGTGCGCCACCTCGACATGCCGCTGCGCATCGGCCTGATCCAGGCGTCGAGCTACCGGGGCGCCGCCACCGACCCCGGCGAACTGCGCGTCGAGCCCGACCTACTGCCCGACGTGCGCGGCCGGCACGTCTTGCTGCTCGACGACATCCTCGACACCGGCCGGACCCTCAGCGGCCTGGTGCGGCACATCAACAGCCTGGGCTGCGCCTCGCTGCGCGTCGGCGTGCTGCTGCGCAAGCAGGGGCGCCAGCAGGTGCCGTTCGAGCTGGACTACTGCGGCTTCGACATCCCCGACGCCTTCGTGGTCGGCTACGGCCTCGATTACAACGACGAGCACCGCCACCTGCCGTACATCGCGGTGCTGCCGGCGCCGTAGGTCCGGCCTGCCGGGCCGGACCTGCCGCCGCAGCGAAACGGATGTCACTTATAGACAAATCGGCGCAGGAGCGGTGCCAGCGCCTCGTGCTCGAAGCGCGCGGTGAAGGCGACGGCGCCGCGCGGCAGCAGATGGTGCGAGTCCCAGAAGTCCTCTTCGGGCAGCCACTCGCGGGCGTCGATGAGCGGCACGCCGCAGCGCTGTTGGAGGGCGCGCAGGTGGGCGTCAATGCCGGCGCGCATCGACGGCGCGTAGTGGGCGCGGAAGGAAGGCCCCTCCGGCATGAGCAGCAGCGCGACCGGGATGCCGCGTTGCCGGCACCAGGTCAGCATGTCGGCCAGCGCCCGGCTCGGCCCCTCGGCGAGGCGGAACTCGCCCCAGGCCGCGCCGTACTGGCGGAAGGCGCCGTCCGAGGTGAAGCGCTGCTTCTCGGGAGTGACCTCGTCCTCGCTGTGGCACAGCCAACCGTAGTCGTCCAGGGTGTCGCAAATGCGGTCCGTTGCCGCCCAGGACGGTGGGTCCAGGGGGAGAGCGCGGCGCAGCTTCTCGCGGTGCCAGACGCTCGGCACGCGCCCCTTGAGCCACTGGCGCAGCGGCCGCTTCGCGTCGCTGTGGTAGTGGCGGAGGAAGGTCGTTTCGCTGCAGCGCAAGCGGGCGGCGTCGAACCACTCTTCTTCCAGGGGATGGCCGCCGGGTTGGTTCAGCGTGGGCGGCAGCACTTCGATGACGAGCAGGTCGGGCCGAACGCCTTCGGCGAGGAGGCGGCGCAGGCTGACCGCTTGCAGGAACGACCCGCCGCCGGTCAAACCGAAGTTGAAGACCAGGGGCCGCTTGCCGTCGGGTCCGGTGCCGAGGGCGCCGGGGCACAGCCCCATCTCCGCGCGCGAGCTGCCGAGTACCAGCACCAGCGGCCGCCCGGGTGATTCGGCGAGGCGGGCGCGCAGGCGCTCGACCTTGGCCGTGTACTCGGGGTCGCGCGCCACCGGTAGCCAGTGCTCGACGGCGATGCCGAGGACGAACTGCCCCGCGAAGAACGCGACGACGCCCCAGACGAGGGTGAGGGCCGAGCGACGGCCAAGCGTGCGACGGGCTGCGGACATGCGCCCTCCGTGGCTGGGCGACGACATCCTGTCGATCGGCGGCGCGCGCTGCCGCCAACGCTTGTCTACCCCGGAAGGCGCGTGTGGGTCAAGAGGCGTTGCCGTGGGTGGCGCCGACAGGCCGGCGCGGAGATCATTTCCATTCGGCACGAATGTTGCTCCACGAAGGATTATGGGATTAGGAGCTGGGTCACGGGGAAGGGTGTTCCCGGTGGGGCACCCCCGGGTCGCCGAGCCCCGGAAGCCGCGAGGGGATCGTCCATGCCACCGTGACACTCGGCCCTACTCGGGCAGCGAAGGGCAGGGACAGGTTTCGTCACCCTCCGACACTTGTCGGGGGGCGGCGAACTGTCCGCGCACGGCCGTTCTTCAGCATCAAACCCTCCCCTGAAACGGCGAACGTGTACCTGCCCGCGACCTGGGATGGGCTCCCCGCGCGGACCGAGGGTTGGGGAAGGTCCCCCGCTCAACTTCGCGCACCCCACCCGTCCTGCCCCGTTCACCACGACCACGAGCCTGTTTCGACTCGGGCGCCGCAAGGGCGGCAGCCCGCGGAGGTGATCCTGCGCGCGGCGGGGGAACATGAGGAATCTAGGGGTCGGCCGGCGCGAGGTTCCCTCCGCCGTTCGGCAACAGGTCTGAGAAGGCAAAGGAGCGAGGCAAAGTGTTCGATAACAGGGTTAGACCCCGGTTTAGCGGCAGCGAGGAAGGGCGCATGAACCCCGACAACGGCAAGGTCGATGGGATGGGCGCCATTCCTCGCCCCGACGGCGTGGCCTTCCGCGTCTGGGCGCCGAACGCCCGCCAGGTCGCCCTGGTCGGCACCTTCAACGCCTGGGACTCCAGCCGTCACGTCATGGAGCACGAAGGTAACGGCTGCTGGTACGCCAAGGTCCCCGAGGCCGCCGCGGGACACGAGTATCGCTACCTCCTGACCACGTCGGCCGGCAACATCTGGCGCATGGACCCCTACGCCCGCCAGGTCACCGACTCCAACGGCAACGCCGTCGTGCCCGACCCGGTTTTCGACTGGGAAGGCGACCGCTTCCGCATGCCCCCCTGGAACGAACTGGTCGTCTACGAGATGCACCTCGGCACCTTCCACGCCAGGCACGGCGGCGACCAGGTCGGCACCTTCGCGACGGCCGCGGCGCGGCTGAAGTACCTGGCCGAGCTAGGGATAAACGCCATCGAATTGATGCCGATCGCCGAGTTCGAGGGGAGCCGCTCCTGGGGTTACAACCCGGCGCACCTCTTCGCGGTCGAGACGACCTATGGCGGGTCGCGCGCCTTCAAGGCGTTCGTCAAGGAATGCCACGCGCACGGCATCGCGGTTATCCTCGACGTGGTGTACAACCACCTCGGCCCCAACCACCTCGACCTGTGGCGCTTCGACGGCTGGTCCAATAACGGCCTGGGCGGCATCTACTTCTACAACGACGGCCGGGCGCGCACCCCCTGGGGCCACACCCGGCCGGATTACGGCCGCCCCGAGGTGCGCCGCTTCCTGCGCGACAACGCCCTGATGTGGCTGGACGAGTACCACGTTGACGGGCTGCGCTGCGACGCCACCAACTACATTCGCGCCGTCAGCGAGGCCGGCGGCCAGGACATCCCCGAGGGGTGGTTGTTCCTCCAGGAGCTCAACCGCGAGGTGCGGCAGCGCTACGCGGGTCGCATCACCATCGCCGAGGACCTGCAGCACAACTGGCGGCTGACGCAGGACACCGGCCACGGCGGCGCCGGCTTCGGCAGCCAGTGGGACGCGGCCTTCCTGTGTGCGCTCCGCGCCGCCGCCGTCGCCTCCTACGATGAGTGCCGGCCGCTCCGCCGCGTCAAGGAGGTGCTCGGCGCGCGCTACAACCACGACGCCTTCCAGCGCGTCATCTACACCGAGTCGCACGACGACGTGGCCTGCGGCAGCGGCAAGAATCGCCTCACTCACGACATCAGCCCCGGCGACCCCACCGGCTGGCACTCCCAGAAGCGCTCGACGCTGGCCGCGGCGGTGCTGCTGACCGCCCCCGGCATTCCCATGCTTTTCCAGGGGCAGGAGTTCCTCGAGTCGCGGAGCTTCAGCGACGCCGTGCCGCTCGACTGGGGGCGGTGCGAGCGGCACCGCGGCCTGGTGCATCTCCACCGCGACCTGATCGCCCTGCGCCTCAACCGCGCCGGCGTTACGCGCGGGCTGTGCGGCCAGCACGTCAACGTCCATCACCTCAACGAGGGCGGCCAGGTGGTCGCCTACCACCGCTGGGACCGGAGCGGCCCACGCGACGACGTCATCGTGGTCGCCAACTTCAGCCATAGGGCCTACCACAACTACGTCGTCGGCCTGCCGCGCGGCGGCCCCTGGCGGTTGCGCTTCAACAGCGATTGGCGCGGCTACAGCAGCCTGTTCGGCGGCACGCTCAGCGGCGACTGCCACGCCGGCGGCGGCTGGTACGACCAGTTGCCGTTCCACGCCGCGCTCACCATCGGGCCGTACTCCGTGCTCGTCTTCTCCCAGGACGGTTGACCTTCTGCCACAGCATCCGCTGCCTCTGGCCACGGATAATGCTGGCTGTCCGTGCTGCGAACGTCGTCGGGGCGCTGCCCGGCGGTGTGCTGCCGGGAGTGGCGATGCTGTTCGCGCCGCCGGCCGATCCGCGTTACAACGCCTTCGACTGGGAGACGTGGCACGAACTGGACGTGCTACGCCGCGAACTGGCCCCGCGCTTCGTGAATTAGCCACAGATAAACACAGATGAACACAGATGGAGGCGACCGGCAAACCCCTTTGCCCCCTTCTCAATTGCAGCAAGCCTCGTCTGGAAATCAAGCGCTATCGAGGTCAACCCTGACCTTCTCGTTACCTTGATCCGTGTTCATCTGTGTTCATCTGTGGCTAATTCTCCCGTGTGAATTCCCATTTTCGCGCGTAATGGCCGCGCACCGTTTACGCTATTACCCACAGGGGAAGAGCATGGCGCCGGACGCGGACGACCTGGACCGCTTTCGCGACCACCTGCACCTGCTGGCGCGGCTGCACCTCGATCCGCGGTTGCGCGGCAAGGTCGATCTGTCCGGCGTCGTGCAACAAACCCTGCTGGAGGCGTATCAAGCGCGCCCGCAGTTTCCGGCAGCCGGCGCTGGGCCAGTGCCGGCCTGGCTGCGGCGGATCCTGGCAAACAACCTGACCGACGAGGTGCGCAAGTTGACCGCGGCGGCGCGCGACGTGGACCGCGAACGGTCGTTGGAACAGGCGCTGAATGCCTCGTCGATTCGCATTGCGGCCTGGCTGGCGGCGGAGCAGTCGTCGCCAAGCCAGCGGGCGATGCGCGAGGAAGAGCTGGCCCACCTGGCGGCGGCACTGGCCCAGCTGCCGGACGATCAGCGGACCGCGGTGGAGCTGCATCACCTGCAAGGGCTGCCGCTGGCCGAGGTCGCGACGCAGCTCGACCGGACCAAGGGGGCGACGGCGGCGTTGCTCTTTCGGGGGCTGAAGAAGTTACGCCAACTCCTTGAAGACGAGGGTGAGTCATGACGGGTGAAAACGGCGGCTCGGCGGCACGCGAACAGCGGTTTGAAGAGGCCCTGGCGGCCTGCGTGGAGGCGCTGGAAGCCGGGCGCGGCGCCGATCGCGCCGCCTTGCTGGCCCGCTTCCCGGAGTTCGCGCAGGAGCTGGCCGAGTTCTTCGCCGACCGCGACCGCATCGACCACCTGGCCGCCCCGCCCACCCCCGCAGCCGAGATGCCGACGCTGGGGCCCGCGGAGGTGAAGACCGACGCCCCCCTCGGAATCGTGCGCTACTTCGGCGATTACGAGCTGTTGGCGGAGATCGCACGCGGCGGCATGGGCGTCGTGTACAAGGCGCGGCAGGTCAGCGCCAACCGGCTGGTGGCGGTGAAGCTGATCCTGGCCGGTCAGCTCTCCTCGGCGGAGGACGTGCGGCGCTTTCGCAGCGAGGCGGAGGCGGCCGCCCACCTCGACCATCCGCACATCGTGCCGATCTTCGAGGTGGGCGAGCACGAAGGCCAGCAGTTCTACAGCATGAAACTCGTGGAGGGCGACAGTCTCAGTCAACACGTCGGTCGTTTGCAGCACGCGCCGCGGGTAGCCGCGTCTGTGCTGGCGACGGTGGCGCGGGCCGTGCATTACGCCCACCAGCGCGGCGTCATCCACCGCGACCTCAAGCCGGCGAACATCCTGATCGACGCGCAGGGCCAGCCGCACGTCGTCGATTTCGGGCTGGCGAAGCGCGTCGAGGGCGACGCTAAGCTGACGCAGTTCGGCGCGATCGTGGGGACGCCCTCGTACATGGCGCCGGAGCAGGCGGAAGGGCGCGGCAAGCGCGTCGGGCCGGCGGCGGACGTGTACGCCTTGGGAGCGATCCTGTACGAGTGTTTGACGGGCCGGCCGCCGTTCAAGGCGAGGACGACGCTGGAAACGATCTATCAGGTGGTCAACAAAGAGCCGGTGCCGCCGTCGCAGTTGCACGCGAGGACGCCGCGCGACCTGGAGACGATCTGCCTGAAATGTCTGCGGAAGGAGCCGGAACAGCGTTACGACAGCGCGGCGGCATTGGCGGAGGACTTGCGGCGCTGGCAGGCGGGCGAGCCGATCGCGGCGCGGCCGGTGGGTAGAGGGGAGCGTGCGGCGAAGTGGGTGAAGCGGAATCCGCTGGTGGCGGCGCTGGGGACGTTGGTGGTGCTGTCGGTGCTGGGCGGGGCGAGCGGTGTCTTCGTGAAATATCTCGATGCGAAGGAGCAGGAAGGCATCGCTCGGCGCAAAGCGCAGGAAGCAGAGGACGCGCTGAGCGACCGCGATGCCGCCTTGACGCAAGCCCGCGACGATGCGGAGGCGATGCGCAAGCAGCTGGCCACCAGCAACGTGTTGCTGGCGCAGGCGGCGTGGGACAGCAACAATCCGGTGGTGGCCCGGGAGCGTCTGGAGGCGGTGCCGCCGGACTTGCGCCGGTGGGAATGGCACTACCTGACCCGCCAGTACCAGGGCGGCATTTTTACTCTGAACGGCCATACTGGCTGGGTTATGGGCGTGGCGTTCAGCCCGGATGGGACGCGGCTGGCGACGGGGAGTGCCGATCAGACGGCGCGGCTGTGGGACGCGCGGACGGCCCAGTTTCTCCTGGAACTCAAGGGCCATACTGGCTGGGTTACGAGCGTGGCGTTCAGCCCGGATGGGACGCGGCTGGCGACGGCGAGTAGCGATAAGACGGCGCGGCTGTGGGATGCGCGAACGGGCCAGCTTCTTCGGGAATTCAAGGGCCATACCGAAGGTCTTAGTAACGTAGCATTCAGCCCGGATGGGACGCGGCTGGCGACGGCGAGTGGCGATGATACGGTCCGGCTGTGGGACGCGCGGACCGGCCAGCAACTCCTGGAATGCAAGGGCCATACCACCCTGATCGTTATGAGCGTGACATTTAGCCCGGATGGGACGCGGTTGGCGGCGGCGCTGGGCTTTACCGGGAGGGTGCGGCTATGGGATGCGCGGACGGGCCAGCTTCTCCTGGAATGCAAGGGCCCCTGCCAGGTTTGGGACGTGGCGTTTAGCCCGGATGGGACGCGGCTGGCGACCGCGAATCAGGATCAGACGGTTCGGCTGTGGGATGCGCGGACGGGCCAGCTTCTCCGGGAATGCAAGGGCCATGCCGACATCGTTTGGAGCGTGTCGTTCAACCCGGATGGGACGCGGCTGGTGACCGCGAGTCAAGATGGGACGGCGCGGGTGTGGGATGCGCGGACGGGCCAGCAACTGCTTGAATGCAAGGGCCATGCCGACGGCGTTTTGCGCGTGGCGTTCAGCCCGGATGGGACGCGGGTGGCGACGGCGAGCAAGGATAAGACGGCGCGGCTGTGGGACGCGCGGACGGGTCAGCCCCTCCTGGAATGCAGGGGCCATACCGGCTACGCTATGGGCGTGGCGTTCAGCGCGGATGGGGCGCGGCTGGCGACCGCGAGTTACGACCAGACGGCGCGGCTGTGGGATGCGCGGACGGGCCGGTTCCTCCTGGAACTCAAGGGCCATACCAGCTGGGTTACGAGCGTGGCGTTCAGCCCGGATGGGACGCGGCTGGCGACGGCGAGTTGTGATCAGACGGCGCGGCTGTGGGATGCGCGGACGGGCGAGTTTCTCCTGGAATGTAAGGGCCATACCGGCTACGCTATGGGCGTGGCGTTCAGCGCGGATGGCACGCGGCTGGCGACGGCGAGTGACGATGGGACGGCGCGTCTGTGGGATGCGCGGACGGGCGAGTTTCTCCTGGAATGTAAGGGCCATACCGGCGGCGTTCGGAGCGTGGCGTTCAGCCCGGACGGGATGGGGCTGGCGACGGCGAGCGCTGACGGAACGGCGCGGCTGTGGGATGCGCGGACGGGCCAGTTCCTCCTGGAACTCAAGGGCCATACCAGCTGGGTTACGAGCGTGGCGTTCAGCCCGGATGGGACGCGGCTGGCGACGGCGAGTTGTGATCAGACGGCGCGGCTGTGGGATGCGCGGACGGGCGAGTTTCTCCTGGAAT
>DATFNV010000061.1:0-18048 GCA_035266225.1 Gemmataceae bacterium
AACACCAACGTGAGCGGCCGCGACCACCACCCGTTCGCCTTCACGCTGTGGCTGGCCGGCGGCGGCGTGAAGGGCGGCACGGTCCTCGGCAAGACCGACGAGATCGGCTGGAACGTGACGGAAGACCCGGTCCACGTCAACGACTTCCACGCCACCATCCTGCACCTGTTCGGCCTGGACCACCTGCGGCTGACGTACCGCTTCCAGGGGCGCGACTTCCGGCTGACGGACGTGGCCGGCAAGGTGGTGACGAAGCTGCTGGCGTGAGCGGAGCGAGGAGCGGCGGGGACCGGTTACGCCCCGGGCGGAAAGAGCATAACAAGTTGTTCATCCGAGGGCAGGAGTATCAGTTGTGAAGACGATCGATCTGGGGACAGCAAACCTGACGCTCAAGAAGTTGCTGCAACTGGCCGGGGAGGAGAATGTCGTCCTGCGAACCGCAGAAGGGCGGGCCTTCGTCCTGGCGGAAATCGATGACATCGCCGACGAGGTCGCGCGGGTGGCGCAGCACCGCTCCCTGATGGCGCTGTTGGACGAGCGCTCGAAGGAAGCGCCTGCCCACTCCCTGGACGAAGTCCGCAAGCAGCTGAAGGCGAAATAGCGACATCACGTTTCGACCCGGGAAGAAACAAAGTAGGGGAATCGGGGGAAATCGGCGTCAGTTCATTTTTCCGCCGCTTCGGCCTGACAGCCGCGAATTCAACTCGGTAAAATGAACTGAGACAGATTTTCCACCCGGGGGCACTGGTCGAAATGAACTATACGCACCAATCCGCGGTCAGGCACGTGCGGCCAGATGAAGATGACGCCAGCCGTCTGATGGTCGAGTTTTGGGCGTATAGTCCGATCTGCTACCTGACGAAGAATCACCCCGAATTCGAGCGCATCAAGCAGACCTTGGAGCGCGCGGTCGCGCTGGATGAGCAGGTGGTATTTGCTAACCACGGGCATATGGTCGAAGGAGATACGGAAACTTGGTGGAAGCTCATGGACGTCCGACAGGCTTAAGTCCCTCTCAACCCGAGAAATGCCGAGCCTACGGATGCGACAGACTGGGCCGGCATCAAAGACATCCTGTCTTAGCGATCCGCGTCCCCTTGGTTTTCCCCTTTCCATCGCTTTTCTGAATGCGGAGAAGTAGCCTTGTCGGATCATGCCGGAGCCCACTTCGACCGGCGCTCGTTCTTTGGCAGGAGATCCTCGAAGTCGGAGGAGGCGACGGCGTCCATGCAGGAGGACCACAGCGATCTCAGCAGCGCGCCAATGGACGCGACGTAGTCCTCGGGCGCGACACCCTTCACCGGATCGACTTCCAGCGTATAACGGAAGTACAGCCAGCGGTCCTTCCCCGTGTGCGCCTTCCTGGGATCGAAGTCGTCATTCTCGAAAACCGAGATGTCGAGCGTCTGCCCCCTGACCGCGTTCATGCAGCTGGACCCGCCGGCACAGCGAGCGACGAACGCGACAAACTCCCGGAAGGGCATCTCCGCCTGGACGTTGATTCGGCAAAAGAGGTCCATGCTGTCGAAATCAGGTCCCATCGAATCCACCTCAATTGTTGCCCTGGCGCAGCGTGATGAACGGCCCTTGGTCGAACGGCCCTGCTTCGCGGATGACAGTGACCTGCACGCCCTTGGTGAAGCCCAAGCCCATTTCTTCGTTGACGAGCCGCTGAATCTCCTTGCTGACGCCGCTGATGCCCGCTTCACCTTGGTGAAGCCGGCCCCGCTCAAGGGCCCTCTGCAACGTTTTCCACTTGTCCCCGCCCTCTTTGACGCTCGCCAGCCGCTCCTGGACCAGTTGCTCGAACCGCTCGGCAGAAACCCGAATGCCGATGTCGAGGTCCGCCCCGGGAGCGGCTGTCCCGCGCCCGCGGCTTCCGTGAACGAGGATGTCGCCGCCGAAATCGCCCGTTCGCCCCGCCTCCTGCCCCAAGCGCTGCCGAAGCCGGGCGGACACTTGCTGAAACTGCTCCTCCGTCATGCCTTGGGGCGGCCCCATTTTCGTGAAGACCCTATCGTAATTGTACCGGGCTTGGTCCGTCTCTGCGACTGCCTTCATGGTCTTTACGAGCTTGTTGATCTACCCAGCGGGACCGGACCTCATCCCTTTCCACCCCTGGAGCCTAGCCGTATCCGAGCAGCTCATCAAGGACTTTCTCAGAAAGATGGCGGCGCTGGGCGAGTCCAGCGCCGCCATCGGCCGCGTCGTTTCGCCGTGCGCCGGGAACCGGCATGGCCCCCGCGCGGTCCCCATTTCGGCTCCCCGTTAAAGGGGCGGAAAGAGGGGGCGGAAAGAGGAGGGGGGGCGGAAAGAGGACGCAGCGCGTTCTCACCTTGTTTCATGGAGCACCTCATGAATCCCACGCTACGGCTTGCGTTCCACCACCTCGAACGCCGAACCCTTGATCTTGCTGAACTCTTCGTGCAGGAGGGGGATGCGCGAATCGGGCGCCACCGAGATGGTCCAATCGAGGCCGTTGTCCGCGACGAACATGCCGTACTTCTTCAGGCCCTTCAGGATCGCCTGCGCCTCCGGCGAGAAGCCGCTGATGTCGAAATCCTTCTTCAGCCGGAGGCGCTCGCCCATGCGCGGTAGGTTTTCGTTGGTGTCCTTGCTGGCGTAATGCGTCGCCGGGGAGACGTAGGACCGGCGCGTCTTCCCCACGCCCACGCGCATGGCATGCTCGACCATGCCGCGCTTGATCTCATCGTAGCGCACCGTCGCGGGGAAGATCGGCAGGCCGGCGGCGTCTGCCGAGGTCCACCCGTCCGGCCGCAGCTTGTTCGACTTCAGGTCGAAGATGGCCGCACCCGACGCGATCCACCCCTTGTCGGTCTTGCGCATCTGGTAGAACTCGTACAGCATCCGGTTGGTCGGATCGACGACCAGGGCGTGCCGGTCGATGTCCCCCTCCTCCTTGCGCTGCACTTCGTCCAGGGTCAGCCCCTTGTAATTGGCCGGGTAGCCTTCGATCGGCGTGTTGTCCGGCACCGGGTAGGGGCCCTTGTCCGACTCGGCGGAGGCCGAGCCGAGCTTGACGTCGATCTTCTTCTGGTCGGGCGGCACCAGGACGTAGCCCATGTCGGCGTTGTAGCGGAACTTCTTGCTGGCGCCGATCGACTCGATGATGTTCTTCGAGTTGGGATGCAACGGCCAGTCCTCGACGACCAGGTTCCACGGGTTGTCGGGCGGGAACACTTCCAGGGCGGACACGATGGCGTCGGCCTGCGGCGTGTCGAACAGGACCGGCTTGTCGATCTTGGGCATCTTGGCGGCGCGGATGCGCTCCAGCCGGGCCGCGTCGCCGTGGACCTGCGCCGGCGTCACCGGCGCGACCTGACCGACGACGAATGGCGTGATGGTCAGGTCGATGTCGGTGTTGCCGACCTTGCCCTTGATCTTATAGCCGACCAGCGGGTTGAGGCCGCCGACCGCCGGGCCGACGGCGGGGCCCGCCGCGGGCGCCTCGGTGCCTTCCAGCACCATGTCGCCGAAGTACAGCGTCGGCCCCTTGCCCTCGCTGTCGGCGAAGTACCACTTGTGGATGTCGGTCAGGGCCGGGGCGGAGCCGTTGGTGTTCTGTAGATCGTCGATGGCAATGGTGACCTCATTCTTGCCGGGCTTGAGGACGACCGGCACTTCAATGCGCGTGTTGTAGTTCGTGCTGCGGGCGTGGAAGATGTTCAGTCCGAGCTTGACGGTGTCCTCGCCCGGGTTGAAGACGTTGACGTGCAAAGTGGCGAAGGGCTTCCAGTTCTTGACCTTGGCGACGCGGTCGCCGACGGAGTCGCCCTTGAAGAAAGCGACCTTGAGGGCCTTGCCGCCGAGTTCCTTGAAGTCCTCGACGAGTTCCGGCTTGGTTTTGTCGTCGGAGCCGATGGCGCTGAAGGTCTGCCCCTTGCTGACGTTGAGCAGGTAGGCCTTTGACGCCGGCGCCTGGCCCGGCGTGGACGCCGTGGTCACGATGAGGCCGGCGGCAGCCAGCAGCATCAGTGGGATGCGGAAGCGGATCACAGGGATTCTCCTTGTCGAAGTTGTGATTTTCAGTCAGCAGGCATAGATCGACTTGAGTTCTTCTGTGTTCATGTGACCTCCTTCTTCACTGGAGGCGACCTCGCCTCGATCGGCCCGGCCACGAAATCCTGGCACGGTCATCGGTTCCCGCAAACAAACACGAGGCGGATATCCTCACCTCGAGGACACCTGCCCCGTGCCAAATGGGGCGCTCTGTTACGGCTTCAGCCGAACCAGGGCCGATGAGATTTTACGAAACCAACCAGCCAGGTTCTAGGGGCTTCCTCGCCGAAAAAACGAGCGACCACGAACGGGGACGCTTTCCACGCGTCACTTCCGAATCCCTGTCCGGGGACGACCTGCAATGGGGACACGGAGGTCAACTGAGGTCCGCTCCAGCATCATTGTCACTTGAAGCATCCAATTGATGGATGAACTTCCGGAAGGCGCTCACGAGAGTTTCTTCCCAGGCCGAGAGTCTCCAGAAGACTTCGGCGCGCGGATGGCAGGCCAGATAGCGCCGCGGGTCAACCTGGAGAACGGTCTGGGGCCCTGGGAAAGCCTTCGCAAGTGTAACCGTTCACGAGAAGATTTAGGACATGCTATTTATCCTTTTATCCGCATTTTCACACCCTTACCTGTCCCCGTCCTTGACTCTCTACTCATTTCATTCCCGTCGGACTTTCTTGCCGTATTACCTCCGATATCGCCCTTACCTTGCCGACGCTTCCTCACTCCTGTCCTCCCTATGCTTTTCTTCACAACTACAGACCTTCCCCCAGTCTTCGCCTGATCTCTGCAGGCGCTGACAAGTGACGCTTGTTCTCTTTCCTGCCCTGGCCTTCGGGCCGCACCGTCCCCTTCCCCTGGCGCCACACAGCCGACTCCTCGTCACGTCCCGAAAGCCGTCTGGCTTTCTTACATGCCCCAGAGTCCATCCACTCGTGCCGCCTTCCTCTTTCCTGGCACCTCCCAGACCTTCGCTGCGCGCCTACGCCACCACACGCTCACGTCACATACTCGGCACCAGCTTCGGTGGCTCCGTCTCCTCCCAATTCGCACTGACACTCTGCTGTAAAAACTCCAACACCTGCACTTTCGCAAGTTGTTCTGAACAAATAGCCAGGCAATGGCGGCGGTCGCGGGGTGAAAGGGAAGGGGTTCCTCGTATCCTTGAGGGTGTTGACAAGCCCGAAGGAATGGGAGGTCCCCCCATGTGGACTATGATAGACTCGCTGCGCCCCATCGTCGATGAACTCACCCCCGCCCTCACGCAACCCTCCTTCGCCACCAGTTGCCAACTCCTGCTCGCCTGGGTCATGTGCCTGGGCAAACACACCCTCTGTCGCGTCGCCCAGAGTGCTCATCCCGAGGTTGTCCCCGATCACCGCTGCCGCCACGGCTTGGACACCTCCTACAACTTCTTCGAGCGCTCCGCCTGGACCCCCCAAGGGTTTGGCCTATCCGGTGCTACCCACTGCCAACCCACCCGACGATCCCGTCCCATCTCCTCACGCACCCAGGCCATCGTCTCCGCCCAGCGCTCACTCACCGCCGCCGCACGCAGCGCCAATGCCCCCTCCGCGTTCTCCTCCTGCCACATCAACCCTGGCCCTTTCAAACGCAGATTGATCACGCGCCGGATCGCGCTTTCGATCGCACCGCTCCCCTGGGGCAGGCCACGACGCCTCAGCCGCTTGTACTCCAAGTGACCCGCTCGCGCGTGCTTGGTCAGATACCCCAAAGGCTGCTCCAGGTCCTTGGGGTTGCCTGCCGCTGCCCCGAGCGTCTCCAACTCGTCGAGCACCAGGCCCCACCAGCCCTCACGGAGGCATCCCCGCAACTCCCCGTACAGCCGCTGCCGCTCGTCCTCCGGCAAGCCCAAGGCCTCCAAAGCCAGGCTCAGGTTAGGCACGGCGTGGCACCAATCCAGCACACGCACCGCGCGGCCTGCCTCCAGATCCAGCCGCCGCTCCACCCACTCCAGCCGCTCCCAGATCCACGGCGCGCCGTCGGCCACGAACACCACCACCTCCGCCTGCCTGGCGCCCAGGCAGTGCAGGTGAACGGCCAACAACTCCATGGCCTCGTCGGGGCCGGCGAACGTGCCATCGATCCACGGCCGCGTCTTTTTCTTCAGCCGTCCCTGTTCATCGATCTCGAAGATGATCAACAGCTTCGGCTCACACCACTCGGCCTTGTAACGGCGGCGTTGCTTCTTCCCCTTGCCCTTGCCCTTTTGCTTGCGGATCAGCGTGGGCACGCGCGTGCGGCCGCCGTCGATCATGGCCGCCACGCGCCGGCCGGCCAGGTCGGAACCCGGCGGCAAGGTGCCGGCACGCCAGCGCAGCCGGTCGCGTGTGCGGCTGGTCAGCACGGCGGCGCCCAACTGCCGGGCGATCCGATGCACGACCTTGATGTCCAGAGGGGTGCCGCGTGCGGCCAGTTCTTGGCGTGCGATCTGGTAGGAAGGCAGCAGGGCGCACTGACGGCCCACCAGGCTGACCAAAGCCGGACTGGAGCCCTCGCTGATACCCAGGACGGCGAGTTCGGGATACATGCCGGCCCCTTCCCGCCCCCGCCCCTTGCCGGTGCGTGCCACCGGGCCGCAGTACAGGGTGGTGAGATACAGGACCAGTCCCCCAAGCAGGCGGAGCGTGAGGGGCCGCGTCTGAGGCTTGCGGAGGAGCCGGGGGGCCTGGGTTACTTTTTTTTGGCGGCGTCGGCGAGGGGTTGCTGTTGTGCGGCATGAGCGAGCAAGCTGGCGACGAGTTGGTCGGCGAGTTGGCCGAAGGCCAGGTGGATCTGCGGCTCCAGGGCAGCGAAGGCAGCAGGATCGCGTGCCAGTTGTTCGGCCCAGAGTGTTTGCTGGGCAGCCAAGTGGGCGTGTATCAAGGCAAGGGCCTTGTCCGGGGTGGGGACGGCGGGTCCGGTTTGGGAGTCGAGGCGGAAGCGCATGGGAAGTCTTTTCGGGTCAAGCCTTACCTCCTCGGATAGGATAGTGCTTCAAGCGGCCAGCGGCTCCCCTTTTTGGGAATGGACCCCGCCGGGGCGGACGGCGCACCACCGGCCAGTCGCCGGCCGCGTCTCGGGTACGCAGGTCCACCACCATCGCCCGCACGTCGTAGTTGTGAGACCGTGCGTAGGCTTCCCGCACCGCCCGCACCTCCAACAGCACGTCGTCCTCAATCATCGCTCATACCCTCCGTCGGCAACTCCTCCGGCGTGCTGATCAGCGGCGGTTCGTACCCGGCCGCCCGGCACACCGCCTCGATCCGCGGGCGCAGCGCCACGTTGGCTATAGGGGTGCCGTTCCACGTCAGCAGGTACTGCATCCCGTGGACCGCCGCCGTGGCGATGTGCAGCGCGTCCGCCGCGGCCTTCTCCGGCAACGGCACGCCGCGCAGCAACGCTTCCGCCAACTCCCCCGCCTCGGCCGTCTGCTCCAACAGCGGGATGCCCGCCAGGGCCGCCAGCCGATCCGCCGCGGCCTGCGGGTCGCCCGCCTGGCATTCCTGCACGACCAGACGAGACGAGTACAGGTCGAATCCGTCACGACCGGCCCACCACTCGCGGGTGATCTGCTGGTGCGCCGCCCGCACCAGGTCTCGGCTATGCCAAGCTGTCAACTAACTCGGGATGGTCGTCTCGACGTAAACGGTCGGCTTCATCCTGTGGATCCTACCGTGCCGCCGGACCCGCCGCAAGTGATCGACTTCCAGCATTGCAAAGTGAGGTGGACCCGTTCGGCCGCGTCGTTTCACCGTGCGGCGGGAACCGGCATGGCCCCCGCACTGTCCCCGTTTCGGGGCATGGTTCAAGCCGGGGTAACACTTGGCGCCGTAGGTCAGGCTTTCCAGCCTGACAAGAAGCGAGTCAGGCTGGAAAGCCTGACCTACGGTCGCGCCACCCGAAACTGCCCCGTTCTGAACCATGCCCGTTTCGGCTGCCCGTTATCGCCGCAAGCACAGATACGCCAGCAGGTCGCGCAATTCCTGATCGGTCAGCCGGTCGGCCAGGCCCGCCGGCATGATCGACGTCGGCAGCGCCCGGCTCTCCACCACGTCGCCAGTCTTCACCTTGAACCGCTTCCCCTGCTCATCGACGTAGGTGTACTGATCCAGGGACGTATCCACCAGCAGGCCGGTCCGTACCTTGCCCTCGGCCGTCTCCACCCGCCATGACTGGTAGTGGGGAGCGACCTCGGCGCTCGGCTGCAGGATTGATTCGAGGATGTGCCGGCGCGACGTGAGGCCGATGGTGCTCAGGTCCGGCCCGACGTCCTGCCCGCGCCCCTCCACGCGGTGGCAGCGGAAACAGCCGGCCAGCTTCGGATGGGCGAAGATGCGCCGGCCGGCTTCGGGGTCCTCGCGCCCGGCCAGGTGCTTCAGCCAGACGTCGGTGTCGGTCGCCTTCGGCCGATCCCTGGCGAATGGTTGGCCCAGCACGCGGGCGGCCAGGGCGGCCGACTCGGGACGGCGCTTCGCCAATTCCTCCAGCTGCTGGCGCTGCGGCGCCGTCAGCTTCGTATCGACCAGCGCCCGCAGCGCCTCGTCTCGCAGGGCTGTGCTGTCCGCCTCAGCCAGGCGCAGCAGGTCGTCGAGGTAGTCCTGGGCCCGCTCCGACAGTCCGACCAGCGCCTGCGCCCGGACCGCCTCCTTCTGGCGGGCGTCGCGGGCGACGTCGAGGAGCAGTTGTGTCCGCTTCGGGCCAGTCTGCTCGTCCAGCGCCCGCACCGCTTCCAGGCGCAGGGCCGTGTCGTCCTGTGCCAGCAGCTTCGCCAGCAGGTCCGCCGTCAAGCGCGGGTGCGTCGGCGGCACCATTTGCAACGCCTTCACGCGCAGGTCCGGCGGGCTGAGGTCGTCGGCCAGCCGGTCGAGGAAGTGCTCAGCCAACTTCGCTTCGCTCACCTCCTGGTCGTCGAGCCGGGCCAGCGCCGTCGAAAAGCCCAGGTACAGGCGCACGTTCAGCGAGCGGTCCTTCAGCGCTTCGACCAGCGGGGCGCGGTGCTGCGTCAACTTCTCGTCGGCGATCCATTTTGCCGCCAGGAAGCGCACCTCCTCGTCCTTGTCGGCGAGGAACTCGGGGACAAGGCGCAGCCCCTCCGGCCGGCCGGACGCCCGATAGGCGAGCAGCAGGCCGGTGCGGCGGCGCGAATCGGTCAGTGAGCGGCGCTCGATGGCGGCGAGCAGTTCCGGCGAGCGGGCCAGCTGCCGCACCGCCGCATGACGTAGGAACGGGTCCGCGTGGGACAGCAGGTCCAACAGGCGCGGCAGGTCGTCCTTCGTCCCGAGGCCCGCGACCGCCTCCGCCCGCACTTCCGCCGGTTGCTTCGCGTCGCTGTAGCGGCGCACGTCCTCACCCCGCGCCGCCAGGGTCCGGACGGCCAGGGCGCGGAGGCCGATTTCCGCGTCCTTGTCGGCGACGGCGGCCAGGTCGGTCTTGCGGTCGCCGGCGTCGATCAGCGCCGTCAGACAGGCGGCACGCACGCGCACGTCGTCGGAGGCCAGTTGCTTGCGGAGGAAGTCGCGGCCCGCCGCGTCGGCGGCCAACTTGCGAGCCGCCGACTCGCGCAACGGCCAGTGGGCGCTGAACAGGCCCTTGCGGGGGTCGGCCGGCCGGTCGATCTTGGGGGGGGCTTTCGGC
This sequence comes from Gemmataceae bacterium, assembly GCA_035266225.1. Taxonomy (GTDB): domain Bacteria; phylum Planctomycetota; class Planctomycetia; order Gemmatales; family Gemmataceae; genus DATFNV01. The sequence goes on from DATFNV010000061.1 coordinate 9,664, forward strand.
CGAATGTGCCAGACGGCGCCCTTGTTGTGCAGGGTGTAGTCGCTCAGCACCCAGTCGCTGACGAACAGCGAGCCGTCCGGCGCCACGGCCAGGCCGACGGGCCGGAAGTTCTGGCCGCCCTGGACGAAGGGTTTGCGCTCCGCCGCGAACGAGGCGCCGCGCGGCTTGAGGACGTAGCGCTCGACGCGGTGGTCCGCCCAGGAGGTCACCAGCAGGCTGCCGAGGTACTCGCGCGGCAGGCCGTCGGACTCGTAGCTGAGTACCTCGCACGGCGCCTCGCCGACGCCGGTCACCATCGGCAGCGTCCCCGGCAGCTGGCCGTCCCAGGCCTGGAACGGATGGCGGCCGGCCCGGCCGTAGCGGAACTGGAAGCCGAAGTCGCCGCCTTCGATGACGTGGACCATCCGGCAAGGCGGCGAGGCGTCGGGGTCGTTGTCCACGGTGAACAACCGCCCGAAAATGTCGCGGCCGCTGCCGAACGGGTTCCAGAAGCCGGTCGCCACGCGGCGCAGGTGGCGGCCGTCGGCGCTGCAATGGAAAATGTTGCCGCCCTCGCCGCCCCCCGTCAGGGTCGTGCCGTCGCTGCCGACGAGCTTGTAGGCGGCGCCGAGGTTCTCGCCGATGCCGAAGTACAGGTCGCCCCGGGAGTCGAAGCACAGCCCCGACAGCCCGTTGTGCGGGTAGTCGCCCTTGGTGTCGAGGAAGACGACGCGCGTCTTCTCGTCGGCCTTGCCGTCCCCCTTGGTGTCGCGCAGGCGGAGGATTTCGCTGCGGGTGGCGACGTAGACCGAGCCGTCGGGGTGGCCGGCAACGTCCATCGTCTTGGTCGTGCCCTCGAAGAAGGTTGTGAAGCGGTCGGCCTTGCCGTCGCCGTCGGTGTCCTCGAGGATGCGGATGCGGTCGAACTTCGGCCCCTTGTAGTTGGGCGGGGGGAAGTGCGTGTGACTCTCGATGACCAGCAGCCGGCCGCGGGCGTCGAAGTCGAGGGCGACGGGGTGAACGATGTCCGGCGCCGCGGCGAAGAGATCGACGCGCAGGCGGTCGTCGGCGGCACGGGGCTCGTCCGCCCCCCAGGCCGGCGAGGCGAACAGCAGGCAGATGACGAAGAGAAATCGGGTCGGGTTCATGGCGTGTTTGGCTCCGGCGGGGCGGGTAGGTGGCAGCTCTCCCCAACCTCACTCCTTATCCGGCGGGCGCGTTGGGGTCAAGGACGTCCCCCCGAGGCGGCATCGGTGCGTGAGATGGCGCCCAAAGAGGGCCCTGTCGCCCTGGTTGAATGAGTGACTCAATTGTGTGTACACTGGAGGAGGAGTTTGAGCGAACCTTCCTGAAGGACACGCCATGACCTTTGACCTCCAGCGGATTCTCGAAAGCAAGCGCGCGCTTCGCCGGAATCTTGCGAGCCGTCCAGTGACCGAGAAACTGGCCATGCTCGATGCGCTGCGGGAGCGGGCACGCACGCTCCGCGCGGCGGCCACGCGGAAGGAATCCACCGGTGAGAAAAAGGGACATTCCTGATTTCGTAGCCCGGAAAAGGTGAATGTCGGCATTTCCCTTTTTCCCGCGGCACTGTGGCGCCTGAGTCGGCCGTTAACCGGGGCGGGCCCGTGGTGCTCCTCGGCGACCCCGCGGATAGCCGGCCGCAGAAAAATCACTACCCTGATTACAGTCTCGACAGGTCTCCCCTTCCCACCCGGGAAGGGGGGTGAAAGAGGGAAGCCGGTGTAAATCCGGCGCGGGGCCGCCGCTGTGAACGGCCAGGCCCCCGAACACACACGCCACTGCGGAAGGCTTCCTCCGAAGCCGGCCACGGGAAGGTCGTTCGGGGCCGTGACGAGCCGTGAGCCAGAAAACCTGCCTGCCGAGTTCCTGTTCCGACGCTTCGGTCTCAGGCGTCCGAGCGGGCAACGTCGCAGTCCGTCTGCACGTGCCGTTGCCGCCGGGGGTCCGAGTCCGACCTCGTTGCCCGGCCCGGCAGAAAGGACTGCTCCCATGAGGTTCCCCTTCCCCACCCGTCTTCGTTCCCCCGCGTTCACCCTCGTTGAGTTGCTGGTTGTCATCGCGATTATCGCGGTGCTCCTCGGCCTGCTGGTCCCCGCCGTCCAGAAGGTCCGCGACGCCGCCGCACGCACCAAGTGCGCCAACAACGAGAAGCAACTCCTGCTAGCCATCCACAACTACGCCGGCGACAACGACGGCCGGCTGCCCCCGGCCAACTTCTACCAGGTCGTCAACGCCCAGACCGGGAACGCCGCCGAGGGCAGCGCCTTCTACGCCCTGCTGCCCTACTGCGACCAGGACAACCTCTTCCGCCTGTACACCCAGGACCGGCCCGACGCCGGCTACCTGGGGGCCCAGTACGTGGCCATCAACCCCCTTCATGTCTGCCCCTCCGACCCGACGAGCCCGAACGGGATCGCCTCCCTGGACGGCAAGACCGCCACCTCGAACTACGCGCTCAACCTGGCGCTGTTCGGCGCCGGCGGCACCTTCAACGTTAAGGGGGCACCATCGCCTTATCGGATTGGCAACATCCCCGACGGGACGTCCAACACCATCGGCCTGGTCGAGACGTCCGGCTGTTTCCCCGCCTTCCCCACCATCAACCCGCAGTCCGGGACCGCGGAGAACTACATGACGTGGGACTACCCGGCCTACCCCAACACGCTGGGTCCTTACTGGCCCAACCCGGACGAGTTGCCGGGACAGCCGCACTTCACCGGCCTGTTCGCGCTGCCGCAGATCGGCGTCCGGCCCACGCAGGCCGACCCCAACCTCTGCCAGAGCTATCACACCGGCGTGATGAACCTCGGCCTGATGGACGGCAGCGTCCGCAACATCTCGGCGGCCGTCAGCGCGACGACCTGGACGAACGCCCTGAACCCCGCGGACGGCCAGGCGCTCGGCCCCGACTGGTAGTCCGAAGCCGGCTTCCCCCTCGCTCACCGGTTGCAGTTGGCGCGACAATGCGGAAGCTGCACAAAAGTCGCGCGTTGCGCGGGGCGACGGATGCGCGAGAATCTCTGCGAATGCCGATTGCTCCTCATCGACGGCGCCTTCACAAACCGATCATTTGGGCAAGCGGCGTCAAAGCCACCCGACGAAAAAACCGGAGTACACTGAGCGACCCTGATAAACCCAGCCGTTTGGGGGATCGCACATCGGACCTGCGAACCCGCAAACGCCTCCCCGGACGCCGGCATCTTCTTATTCAAGGAGGGACCGATGAAGAAGGAATTCGCCATCGTGCTGATCGCCCTGGGCCTGAGCTGTCGGGTCGCGAGCGCCCAGACATCCTCCGCCCCGCCCGGCTCGCCTCCTCCCCAGACGGTGCCGTTCCCCACCGACGCGGCGCAGACCTGGCACGACGCCCCGGATCACGGGGCGCCCTGGGCCTTCGGCGCGGGCAACGGCGAGGCCGGCTCCGGCGGGCATTTTGAAGGCGGCTTCGAGGCCCTGATCATTCGGCCGTACTTCGAGAGCAATCCGGCCCTGACGACCCGTGTTTTCACCAACTCCACCGACTTCGCCTTCCAGAACAGCAATAGTGCCCAGACGAATTTCGATTACCCGTACACTGTCAACCCCAGAGTCTGGCTGGGTTACGTCATGGATTGCGGGGTGGGGTTGCGCGTGGGCTGGTGGCACTTCGAGCAGGCCTCCACTTCGCAGACCCTGAGTCAACCCACGGCGCTGCCCGCCGGCACCACTCTCAGCACCAGCACGCCCTCGCTGTACGGGAACAACGGCCTGGGGATCGGCACGGAGATCGGAGGTACCACCGGCACGCCTTATACCCTGGCCGTAACCAGCGACCTCACGTTGGACGTGTGGGACCTCGAGGCCACCGCGGTCTACCATGCGGGCGGCTGCATCGTGGAAGGCTCCGCGGGCATTCGCTATGCTCACATCGCACAAAGTTTCGGCGCTTTCTCCGCCGAGTCCAACCTGACGGCTGCCGGGACAGGCCAAAGCGGCACCCTGATCGCCTCCCATAATTTCAACGGTGCCGGCCCCACCCTCGCCACCGAGGTGCGCCACGCCCTGGGCGACATGGGCCTTGGCGTGTATGCCAACGCGCGGGCCGCGATCCTGTTCGGCGACAGCTATGCCAGTGGCTTCGACGTGGTGACGACAACGACCCCTGGCTTCGCGACAGCGAGGACCGCCGACACGTTCCGCTCCGACCATCTCGGCGTGATCGGCGTCGGCGAATGTGAGATCGGCGTCGAGTACAGCCGGAAAATCGGCGACTCAGCCAGCGCGTTCGTTCGGGCCGGTATTGACGGTCAGATCTGGCTCGGCGCCGGCAGCGCCACCTCGCAGAACGGCGCCCTCGGGTTCTTCGGCTACACGGTGACGCTGGGCGTCAACTACTAATCCTCTCCTCCACACTTCCGAAACTGGGGCTGACCGTTTCGTGCCGCCCGGCGCGAGACGGCCAGCCCCTGGCTTTTCCCCGCCCGCAGCGCTCGCGCCGGGAAGGCCGCAGATATTACTCCGGCACCGAAGCTACGCACACAAGCCTGAGGCGCCAGGGAAGCGGGCCGGGGCTCCTTCGCTGGCGCCTCAGCTTGTGTACTTCTCTTCCTCGCTGGGGGAATAACCCTCCACAGGGCAAACCCGCGGCATCCCAGGCGCGTCAAGGCATCTTCGCCTTGACGGGCGCCGACAGATGGTGCGTCCGTTCCTCCTCGCGCTGGTGAGCGGTGTCCCGGCGGAGCCAGGTGCCGGCGAACACCACGGAAGCCGCGGCCAGCGCCCCATCGGGGGTCCAGTCCTCCGCGTTCGCCTCGGCCACGACGGGGGCCGACAAGGGCTGCGCGGCGGGCGCCTCCTCCGATCGGCCGGTCCAGCAAGCGTCGTTCGTCGCGGGCCGCAGGGCCGCGTCGGTGGCGTCCTGCGGGACGGCCTTCTGCGGCGCGGCGGACTCGTGGTCGCCCGTGGCGGGCGGGGCGGGTTGTTCGCCGCGCTCCTCCGTCGGCTCGCTGGAACCGATGGCCCCACCGAGTTCGATCCGCTCTTCGGCCGCCCCCGTGAATGACGGAGCGGTCGAAGCGGCCACGACGGGGGGCGCGAAGACCGCCGGGCCGGGTGTCACGACCGCGGCGGCCGCGCCCCGGCCGAGCAGACCATTCACCAGGTTCGCGTCCGCAACCACAGACACCACCCCGGCCCGCGCCTGTGCCACCGGAACGGACCCACCCGAGCCGTCGTCGCGTCCCGAGGTGTTGATCATTTCTGGGGAGCCGCCGCCGCTCTGCAAGGGGTTGCCGTTGAGGACCTGCGTGTTCGGCAGAGGAACGGTCGGGTTGGAGCCGGTGCCCACGTTCAGGGTCAGGGCGTAATCGCCCGTGCTGAAGACGGACGTGTCGGCCCCCTGCACCTCGACGTAGTAGGTGGTGTTCGGCGCCGCGCTGACATTCAGGCTCAGGGTGGCGCCGTCCTCCACGTTCGATCCCAGCGAAAACGTCTTGCTGGCGATCAGCGTCTTTGAGGAGTTGTAGACGCTCAGCTTCGGCGTGAGCAGGCTCAGCCCGGTCGACTGCACGGTCACCGTCATCGTGTTGGCGCTGTTGGACGGTGTGGTGAAGGTGTAGTATTCCAGCTGCTTCGCCTTCTGGAGGTCGAGGTTCGACACCACCGCGGTCAGGGTGCTGCTGCTGATGGTCGAAGAAATGTTGGCGGCGGTGGCGAAGGTGCCGTTGCTGCTGCCGTTGCTGTTGTAGACGTCGGCCGGGCGGCCGATGCCGTAGATGGCCTGGATGCCGTTGATGTCGTCCTGGCCGAGGTTGAGGAAGACGCTGGTGTAGTAGCCGTACATGACGGCGTTGGTGTACGTCGATTCGTCCAGGCCAAGGGCGTGGCCCATCTCGTGCATGGCCACCGTGGACAGGTCGTAGGTGGTGCCGATGGCGAAGGGTTGTGTGGTGTTGAAGGCGACGTCCCCGGCGACGGAGTAGTTGTTCACGGGCGGCGGGTAGTAGGTGCTGCCCAGCCAGCCGTTTTGTAAATCGAAGCCACCGACGCGGACGTCGCCCATGGTGGGGTCACCCTGCTGGTAGTTCCCCGAGCCGGCGGCGGCGCCGCTGTCGGCGATGACCGAGAAGTTGATGTTGGTCTGGGCGGCCCAGGTCTGGGCCGCCTTGATGATGACGTTCTCCCAGCCGACCGTGTTGTTGCTGAACAGCCCATTGAAGTAGCTGAACAGGTTGCTGGTGATGTTCCCGTTGGGGCCCGTGGCGACGACGGTGCCGTCGGGCTCGAAACTGAGCGTGATGAGCTGCGGGTTGGGCCAGGCGTTGCCGGTCAGGCCGTAGGGGACGATGCGCGATTCCAGGACCTCCAGCGCGGGCCGTGCATGCGGCAGCCGCAGCGAGCGGGGCGCGCAGAGAGGGCGGGGGCGGTGGGACTTCTGGGAGAAGAACATGCGAGAATCTCCGTTACCGAGACGGAGCCAGGAGGGCGGGCGTCACCCCAATGTGACGCCCGGCCTGGTCGGGAGGGGTGGCGCCCGCACCTCCGCTCTTCGGAGGAGGACGCCGGCCGCCCGCCGACCGGGGGACCGACCTGATGCCTCTCGGACCGGGCCCCCCGCGGGGTTGCCGCCGGGGCGATTCCCTTGGGTGAGGTAGAACCCATGGGGGGTCCGCCGTAGTCGCGCCCACCGGCGGGTCGCACGGTGGGAATAATTCCGCGGCGTTGGTTTCTTTTATCATTTCGTTCCTCCCCCCCCGGAGACAAGCGCTAACAGAGGGAGTCGGCGGAAAAAAAGGCATTTTTTCGGCCGCTCTTTGTTGCGGGCTGCGCTTTTTCAGCCCGGCGCGAATTCCGCGTTGGCCCGGCCGCCGCTGCGGGGCATTCCAGGCGTCATTTCCGTCAAAATCCGCGCGACCCGAAATCGCATGCTACAGTTCAGCCGGAAGCGATCGCGCATTTGGGTGAGCGGCCTCGCACTCGTGGCCGGGACCCCTCCCGGCCCATCCCCTGAGGAGGTCCGCAATTCCTCTCCCGGCCTGCCCCGAACTCCCCTGGGCAAGGCCGATCAGGGCGGCATTGCCGCCGCGCGCTCGCAGGGCGAGTAACGGGCCGGACACCGGCCCCGTGGGGAGGGACGTTCCTCGTGCTGACTCGGAAGCGATGCCGCCGCCTCGGGCGCCGCCGGCGCCCGATCGTCGCCCTGGGCCTCGAACTCCTCGAGGCGCGCTGTCTGCTCTCGGGCTCCGCCCCGCTCAACGAGACGTTGGGCACGGCCGACCCCCTCGGTTCGCTCGACTTCGGCGGCCACGCCGAGGCGAGCGCGGTCATCGGAGCCGGTCCCGCCGGCGCCGCCGACGTCTACTGGTACAACTTCCACCTGTCCGGCACCGAGTCGGTCCACCTGTCGCTACAGACCGGGGAGGTCCGCAGCCCCCTCGTCGGCGTCCTCTCGCTCTACAACGACGCCCCTTACGACCAGTGGGCTCCCACCGACCCCTACACCCCGACCGGCCACCGGCTCCTGGCCCAGGACGACGCGAAGGCGCACGGCGGCGATGCGACCATCGACCGCATCCTGGGCCAAGGGGACTACTGGGTCGCCGTCAGCGGCAGCGGCAACGACACTTTCAGCACCCTCATCGCGGACTCCGGCCTGGACGGCAGCACCGGGGCCTTCCGCCTTTCGACCACCACCAGCGACCCGGGGCCGGACTACGACGATCCGACCGTCCCCGTCGTCCTGGCGAGCGACCCCGCCCCCGGCGCCGAACTCGCCCAGTCGCCCTTCGTGCTGCGCTTCGACCTTAACACGGCCATCGACCCGACGACGATCATCACGTACAACGACAGCTGCAGCGACACGGCGCAGCTCTGGTTCAACACCACCAACGACTTCAGTTTCAGCCCGAGTTGCACCGCCACCCAGATCAACCTGTCCTCCGCGACCGTTTCCCTGGAGGCGACCGCCAACGAACTGCTCATCACACCCCCAGCGCCGCTGACGGCCGGCTACTACGAGGTCATCCTCCAGGGGGACGGACCCGGCCAGACCGACTACCACCTGGCGTTCCAGATCGACGGACTGCCCGGCAACCTCGACCCCACCTTGCAGCCCGGCAGCACGCCCGGCCTCCCTTACGAGGTCCCGAATATAACCGATGGCCGCCTGCACCAGCTCGCCGGCGCCATCGGCAACGACCCCACCGACCCCGCGGGCTTCGACGTCAACGGGGTGCAGTATTACCACTTCTCGGTCGCCGGGCCGAAGCCGTACGGCCTCGACGCCGAACTCTTCGCCGGCCGCATCGGCTCGCCCCTTGCAGGGGCCCTGACCCTGTTCCGGGTCGATGCCGGCGGCAACCTGGAGTACGTCGCCAGCAACGAGGGCACGCGCAACACCACCCT
>DATFNV010000062.1:0-28495 GCA_035266225.1 Gemmataceae bacterium
AGAACCCCAGCCACTACACACCGCTGCTGGAGATGCTCCGTCCCGTGCGGGAGCGGTTGCTGGAGCCACTGGCCGAGGTCTACCGCAACCGAGGGCGGCTGGAGGGCGAGCGCTCGTTCGCCACCACCATCCTCGCCGACTATGCCAGCGACCACACCAGCGTCCTGGCCGACCTTCTCATGGACGGCGACGACAAGCAGTTCGCCGTGCTGTACCCGAAGTTCCAGGCCCACGGCGAGCAGGCGGCAGCACTCATGAGCGGCGAAAGAGACAAGCAACCGCCCGCCGATGCCAGGGAGGACGACAAGGAAGGGCTGGCGAAGCGGCAGGCGAATGCGGCGGTGGCACTCCTCAAGATGGGCCGCCCTGAGAAGGTCTGGACACTCCTGAAGCACAGCCCCGACCCCCGTGTGCGGAGCTACCTCATCCACCGCCTCAGCGCGCTGGGGGCCGACGCCAGGGCCGTCGTCAAGCGTTTCGATGAGGAACCGGATGTGTCAATCCGGCGGGCCTTGCTGCTGGCCCTGGGCGAATTTGGGGAAAAGGCGCTTTCGCCCGACGAGCGGGAGGTGCTGTTGCCCAAACTGTTCGACCTGTACCGAGACGACGCCGACGCCGGCCTGCACGGGGCGGCGGAATGGTTGCTGTTGCTGTGGGGCCAGCAGGCCAAGGTCAAGCAGATCGAGGACGAGTGGCGGGGGGACGGGAAGGAGGTTCGTGCGAGGCGGGAGGCCAAACTGGGGCCGACCCGGGAGGGCATCCTGAAGGACAAGGGCCGGGGGCAGTGGTACGTCAACGGGCAGGGGCAGACGATGGTGGTGATCCCCGGCCCGGTGACGTTCCTGATGGGTTCGCCGCCCACGGAGGCTGGTCGGGAAGGAGGGGCCGAAGGTAAGATCGAGATGCAGCACAGCAAGCGGATCGGCGGCCCCTTCGCCATCGCCGCCAGGGAAGTGACGGTCGAGCAGTTCCTCCGCTTCCGCAAGGGCCATGACTACAACAAGGACTCTTCCCTGACCGGAGACTGCCCGGTGAACAGCGTGTTGTGGTACGATGCGGCGGCGTACTGCAACTGGCTCAGCGAGCAGGAAGGGATACCCGAAGACCAGTGGTGCTACCTGCCGAACAAGGACGGCGAATACGCCGAGGGGATCAGGCTCGCCCCGGACTACCTGCGCAGGACGGGCTACCGTCTGCCAAGCGAGGCGGAGTGGGAGTATGCTTGTCGGGCAGGGGCAGTGACCAGCCGCTACTACGGTGAGGGGGAGGAACTGCTGGGGAAGGATGCGTGGTATACGAAGAACTCGCAGGGCGAGGGAATGCTGCCGGGGGTGCCGGGCCGGTTGGGGGTGGCGGGGGGGCGGCTGAAGCCGAACGATTTCGGGCTGTTCGATATGCTGGGGAACGCCCTGGAGTGGTGCCAGGAGTCGTTTGCCTATTACTCCTCTGGGGCGGGGGGGGGGCAGGCAGCCGAGGACATTGAGGATAAAAAAGATATTACGGACAAACTTGGCCGTGTGTTGCGTGGCGGCTCGTTCGACTACCCTCCGTGGAGCGTGCGTTCTGCCACCCGTTACAGGTACGTCCCGGCGTACCGTGACATCAACGTCGGCTTCCGTCCGGCGAGGACTTTCCGCTGAGCCCCTTTACCGCTCTCCGCCCGAAGCAAGTCCGCACGGGAAAGAACTCATGCTGCGTGAGGCTCAGCCTTGGCTATAGTCTTGCCATCCGCCTGAAGGAGCGTCGCCGACTTCCGCCGCCACTCGGCCAGAGTGCCCCCCGGTGGCCATTAACGGTGAAGCATCATTCCGGGACGAGGGCCACCGCCCGGCACCAGCCGGCACTGGCGTCCTTGATCTTCACCGGCAGGCAGGAGACATAGAACTCGTGGGGGCGGGGGATCAGGTCAAGGTTGGCCAGTTTCTCGATCTGGCAATATTCCTTCGTGAGGCCGGCGAAGTGTGCCGGCCAGATGAACCGCCCGTCACCCGTCCGCCGGTAATCAGCCACCATGCTGGCGAAGGGGCGGTCCAGGGTGTAGGCGTCGATGCCGATGACCTTCACCCCCTGCTCGACCAGCCACAGCACGCCCTCCCGCCCCAGGCCCGGCTGCTCGAAGTAGGCCGAGGAGCCCAGCCGCTTGTCGGCCCCCGTCTGCAGCAGCACGAGGTCGAGCGCTCGCAGGCGATGCCCGATGCGGTCCAGGGCGGCCCGCAGGTCATCCACCGTGATGAAGTCGCCGGGGGCCTTGTGCCGCACGTCGAGGACGACGCCGGGGGCGAAGCACCACTCCAACGGCACCTGATCGATGCGGCGGGCGGGCTTTCCCTCAGAGGCCGGGCCGTAGTGGTACGGGGCATCGACATGGGTGCCGGTGTGCGTGATCGCCTGGACCTGCTCGACGGCCCACCCCAGGCCGCCCGAGTAGGTCAGGTCTTCGGGCTTCACCCCGAGCAGTTCTCGCATCTGCCGAAGCCCCTCCCCGTCGTGCGTCGCGTAGGTGACGCGGGCCGGGATCGGCTCGTGCGCCGCGTCGTTCTCCAGAGGCACGCTCAGGTCGATCAGGCGTAGCTTCCCGAACATGAGCAATCCCCCTTGGCACGTGGCGGCCGCCCGTTGGTAAGATTACGCCAGCGTGGCGGGAGTGGCAAAGACCGGTACGCGGCTCGCCATGAGGACGCGATGGGTGCGGACTGGACGCTCATTGCAGTTCTGGCCGTGGTCTTCCTGGCCACGCTGATCCGGTCGGCCTTCGGGTTCGGTCGGCATGGGCGGCTACTGGCTGGCTGGCTTGTGGGTGCCCGCCGTGACCCGCTACTACTTCCTGTCCTTGCCCCCGGCCGTGGCGGCGGTCTTCCTGGGCCGGGCGGTCAACCGACGCAGGAAGGGGCCTCGGTTCCTCCTCTACGTCCACATCGGCCTCCTCGTCATCGGGACGACGTTGTTGATCCAGTCGCGACGGAGATAAGCCGAGAGGGCCGGACGAGCAGCTGGCTGGCGGTGGAACGCCGGCCGGTTGCCGAGGCCCCTGCATAGCCAACGAGGGCGTGCCGGGTTATCGCTGCCCCGCGTGACCCCGCCACAGGTGTGGGCTGGTTACGCACAGCCCGCGTGCCGCCCCGCACGCGGGCACAGCCTGCCCGACCGTCCCAACCTACTCCAACGCCCGGCGTCTTCGGCCCCCGGCCTTCACTTCCCCGGCGTCATCCGCCATTCCGCCGTCACGGCCCGTGATTTGCTACCCCTCACCTCATCGGACCAACAGGAGAACAGGAGAGGGGCCATGGACGGTCTAGGGATCGAGCACGGCGTTCAGCGTCGCGGAGGAGAACAAGGGGAAGCGCGACGCGCTGATTGCTCTGCACCCCCTGGCCGTCGAGCACCTGCGGCGCCTGGCCGCGGCGGGGGAACGAGTGTTCCCGTGGCCACATCACCGCCGCACGCTGGACGAGGAATGGGCGGACCTCCAACAGGCCGCGGGGATCAACCTGCCATGTCGGCGGGAGCACGAACACACGCGGCACTGTCACGTCTACGGCTTTCACGACCTGCGCCGCGCGTTCGCCACGATGAACGCCGACCTGCCCGAGGTAGTGCTCCAGCACCTGATGCAGCACAAGAGTTGGCAAACGACGCGGGGATACATCGACGCGGGTCGGAAACTCCGACCGACGCTTCCAAAGTTGTTCGCGCCACAGCTCCCGGCCCCCGAGGCAAAGGAAGCTGCGACTGACCCGGTGAAGGACGAGAAGGGGAAGGGTAGGGCATCCGGGATCCTTCCCTACCGCTGGCCCTACCGCTGACCGGTAGGGAAGGGTAACACTTGCCATAAGTCCTTGTGCTGCAAGTGGACAGAGCCGGGATCGAACCGGCGACCTAAGGATTTTCAGTCCTTCGCTCTACCAGCTGAGCTATCTGTCCAACTGTCGGCCTAACTCATCCCACTTTAGGGCAACCCCACTGGGGCGTCAACCCTTCCGGCCGGCGAAACCGGACGTCCGGGGCGCTCAGTCCCCGAGAATGCCCTTGCGCGCCGCCGCCACCTTCGCCTGACTCCAGCGCGGCTGCGGCGTGCGCACGAGTTCAGCGATCGTGTCGGCCCCGGCGGGCGAGCGCACCATCGAAAGGTGATCCGTCGGGACGGTAACGGCGGGGATGCCCTGGGCCTGCAAGTCCGGCGTCCACTGCGAGCGCAAGGAAACCACGCCGTCACCCGCCAGCCCTCGCGTGCCGACGACGCAGACGAATTCCACGTCGTCGGGGATGCTAACGTCGAGGCGCGACCGCAACTCGCGCCGCCGCTCCTCCTTCGTGAGCGATTGCAAAAACGGCTTCTGGTTCTTGCGGACCGCGTTCAGCCGCGCCCAGCCGGAGCCGGCGTTCGGGGCGCACACCTGCACCACTTTCGTCACCCCCGCGTCCGGGTAGTCCTCCACCAGCCGCCGGGCGATCACCCCGCCGGCGCTGTAGCCGACCACGACCACGTCGCGGTAGCCCATCTTCCGCAGCCGCAGCAGACCGCCCCACAGGGCGTCGTGCCCGGCGATCTCGTCCACCGTGACGCTCTGGCCGTAGCCGAAGGCGTAGACGTCGGCGTCGGCCGCCAGTCGCTTCACCAGGACGCTGCCCGGCTTCTGCCAGTCGCGCAGCGCCGGCCGTTCGACGTTCTCCTTGCTGAACGGGTGCGGCATCAGCCCCTGGACCAGCACCACCGCCCGCCGCGCCCGGGGGCTGCGCCGCCATTCGACCGACGGCCGCTCCTGAGGCGCCACCTGGACGAATTGGGTCTCCACCGGCTCGCCGGCGGCGATGAGACCTGCCCACAGCAATACTGCGCCCGTTGCCATCTTCCCCTCCCGGCCATGACGAGTCACTCGTTCGGGTCCGTGGGCCCGGTGACGAAGGGCAGTGTCAAGCCCTTCTGGTCCTGGTACTTCCCCTTCTTGTCGGCGTAGCTCGTCCGGCAGACGGCGTCGGCGCGGAGGAACAAGATTTGCGCGATCCCCTCGCCGGCGTAGATCTTGGCCGGCAGTGGCGTCGTGTTGCTGATCTCGATCGTCACCTTGCCGCGCCACTCGGGCTCCAAGGGAGTTACATTGACGATGATGCCGCAATTGGAGGTGAAAACCTCGGCTTCCAGGGCGAAGTTGCCCGCCTCGGGCACCGTCAGGCAGTAAACGTCATGGACGCCGGGAAGGTCCCGTATTGCCGCGACCTTGTGGTTGCGCACCGCGCCCCGGCCCTGGAAGGCCTTGATGACCTCGGGGAAGCGACGAAACACGGAGCGATCACACCCGAGAAGACGCGCCGCCCCCCGAATCGACCCGGTCTGGTCAAGGGCGGCCCGAACGACTTCAGCCGTAATCTCCTCACGCAAGTTGATGCCCCGCGCGACCTCGGCTTGCATGGCGCGGCGTGTCCCGTCGTCCTTCGCCCACGCCTCCGCCATCTTGAGTCCGTGTCGCTCGCGCTCCGCCGGGTCGCTGTAACGGCGCAGCATCGCCTCGCGGTGCGCCTGCCGAGTCTCATCGCTCGGGTCCTGGCGCTGGGCCAAGACGCGCGCCCTTACCTCCGCGTACTGCTCATCGGTCCAGAACCGGATCGCCCTCTCCTGCTGAACCTCCGAGAAGTGGTCCGACCAGCCGGGCGTCTGCCGGAGTCGCTCGAATGCCTCCCGGATGGCCAGGCTGTGCTCATCGGGGTCGAAGTCCGCGCCGAAGGTTTCTTTATTGTGATGGCGAATGTGTTCGCTAGCATTCATCCGCTCGATGTTCGTCGGCCGGTTGTTCCGGCGGTCGTGGTCGCGGTGGTGCCGATGCGTGTCCGCAACGTCCGGGTAGATGCCGTGCCGCAAGTTCCACTCGTCCGCCAGCCGGTGCGTTGGGAAGAGGTGGCCGTTAAGCGGCATGTAGAGAACCTCGTAGCCGCGGACCAGCTGGCGGTAGAGGGGCATGAGCGAGTCGCCGGGGCGCAGCGCCTGGGCCTCGACCATGCGCCCGTCGCGCATGAGGAACAGATGGTCCGGGGTGCACTGAATGGCCTCGCCGCTGTCGAGGACGACTTCGATCAGGACGTCCCGGCCGATGTGCCGCGGCGCCTCCAGCAGTGTCACCATCAGCCGCCCATACGGGCCGATGCTATAGCCCCAGAACAGCTCGCCGCCCGCCGCGCGCGCCGCCATCTCGCCGAGCGTCGGGGCCGTCCCGTCCACGAGGGCGACGCGAGTATTTTCGCTAAAACATCTCGCATAAGTCGATTTCCCCAGGCAGACGCCAAGCACGTCGCGCGGGATCTCCAGGTATTCGATCGTCTCGGCCAGCGCGAAGCTGTTCGGCGGGATGAGGCAGTAATCGCCCTCGATGTCCACGAACGAGGCGGGGTCGAAACGCTTGGGATCGACGACGGCGCAGCGGGCGTTAGTAAACACCTTGAACTTGCGGCCGACGCGCACGTCGTAGCCGTAACTCGTCACCCCGAAGGAGATGACGCCGCGCCGGCTGGCGTTGGCCGCGAAGGGCTCGATCTTGATGTCGCGCTCGATGTGCCAGTCCGGTAACAGGCCCATGGAGTCCCTCCCTTTTTCTGTCGGCTGCGAACATCTGTCATCGCCAGGCCACGGCAGCCGCGGGAAACCGCCGTGAATCTGGTACGGACATCAGCTGCGCGCAGCTGTCGTAGACCAGATTCTCGCATTGAAGTCAAGGCGGCTACTGCTCACTCTCGTAACTTGCATTGTGCTTTCAGCTTACGAAATGGGAACAGCCACGGAGAGGGGGCCGTAAACGAGCCACAGGTCAGCAGTGCGATCCTGTACAGAAATCAATTAGGTTATAAAATGCCGACGTGGCCTTCAAGAGCAGAAAATGCAGGGGCTGCCTTGAGGGAAAGTCATCGCGCAGAAGACTCTTCGGCATCGTTACAACCGGAACACGACCTGACAGAAACAGGTTCTGCTCACCAGACTCCGATGGCCAACGAGGGAGATTAGTAGGACACTTGAGGGCTGTTCGCCTGTGGAGCTAGCGACTTCTGGAACTCCCCTGCTGAAGGCTACCATGCATCTCCTCCGCCGTTTCACCACTGAGGGACAAGATCCATTCACGGCTTTCCAGTTCGTGCCGCGCACCTCGCGGATCGCCAACCCCGACGGGAAGGTGGTCTTTGAGATGAAGGACCTGCTCGCGCCCGAGGGCTGGTCGCAGGTGGCGGTGGACGTCCTGGCCCAGAAGTACTTCCGCCGCGCCGGCCTGCCCGCCCGCGGCGAGCGCGTCGCCGAGGCCGGCGTCCCGGAGTGGCTCCAGGCCAGCCGCCCGGCCGACGGCGACCCCCGCGCCGGCCACGAGACCGATGCGCGCCAGGTCTTCCGCCGCCTGGCCGGCTGCTGGACCTACTGGGGCTGGAAGGGCGGCTACTTCTCCGCCGAGGGCGACGCCCGGGCTTTCCACGACGAGGTCTGCCACATGCTGGCGGCGCAGATGGCCGCCCCCAACTCGCCGCAGTGGTTCAACACGGGCCTCCACTGGGCCTACGGCATCGAGGGGCCGCCCCAGGGGCACTACTTCGTCGATCCCGCCACCGGGCAGGTGACGCGCTCCACGTCGGCCTACGAGCGGCCGGCACCCCACGCTTGCTTCATACAATCCGTATCCGATGACCTGGTAAATGAAGGCGGCATCATGGACCTGTGGGTCCGCGAGGCGCGCATCTTCAAGTACGGCAGCGGTACGGGATCGAATTTCTCCTCATTGCGCGGCGAGGGCGAGCCGCTCTCCGGCGGCGGCAAGTCGAGCGGGCTGATGAGCTTCCTCAAGATCGGTGACAGAGCTGCCGGAGCGATAAAGTCTGGAGGAACGACGCGCCGCGCGGCCAAAATGGTCATTCTCGATCTCGATCACCCTGATATCGAGGACTTCGTCAACTGGAAGGTGATCGAGGAGCAGAAAGTCGCGGCGCTGGTGACCGGCTCGAAGCTGCTCAACAGGCACCTCAACGCCGTCATGAAGGCCTGCCACGGCGGGACCAGGCCGGCCGACCGCTTCGACCCCGCCCGCAACGCCGACCTCGGCAAGGCCGTCGCCGACGCCCGCGCCGCCCTGGTGCCGCTCAACTACGTCGAGCGCGTCATCCAGCTGGCCCGGCAGGGCTTCACCGCGCTGCACGTCGAGGAGTACGACACCGACTGGAACTCGAAGGCGTACGCTACCGTCTCAGGCCAGAACAGCAACAACTCGGTGCGCGTCAGCAACGCCTTCATGGACGCCGTGCGGAAGGACGGCCCCTGGCACCTCTACTGGCGCACCGAGTTGGAGAAGGCCCGGGCCGAGGGGCGCGACCCGAAGCCGCGCCGGACGCTCCAGGCCCGCGACCTGTGGGACCAGATCGCCTACGCCGCCTGGGCCTGCGCCGACCCCGGCGTGCAGTACGACACCACCATCAATGAATGGCACACCTGCCCCGCCGACGGGAGGATAAACGCCTCGAACCCCTGCGCCGAGTACATGCACCTCGATGACACCGCCTGCAATCTGGCGTCTCTTAACTTGCTGAAATTCTACGGCGCCGACTCCGGCCGCTTCGACGTGGACTCCTTCCGCCACGCCTGCCGCCTGTGGACGCTGATCCTCGAGATCTCCGTGTACATGGCGCAGTTCCCCAGCGTCCCCGTCGCCCGCAAGTCGTACGACTTCCGCACCCTCGGCCTGGGCTACGCCAACCTCGGCGCGCTGCTCATGGTCCAGGGCATCCCCTACGACTCGCCGGAGGGCCGCGCCTGGTGCGGCGCCGTCACCGCCCTGCTGCACGCCGCCGCCTACGCCACCTCCGCCGAGATCGCCGCCGAGGTCGGCCCGTTCCCGCGCTACGCGGCCAACCGCGACGCCATGCTGCGCGTCGTCCGCAACCACCGCCGTGCCGCCGCCAGCGCTCCGAAGGAGGAGTACGAGGGGCTGACCATCACGCCCGTTGGCATCGAGCCGCGCCACTGCCCCGACTACCTCCTCGACGCCGCCCGGCGCGAGTGCGACCGCATGCTGGAACTGGGGGAGAAATATGGTTATAGAAACTCTCAATTGACGGTAATCGCCCCTACCGGGACCATCGCCCTGGTCATGGACTGCGACACCACCGGCGTCGAGCCCGACTTCGCCCTGGTGAAGTTCAAGAAGCTGGCCGGCGGCGGCTACTTCAAGATCATCAACGCCTCGGTCCCGGCCGCCCTCACCCGCCTGGGTTACACCCCCAAGCAGGTCGATGAGATCGTCCGCCACTGCCGCGGCGCCGCCACGCTGCAAGGCTGCCCGCACGTCAACCCGGCGAGCCTCAAGGCCCGGGGCTTCACCGACGCCGCCCTGGCCCGCATCGAGGCGCAGCTGCCGGGCGTCTTCGAGCTGTCCTTCGCCTTCAACCGCTGGGCGCTCGGCGACGACTTCCTTCAGGAGAAGCTCCACCTCACCCCGGAGCAGCTCGACGCGCCCGGCTTCGACCTGCTGGCCGCCCTCGGCTTCACGCGCGAGCAGGTCGCCGAGGCCAACGGCTACGTCTGCGGCACCATGACCGTCGAGGGCGCCCCGCACTTGCGGCCGGAGCATTACCCCGTCTTCGACTGCGCCAACAAGTGCGGCAAGACCGGCCGGCGCTTCCTGTCCGCCGAGTCGCACATCCGCATGATGGCCGCCGCCCAGCCGTTCATCAGCGGAGCCATCTCGAAGACGATCAACATGCCGCACGCCGCCGCCGTCGAGGACATCAAACAGGCGTACCTCCTCAGCTGGCAGCTGTGCCTGAAGGCCAACGCCCTGTACCGCGACGGCTCCAAACTCAGCCAGCCGCTGAATACGGTCGCCGACGCCCCGGACCTGTCCGCCGCCGAGGCCGCCGCCCTGGCCGGGCCCGAGGCCGAGCCGCTGAAGGTGGCCGAGAAGATCGTCTACCGCTACCTGGCCCACCGCCGCCGCCTGCCCGACCGCCGCGCCGGCTACACGCAGAAGTCGCGCGTCGGCAACCACAAGATCTACCTGCGCACCGGCGAGTACACCGACGGCACCCTGGGCGAGATCTTCATCGACATGCACAAGGAGGGGGCCGCCTTCCGCAGCATGACCAATTGTTTCCACGGCGCCACCCGGTTCTTCGACGGCCACCGGCTCGTCGCCCTGGAAGACGCGGTCGGTGAGCGCGTGCTGGTGACGTGTGCGGACGGCCGGAAACGTCCCGCGGAGGTCCGCCACTTCGGCGTGCAGAAGTTCCAGGATGTGGTGCTCAAGCCTTCGCGCGGCCGCGCCACGCAGTTCCGCCGGGTGGTGAAGGCGACCCGGGACCACCGCTGGATTCTGGCCGACGGCACCGTCACGCAGGACATCCGTCCCGGCGAAAAACTGGCGTCTCTGCCGCTGGCGTTCCGTCCGGGCGAACTTCGCGAACGCAACCCAGCCGACTACTGGCAAGGGTTCCTGCACGGGTTCACCTTCGGCGACGGGAACCGACACACCTACCACCCCAACCGCTACCGCATCCGCCTGTGTGGCGAGAAGGATCAGCAGTACCTCGCCGTGCTGCGGCCTCTGGTGCGCTCGGTCACCCACCCCCACAGTGGGGGCGACCCCATGCTGTACTTCGAGTCGGACATCGACTTGAAGGCGGTGCCGAACGAGCGCACGGTCAGCGAGGTCTACGTCGCCGGGTTTATCGACGGCTGGCTGGCCGCCGATGGCTGCGACCACCAGCGTGACGGCCGTGAGCCGCGTCACCTGCTGGCGACGCAAGACCGCGCCGCCGCCGACTGGCTCATCGAGCGTGCGCCGTATTACGGGCTAATGGTCGTCGGCTTCTCCGTGAACGAGGAACCGACGAACTTCGGCCCGCGCTCGGCTCCACTGAACCGCGTAATGCTGGCCCGCCAGCGCGAGGGCGACGAGCAGGGTTACACGGTCGCCGCCGTCATCGACCGGGGGGAGGAGGGTGACGCCTACTGCGTCGTCGAGCCCGAGACGCGCTCGTTCGTCCTCGAGGGCGGCGTCGTCACTGGCAACTGTTTCGCCATCGCCATCTCGCTCGGCCTGCAGCACGGCGTGCCGCTGGAGGAGTTCGTCGATGCCTTCCTGTTCACGCGCTTCGAGCCCAACGGCGTCGTGCAGGGCAACCCGCACATCAAGATGACGACCTCGATCATCGACTACATCTTCCGCGAGTTGGCCATCACCTACCTCGGCCGGCACGACCTGGCCCAGGTCGATGAGGAAGACCTGCGCGGTGACGCCATGCACCGCGACGACGAGGAGGACTTCGAGGGCGAAGAGGAGGTGGTCGGGGAGCGAGTGGTCGAGCCCAGGCCGACGTCGAAGGCGTTCGCCACGCCGCGGACGGTGCATCTGCGGCCGCTGCACGAGAACGGCAACGGCCAGGCCAACGGCGGCAACGGCCACAAGCCGGCGACCGGGGCGACACTGCTCGGCGCCACGGAAGAGGAGCGCATCCGCCAGGCGCGGATGAAGGGCTACGAAGGCGACCCGTGCGGTGAGTGTGGCCAGCTGACCCTGGTGCGCAGCGGCTCCTGCTGCAAGTGCGATACCTGTGGGGCCACTTCGGGATGCAGCTGAGCAAGCCGCTTGCGGCTTCGCACGCCTTGCGAAGCCGCAAGCGGCTTGGGGCGTCACTTGATCGGGAGTTCGTAGACGATGGCGCCGAGCAGCTCGCCCTCCTTCTTGCCGAGGTGGCAGCCGCTGCACTGCTTCATCACCACCGGGACGATCGTCGCCGCTCGCAGCACCGGCTTGCCCTCCCTGGTGGCGACCTCCTCGTAGTACGTCTTGCCTTTCTTCATCTGCTCCACCGCCGCCTTCTCGAAGTCGCTCTTCGGCTTGTTCGCCGCGTTGGCCGGCTCGCCGGTGGCGTCGATCAGCCGGCCGCTGCCCCACCCCTTCTCCTCCATGTGTTTGAAGACCTTCTTCATCACCTTTGCCGCCGGGGCCTTGTCCTGCCCCTCGACGTAGGTGGCGGTGATGTTGACCACGTAGCCCTTGTGCAGGTCGTCCAGCATTTTGACCGTGGTCCGCGTCCGCTCCAGGGCCGCCTCATCGACCTTCGGCTTCTCGGCCCACGAGCGCGGCCCCATCACCACGGCGGCCAGCGCCGCCGCCACCACGGCCAGCAGGATCCGGCGAGTACTCGAACGCATCGTTCTCCCTCCAGCAGTTATCGGAAAGGGGGGCAGATTCGGTCCGCCGGCCGGCAGACGCCACCATCCGCCGGCCGGACAATCACTGCTAAAGTAGTACGGCTTTTACCAGAAATGTCCAGCGCGAAAACTGTCAGCCGGTTTCGGAGGCCGGAAGGGTCGTGGGGCTGTGCCGTGGCAAGGTGGAAAAAATGGGGAAGCGCCGGGTCGCCTGTTGCGGGGCGGTGTTAGGATTGGTATAGACGAAAGAAGGTGTCGGCCGGTATCCGCGACCACAACCAGGGCGCCGTTCGCGGGTCGGCCGGCGGTTGAACATGTCCTCAGTCCGACGGGGCGGCCCTGGCTCGGCGAATGTGGCCGAGATCACCTCGGCGGACGGTAGCGAAAGGAGTGAACGCCATGTTATATGGCGAGCCAGAAACGTCGCGGTTTCTGGCAGCGGTGCAGCGTCTCAAGCGCCAGCAGCGCCGCAAGGACCGTCAGACCCGTCAGGCCAAGCAGCGCGTGCGCGCCGTGCTCCGCAAGATGCGCGAGTGCTAGATGGGCCATCCTCCCTCGATGAACACACACGAACGGCCTCGGCCGAGGAAGAGAGGGCGCTTCCCCGGCCGTCGCCGGTGCCGCCCGCCCTTTCCTCGCAAAATCATTGACCACCTGCCCGTTCGGGCCGCATAATGCCTGCATCCGCGCGGGCCCGCCCCGATCAGTTTGTTCTGGTATTGCCGCACGCGGCCCCGAATCGGAGGAGACCCGATGCGCACTTCGTTCTGGACGGCGCTGGCGGCCGTGGTCCTGACCGCGGGGGTCCGGGCCGAGGACACCTACACCATCAAACTGAAGCCCGCGCCCGACGTCGGCAAGACGATCACCGTCAAGGACACCGAGACCGTTACGCACTCGGACAAGGTGACCGATCCGGACGGCAACGTCTCGCCGATCAAGGATGGCAAAAAGCACACCGTGACGGTTGACGAGGTCTACACCGAGACGGTGCTGGAGAATGGGGACAAGGTTCCGAACAAGTACAAGCGCACCTATGAGAAAGCGACGCGAAAGGTCGATAGCAAGACCGAGGCGCGCTCCTACGAGGGACGCACGCTCGTCTTCGAGAAGAAGGACGGCAAGTACACCGTCACCCCCGAAGGCGACAAGCCGGTGAGCAAGGAGGACCTGGCGGGACTGACCCGTAAGGCCAACGCGAACAGCGGCGCCCAGGACGAGGTGTTCCTCCCCTCCAAGCCGGTCAAGGTTGGCGATAGCTGGAAGATCGAAGGGAAGAAGATCGTCGAAGCGTTCTCCGGCGACTGGGACGCGGAGAAGAGCGGCGGTGAGGCGAAGTTGACGAAAGTTTATCAGAAGGACGGGCACCAGTTCGGCACGATCGTGCTGATGGTGAAGATGGAGCCGGGCAAACTCCCGAAGGGGGTGACCTTCGAGAAGCCGCCGGTGATGGAGATGAAAGTTACCCTCGACGCGGCGATCGACGGCACGTCGGCGGCGGGCGTCATGAGCGTGGCCTGGAGCACGGCAACCAAGGGCACCAACGAGCAGATGGGCAAGAAGTTCGCCTTCGAGAGTTCCTTCGAGATCTCCGCCAGGAAGGAACAGTCCGCCGAGAAGTAAGCCGCTTTTCTCGATCCGTTTTTGGGGCGCTGCCATGCCGATTCGCGTCACCTGTCCGAAGTGCCAATCGGTCGCCGCCATTCCCGACGAATACCGCGGCAGGGCGCTGCGCTGCAAGAAGTGCGGCCAGCCCTTCCTCGCCGGGTCGCCGGCGGCCCGCAAGGCCGAAGGGGAGAAACCAGCCGAGCGCAAGACCGTGCCCGCGCGGCGCCCGACGGCGACTCCGGCCCCACGTTCCACCCCGGCCCCGCGCCGAAAGCGCACGCACGGCCGCTTCCTCATTGCGGCGGCCGTGGCCGTCCTGGTCGGCATCGCGGCCGGCTTCCCGGTGGCTTATTTCCTCCTGAAGAAGGACCCGCAAACCGACGTCATTGCCGCCGGCCCGGTCGCGACGGCCCCGGGCGGAAGCGGCAAGGGGTCGGACGGTCTCCCCGTCACGCCGCCGCCGGCGACAGGGAAGCCGGAGCCGCCGCGCGACACCGGCACGAAGCTGCGGCCCGTCGCGGCGCCGGTCGCCTGGGAGGACTTTACCTCTCGCGACTGGGGCTTCAGCGCTCGCTTCCCCGGTCCGCCGCAGGTGACGTCAGTCCCCGGCCCCGGAACCAGGCGGCCGCAGATGTTCTCGGCCTCGGTTCCCGCCTCGCCGGAGCGCAAAGCGGTGACATTCACCATCACGTGCGAGGACCACGACCCGCGCCACACCGCCGACACCGCTGCGTTCCTCGACGCCCGGGCCGCCGAGTTGGACCTGCACGGGAAAACGAAAAACGCCCTCAAGCTCGGCGGCTTCCCCGGCGTCGAGGTGCGCGGCCAGGAGATCGAGGGCGGCGCCTGGCTCACGACGCAGCGCATTTACGTCGTCCGCGCACGCAGCTATCACCTCGTCGCCAGCGGCCCGCCCGCCAAGGAGGTGCCATCGTTCTTCAAGGAGTTCTTCGATTCCTTCAAGCTGCTGGACACCGGCGAGCCCGAGCCGCCCGCCGTAACCTCGTTGCGCGAGCGCGCCCTGGCCTGGCTGGCCGGCAACGCCGCGTCGCCCGAGAAGGTCGCGGAGCAGGGGAAGGAATTATTCGCCCCGGCGAAGGACGGCTTCGGCTTCACCCTCGCGCTCGGCGAGGGGGTGTTGAAGTCGAAAAAGCCGGCGCTTCTGGCGGGTTGGGGCGGCGAACTGTTCCTGTTCGAGCTTTCGGGCGAGCAGGCGAAGTCGCTCAAGCTGGGCGAGCGCGACCTCCGCATCAGCGCCTTCCCCGAGCCGCCGGGGCGCCGGGCCGAGAAGGTAGTATTCGCGCTTTCCGATCTCAAGATTACGAGCGCCACGCCGAAGCTTGCCGGGACGGTGGCGTACCGGGGCGGGGCGGCGCCGACGGGTCCCTTCGTGTTGCGGTTGTCGTACCCGGTGGGGTCGGTGGTGCGGGTGCGGCGGCAAATGATCGAGGCAAAGGGCGACGGCGGTACGCTGACGGTCAGCGCGCCGCCGCTGACCGCGGACGACCCGCAGCTCAGCGGCCCCGTGGTCGTGCTCGTCGAGGTGTGTTCGGCCGATGGGGCCGGCAAGCCGGAGGTTGTCCTGAGCAACCCGGTGGCCGCCCTGGCCACGGTCGTCGCCGGGCCGCCGAAAGACGGCCTGGCCAGCCTGCAACTTGCTGTGCCGGACGGGTGGAAGGCCGATTACAACAAGTTCCTGAACGTGTGGGAGGTGACGAAGCCGCCGCCCACGGCACGATCCGAGGGGCAGATCCTGCGGATCGAGGAGTGCCCCGACGACGCCCGCACCCCGGCCGATTACGCGGCACACCTCAAGGAGAAGGACTTCCTCAATGTCGATGTGCCGGCCTGGGTGGAAGTGGGTGAGAAAGCCGACCTGGCGGACGGCTTCGTCATCCAAGGCGTGGTGAAGAAGTACCCCGACCCAAAAACTCCGCCGATTCTCAGCCTGCTGGTGGTGCGCGACATCGACGGCTTGAAGGTCCGTTGCTTCAGCGCCAACTTGCGCGACGAGCAGTCGCGCAACCAACTCCTGGAGATGTTCAAGGGCGTCGGATTCGGTCCGCCGAAGTAATCGGGGCTTGCGGCGGCGCGGCGGCGCGTTAGGATGTTGTCTGCCCCGCACGACGCCCCCCGCCTGGAAGGATCGCCGCCATGCCCCGCCTCCGACTCGTCGTCGCCCTCCTTGCCGTGCCGCTCGTCGCCGCCCCGCTGCGTGCCGACGAACGCCCGCTGCGCGCGGTGATCGATGCCGAGGTCCGCGCCGCCTGGGAGCGTGAGAAGATTCCCGCCCCCGCCCTCGCCGACGACGCCACCTTCCTGCGCCGCATCTTCCTCGACCTGGTGGGGACCGTTCCCACCCACGACGAGGTCAAGTCGTTCCTCGCCGACAGCGACACCGGCAAGCGCGGCAAACTGATCGACAAGCTGCTCGACGACCCGCGCTTCGCTCTGCACCAGGCGGACGTCTGGGACCAGGTCCTCTTCGGCCGCAACCCGCCGGGCTACGACGCGACGAGCAACCGCGACGGCTTCAAGGCGTGGCTGGCCGGCAAGTTCGCCAAAAACGAGCCGTACGACCGCTGGGCGCGCGCCCTGCTCCTCGCCGAGGAGGACAATTCGACGCTCTTCTACGTCCAGTATCGCGACCAGGCGGAGGAGACGGCCGTCGCGGTCGGCCGCATCTTCCTGGGGACGCAACTGCAGTGCGCCCGCTGCCACGACCACCCTTACGAGCCGTGGACCCAGCGCGACTTCTACGGCATGGCCGCCTTCTTCGCCCGCCTCGTCGTCGTCGAGGCGGCGCTCGCGGCGGGAAAGCGCCGCTTCCTGATCGGCGAGAAGAGCAGCGGCGAAGTCCTTTTCACCGGGTCGGCGAAGGAGCAGAAACCGGGGCGGAAGGGCGAGCCGATCCGGCCGAAGTTCCTCCTCGGCGCGGCGCCGGAGGAGCCCGCCCTGCCGAAGGACTTCAAGGAGCCCAAACCCGAGGCCAACAAAGCGCCGAAGCCCGCGTTCTCGCGCAAGGAGAAACTCGCCGACTGGGTCGTGGCCCCGGAGAACCCCTACTTCACCCGGGCCGCCGCCAACCGGCTGTGGGCGCAGTTCCTCGGCCGCGGACTCGTCCACCCAGTCGATGACCTGAGCGACAAGCACCCGCCGAGCCTCCCCAAACTCTTCGACACCCTCACCGTCGAACTGAAGGCGCACAAGTTCGACGTGAAATGGTTTATCCGCGAGTTGGTCAGCAGCACGACGTATCAGGCGTCGGCGTCGGGGCCCGTCAAGGAGGCGCTGCCGTACTGGTTCGAGCGTGCCCGGGTGCGGCCGCTGTCGGCGGAAGAGTTGCTCGCCGCCGTCCGCGCCGCGACCGGCTTCGACGCCACTGGGGACAAGGTGGGCGGTGATACCGTCGCATACGTCCTGCGCTACTTCGGCGAGCCGAGCGACGGCCGCGGTGACTTCCAGGGCAACCTGGGCGAACACCTGTTCCTGAACAACAGCGAGCAGCTGCGGCGGATGATCGTGCCGCGCAAGGGCAACCTGGCCGACACGCTGGTGAAGTCGAAGGATTCGCCGGAGGAGCGCGTGGATCACCTGTTCCTGTCGGTGCTCAGCCGCCCGCCGCGCCCGCAGGAGCGCAAGCGCTTCGTCGCCCACCTGGCGACGCCCGGCGGCCGGCCCGAGGCGCTGGTCGAGGAGGCCATCTGGGCGCTGCTGAATGCCGCGGAGTTTCGGTTCAATCATTAACCGCTTAGCCGCCGCCCTCGATTTATCGATTCGCGAAACGATGAATCCGCGCCGCCCCGAGGGCGGCCGCTAAACGACGGGGATTCCCATGCGACCGTTCTGTTCGCCGCGCGAGCACCTGAGTCGCCGCGCCTTCCTCAAGGGGACGCTCATCGCCGCCGGCGGGGCGACCGTCCCCAACTGGGGCGGGCTGTTCCATTCGTCCGGCGTCGCCGCGGAGGCGAAGAAGTCCGGCAAGCGCTGCCTCCTCCTGTGGATGAACGGCGGCGCCAGCCAGATCGATACCTTCGACATGAAACCGGGCCGCGCGACCGGCGGCCCGTTCCGGCCCATCGCCAGCAACGTGACCGGGCTGCAAGTGTGCGAGTACCTGCCCCGTATGGCGAAGATGGCCGACCGGCTCGCCGTCGTCCGCAGCATGCGCACCTCCGAGGTGGACCACCCCAACGGCATTTACCTGATGCACACCGGCCAGCGCCCGTTAGTGAATGTTTCGCACCCGGAATTGGGGGCAATGGTCGCCAAGTACGTCGGCAACGCCGATTCGGACCTGCCCAACTTCGTGCGCATGGGGCCGACGGGCAACGGCGGCGCGGGCTTCCTCGGGCCGCAGTACCAGCCGTTCGGCCTCGACCGCGAAGGCCGCCTGCCCTACTTCACCGGCCCCTACGCCAGCCCGGAGGCCGAGCAGCGCCGCGACGACCTGCTGCGCTTCGTCGAGGAGGGCTTCGCGCAGGAGCACAAGGCCGAGCCGTTCGAGGCCCACCGGTTGGCCAAGGAAAAGGCGTGGCGGCTGCTCAAGGCGAAGTCGGCCTTCGACGTCAGCAAGGAGTGGCCCAAGCACAAGGAGCGCTACGGCGACAGCGAAATCGGCCGCGGCTGCTTCATGGCGCGCCGCCTCATCGAAGCGGGCATCCCGTTCGTTGAGGTCGGGCAGGACAACTACGACAGCCACGCCGACAACTTCGTCACGCACAAGGCCAACATGAACGTCCTCGACCCGGCCTGGTCGTCGCTGCTGCAAGACCTGCACGAGCTCGGGCTACTCCAGGACACGCTCGTCGTCTGGATGGGCGAGGTGGGGCGGACGCCGGGGATCAACAACCGGGCCGGCCGCGACCATTTCGTCCACGGCTGGACGGTCGTGCTGTCCGGCGGCGGCGTCAAGGGCGGCGTCGTGTACGGATCCACCGACGCCGACGGCAAGGACGTGAAGGACGACCCGGTCACGGAAGGCGACCTGTTCGCGACCATCTACACGGCCCTGGGCATCAACCCGCGGGCGAAGCACTTCGTCGGCAGTCGCCCCGTCTGGGCGACGCCCGAAGGCGCCAGGCCGGTGCGCGCGATCCTCAGTTAGCCGCTTGCGGCTTCGCAAGACCTGCTAAGCCGCAAGCGGTTCGGAGACTCCCCATGCCCGACACCCCGAAATTCGACAAGGGCGCCCTCGCATGGACGCTGCCGTGGGATGACGACTGGGTAACAGCCGTGGCGGTCCTGGGGCCGACGCGGCGCGTCGCCGCCGGCAACAACCTCGGTCAGGTCCTCGTCTGGGACCTCCCCGAGAAAGCCGACGCCCCCGCGCCCGCCCCTGTTCGCCGCCTCGACGGCCACACCAACGTCATCAGCCGCCTGCTGGCCACGGCGGACGGTCGTTGGCTGATCTCCGCCGGCTACGACCACACCGTCCGCCTCTGGGACATGAGCGCTTCGACGAAGGGAACGGCCTTGGTCGTCCCCGACGCCAACGCCCGCGCCGCCGCGAAGAAGCGCGGCAAGCCGTTGCCCGATGCCCCCGTGACCGTCGGCTTGCAGCAGGCCGAGCGCGTCCTCGAAGGGCACAAGGAGTGGGTGCAGGCGCTGTCCCTCACCCCGGACGGCAAGGTTCTGGTCAGCGGCGACGACGCCGGCCGGGTCATCGTCTGGGATGTCCCTTCCGGCAAGGAGACGCGGCGCTGGCAGGTGAAAGGCTGGGTGTACGCGCTCGCCGTGTCACCGGACGCGCGGCGGCTCCTCATCAGCGAGCGCTTCCCGCTGGTCTACGACCCGGCCAAAATCATCGCGACGAAGCTGTGGGACGCGACCACGGGCCAGGTGGTGCGCGACCTCGAAGACGTGTTCAAGAAGGACTACCAGTCGGCGGCCGTGTTCTCTCTCGACGGCAAGCTGGTGGCCGTCGGCCGCGGCGGCGAGGTCAACGGCCCGTCCGGCACGATCGCGCTGCTCGACGCGGCGACGGGGAAGAAGTTGCACGAACTCAAGCCCGGACACGAGTACGGCGTCACCGACTTGGCCTTCCACCCGGACGGCAAGCACCTCGCCTCGGCCGGCCGCGACACGGTGGTGCGCGTCTGGTCGGCGGCCGACGGCAAACTGGTCAAAGAGCTGGGCAAGGCGCGCGGGGGGCAGTTCAAGGACTGGATTCACGCGATCTCTTTTTCCGCCGATGGTCGCCTCCTCGCCGCCGCCGACATGGCCGGGGCCGTGCAGGTGTGGAACTTCCCTGCGTGACCATTCCCCCCGCCCGCCGGGCGGCTGCACGGGAGAAACCCCATGCGCATCAGCGCACGCATCACGACCGCGCTCCTCACCCTGTTCCTCTGTGGGGTCGCCTGCGCCGCGGAACCGGCCCTGACGCTTGCGCCAAAGGATTTCACCCTGCGCGGCCACGACGCCCGCCAGCGCCTCACTGTCACCGGCACCACCAACGGCAGCCCCGTCGATCTCACCCGCAAGGCCACCTTCCGCTGCGATTCCCCCGATATCGCCCGTGTCAGCGCCGATGGCATCGTCACGCCCCTCGCCGACGGCAGCGCCACGGTCACCGCCACGGTGGATGGCAAGCAGGCGACGGCGACGGTCAAGGTGATCGACGGCGCGAAGCAACTCCCCGTCACCTTCGAGCGCGACGTGATTCCCATCCTGACGCGCGCCGGCTGCAACGCCGGCGCCTGTCACGGCAAGGCCCGCGGGCAGAACGGCTTCGCCCTGTCGCTGCTCAGCTACGACGCCGACTTCGATTACAACGCCATCGCCAACGAGGCCCGCGGCCGCCGTGTCTTCGCCGCGGCTCCCGAGCACAGCTTGCTGCTGCGCAAGGTGTCGGCGTTGGTCCCCCACGGCGGGGGCAAGCGCCTCGACGTCAGCTGCGCGGGGTACGACCTCCTGCGCCGCTGGATCACGGCGGGCCTGCCGCGCACGTCGAGGGACGCCCCGACCATCGAGCGCATCACCCTGGATCCGGGCGAGCGCATCCTCGCGGCGAACGGCGAACAGCAACTCCTGGTCACCGCTTACTACAGCGACGGTTCGACGGCCGACGTAACGCACCTCGCGACCTTCCAGTCGAACGAGAGCGTCATCGCCGCGGTGACGGCGGACGGCCTGATCCGGGCCGGTCCGCTGCCCGGCGAGGCCGCCGTCATGGCCCGCTTCATGGAGAAATTCGCGGTCTGCAACGTCACCATCCCGCTCGCCGGCGAAGTCCCGGCCGACCTCTACGCCAGGCTGCCGCGGTACAACTTCATCGACGGCCGAGTCTGGGACAAGCTACAGCGCCTCGGCATCACGCCGTCGGAGCCGGCGGGTGACGCCACGTTCCTGCGCCGTGCCTACCTCGACGTGATCGGCCGCCTGCCGGCGCCCGACGAGGTGCGCGACTTCCTCGCGGATAAGGATCCCGCCAAGCGCCAGCGCCTCGTCGATCGCCTGCTGGAGCGGCCGGAATACGCTGACTACTGGGCCAACAAGTGGGCCGACCTGCTGCGGCCCAACCCGTACCGCGTCGGCGTCAAGGCGACGTACAACCTCGATGCCTGGCTGCGCGACGCCTTCCGCAAGAACAAGCCGTACGACCGGTTCGTGCGCGAAATCATCACGGCGAAGGGGAGCACCTACCGCCACGGGGCGGTGGTGGTGTTCCGCGACCGGCCCGAGCCGGACGAGATCACCACGATGGTCAGCCAACTCTTCCTCGGCGTCCGCCTGGAATGTGCGAAGTGCCATCACCACCCGTTCGAGGTCTGGGGGCAGGACGATTTCTACAGCCTGGCCGCGTACTTCGCCCGCGTCGGCCGAAAGGGCGTCGGCCTGTCGCCGCCGATCAGCGGCGGCGAGGAGATCATCTTCGCCGACAGCCGCGGCGAGGTGCGCCACCCCGTCAGCGGCAAGGTGCTGGCGCCGCGGCCGCTCGGCGGCAAGCCGGTCATCATCGACGAGGACCGCGACCCGCGCGAGCAGCTCGCGGAGTGGGTCACCGACGACGACAACCCGTATTTCGCCCGGGTGATCGTCAACCGGGTCTGGGCCGACCTGATGGGCCGCGGGCTGGTCGAGCCGGTGGACGACCTGCGTGCCACCAACCCGCCGAGCAACGGCCCGCTCCTCGACGCGCTCGCGGCCGACTTCCGCAAGGAGAAATACGACCTGAAAAAGCTCATCCGCACCATTCTGACGTCGTACGCCTACGGGTTGAGTTCGGTCCCCAACGAGCGGAACGTGGCCGACCTCCGCAACGGCTCGCGCCACTACCGCCAGCGGCTGCGGGCGGAAGTGTTGCTCGACGCGATCAGCGATATTACGCAGGTGCCGGAGACGTTCACGGCGGCGGCCCCGGGGACGCGGGCGATGGAGCTGTGGACGGTGCGGACGCAGTCGCTCTTCCTGGACAGCTTCGGCCGGCCCGACCCGAACCAGGACCCGCCCTGCGAACGTACCAGCGACACGACCGTGGTGCAGGCGCTGCACCTGATGAACGCGCCGGGGCTGCACCGCAAGGTGACGGCCGACTCAGGACGCGCCGCGGCCCTGGCGAAGAGTACGAAGGCGCCGAGGGAGATCGTCGAGGAGTTGTACCTGCTGGTGTACGGCCGGCCGCCGACGAACGAGGAACGCGCCGAGTGCGCGAAGCTCTTCGAGAAGAAGGACGCGCCGCGGCGGCAGGTGACGGAAGATTTGTTGTGGGCGCTGCTGAACACGCCCGAGTTTATCTTCAAGGATTGACGTGACAGGCCCGCTTGCGGCTTCGCAGGTGTTGCGAAGCCGGAAGCGGCTATTCAAGGGGATCCGCAATGTCCATCCACACGAATTGCCAGGGATTCAGTCGCCGCGACTCCTTGCGGCTGGGCCTCGGCGCCCTGCTCGGCGGCGGTCTCGTCCACGCCCTGCGCCTTCGCGCCCTCGCCGGCTCGACCGAGGCGCCGGCGGCAAAGGCCAGGGGTTGTGTCCTGATCTGGTTGGACGGCGGCCCGACTCACTACGAGACGTTCGATCCCAAGCCGGACGCGCCGAAGGAGTTTCGCGGCGAGTTCGACGCCATCAAGACGAAGATACCCGGCGTCTTCTTCTCGCAGCACCTCAAGCGCCTCGCCGCGGTCGCCGACAAGGTGGCCGTCGTCCGCTCGATCCGTCACGACCAGGGCAACCACGGCGCCGGGAACCACTACATGATGACCGGCGCCCCGCCGCGCATTCCGGTCGGCTGCGGCGCCTTCGTCAGCTTCCACCCCAGCCTCGGCTCGGTCGTCGCTCACGAGAAGGGCGCCCCGAAGGGGTTGCCGGCCTACTTCTCGATGCCGGAGATGTCGCGCTCCGGCGGGCCGAATTTCCTCGGCGCGAAGTACGCCCCGTTCGTCGTCTCCGACAACCCGAACAACCCCGGCTTCCGCGTCCGCGATGTGGCCGTCCCGCAGGGGTTGGGCGACGGCCGCTTCGAGTCGCGCAAGGAGGCCCGCGCGGCGGTGGATCGCATGCTGCGCTTCCACGACAAGGCGGCGGGCGACCCGGTGGCGGCGCTGGACGAGCACTACCAGCAGGGCTTCGACCTCATCGCGTCGAAGGAGGCCCAGGCGGCGTTCGACGTCGGCCGCGAGCCCGACCGGGTGCGCGAGAGCTACGGCCGCAACCCCTTCGGGCAGCGGGCACTCCTGGCCCGGCGGCTGATCGAGGCCGGCGTGCCGTTCGTCACGCTCTACGAGGGCGGCTGGGACCACCACACGAAACTATTCACGACGCTGACGCAGCGGCTCCCTCCGTTCGAGGCGACCATCGCGGCGCTGATCGAGGACCTGGCGCAGCGCGGGCTGCTCGATTCGACGATGGTGATCGCGCTGGGCGAGTTTGGGCGGACGCCGCAGATCAACAAGGACGCCGGCCGCGACCACTGGTCCAACGCGATGTCGGTGCTGTTCGCCGGCGGCGGCACGCCGGGCGGGCAAGTCGTCGGCGCCACCGACAAGAAAGGCTTCGCCGCGGTGGAGCGCGTGCTGTCGCCGGAGAATTTCGCCTCGACGATTTACGCGAAACTCGGCATCGACCCGGGGAAGGTGCTGTACTCGCCGAACGGCCGGCCGGCGCACATCGTCAGCGATCCGACGCCGATCAGCGAGTTGATGGGGTGACGGAAGCGCGGCCGCGGTATAATGGCGTGGTCTGCTCGGTGTTGCGCCGCGCGACTGAGGAAGGGAGCGAGCTATGGCGAAGAAGGAAAAGAACAAGAAGAAAAAGCGTGTCATCCTGATGCCCAAGGGACGGGGCAAGCTATCGTTGGCCGATATCATCCGCGCCGTGGAGAAGGTGACGGCGCTCCGTGAACAGCGCGAGAAGGAGCCAACTGTTTCGGATGGCAAGAAATAACTATGCAAGGGGGGTGTTTCTCAATTGCCCCTTCGACGACCAGTACGCGCCTCTTTTCCAGGCTGTGATCTTCGCCGTCCTCGATTGCGGTTTCCGGCCCCGATGTGCCCTGGAGGTCGATGACGCAAGCGAGGTGAGGTTCGAGAAGATCGCTCGGATCATCGCCGATTGTAAGTACGGCATCCACGACATTAGCCGCACGCAGCCGGACGCAGCGACGGGGTTGCCGCGATTCAACATGCCCCTGGAACTTGGCATGTTTCTCGCAGCCAAGAAGTTCGGCACCGGACGCCAAAAGAAAAAAGTGTGCCTGATCCTCGACTCCCTCCCGTACCGCTATCAGCAATTCATGTCTGACCTCGCCGGACAGGACATCCAGCGCCATGACGATGACCCGAAAACGCTCATTAGGGTAGTGCGGAATTGGCTTCGCACGGCTTCCGAGAGTCAACCAATGCCAGGGGGTGCGGAAATTCATCGACGATACCTTCAGTTCGTGGCGGACTTGCCTGCGTTGTGCGCGGAGGTCCGACTGCAACCGCACGAACTTACATTCGCGGACCTCGCGTCCCTTATCGCCGAATGGTTGCTGCGGAACTCCTAGACCCTTCACACTCGTTTATCCGCTGCTCACCGGGAGCAAGTCATGAGAGTACCGCCACCGTTTTTTTGCTGTGCGATCGGCCTGGTCGCCTGGGGCCTCCTCCCACGCCCTGTCGCGGCAGCGCCCCCGACGCTCACTTACCTCTTCCCAGCAGGCGCCCAGCAGGGCAAGACCGTCGAGGTCACCGCCGGCGGCACATTCGAGCGCTGGCCGGTCCAGGCGTGGGCTGCTCACAAAGGCGTCGAAATCAAGCCCGCCAAGGACAAGGGCAAATTCACCATCACCGTCTCCGCGGACGCCGCCCCCGGCACCTGCTGGGTGCGTCTCTCCGACGAGCAGGGCGCCAGCGCCTTGCGCCCGTTCATCGTCGGCACGTTGCCGGAGGTCATGGAACAGGAGCCCAACGACGACCCGAAAAAGCCGCAGGTGCTGCCCTCGTCGTCCGTTGTCGTCAACGGCCGGCTCGACAAGGCCGGCGACGTGGACTGCTTCGCGGTCAAGCTCGCCAAGGACGAGACGCTCGTCGCCTCGCTGGAAGCCAACCGCACCCTCGGCTCGCCGATGGACGGCGTGCTGCAGCTGCTCTCCGCCGACGGCTTCGTGCTGGAGGAGAACAACGACGACCACGGCCTCGACCCGCAGCTCATCTTCACCGCGCCGAAGGACGGCTCCTACGTCGTCCGCGTCTTCGCCTTCCCCGCCGACCCGGACGCCAGCATCCGTTTCGCCGGCGGTGAGACGTACATCTATCGCCTGACCCTGACCACAGGCGGCTTCGCCGATCACGCCTTCCCGCTGGCCGTGTCGCGCACCGACCCGGAACAGGTCGAGGTCATCGGCTGGAACGTCCCCGAGGCCGCGAAGAAATTGACCGTGAAGCCTGACGCGGGCTCCGATGTCGTGACGCTGTGGCACCCGCGGCTCGCCAACACCGTCTCGGTGCTGGTTGAGCCGCATCGCTGTGTCGTGGGGGCGAAGCCGAACGACCGCAAGAGGCCACAACCGATCGCGCTGCCGGTGACGATCAGCGCAGGGATCGACCCGCCCGGTGAGATCGACACTTACGAGTTCGCGGCGAAGAAGGGGCAGCGGCTGGTCTTTCGCGCCGACGCCCGCTCGATCGGCTCGCAGCTCGATCCGCTGCTGCGCCTGACCGACGCCGCCGGCAAGTCGCTGGCCCAGGCCGATGATGCGACCGCAGGCAAGGTCGGGACGCGCGACGCGGAGTTGGCGTTCGCGGTGCCGCAGGACGGCAACTATCGGATCGAGGTGCGCGACCTGGCGGGCCACGGCAGCTTCCGCCACTTCTATCGGCTGCGGGCCGTCCTCGCCGAGCCGGATTACGTCCTCGTCGTCGCGGCGGACCGTTTCACGGTGGCGGCGGGGAAACCGCTCGACGTCCCCGTGACCGTCGAGCGGCGGAACGGCTTTGAGCGCGAGGTCGAGATCGCCGTCGAGGGGCTGCCCGCCGGCGTGACCGCAACGGCGAAGACACTGGGCAAGTCGGTCTCGCTCCGGCTGGAGGCGAAGGGGCCGGCCTCGTCGGCCTTCCGCATCGTCGGGACGGTCGCCGGGCGCGCGGACCTGACCCGCATCGCGACGGCGCCATCGGCCGCCTTCCCGCCGGCGACGCCGCACCTCTGGCTCACGGTGACGAAGTAATCCACCCCAAAAAGGACTCTCACAATGCGCACACTTCTGGTCGGTTGCCTGGGGCTGCTGGCGCTCGGCTCGGGCCCGGCTCGGGCCGACGGGCCCAGCGCGGACGAGGTCCGCAAGCTCGTCGCACAACTCAAGGACCGCGACGTGGGGCAGCGGTCTGCCGCCGCGCGCGAGCTGACCAAGCTTGGGCCGGAGGCGAAAGAGGCGGTCCCCGTCCTCGTCGGGGCGCTCGGCGACGCCGACGGCGAGGTGCGGCAGGTCGCCACCAACGTCCTCAGCAAGATCGGCAAGCCGGCGGTGCCCGCCCTCGGCAAGGCGCTGGAGAGCAGCGACCGCGTCGTTCGCCGGCAGGCGGCCCTCGCACTTTCCAAGGTCGGCGCCGACGCCAAGGCGGCCCTGCCGGCGCTGACGACCGCGTTCGGCGACAAGGACCGCGAAATCCGCAGCTTCGCCCTCGCCGCCATCATTCGCGCTGAGGAGGATCCCAAGGGACTGGCGCCGGTGCTGACCAACGCGCTCAAGGACGATGACAAGGGGGTGCGCGTCACGACCGTCTACGCCCTGGAGGGGATCGCCGGCAAGGTCGATGGCGTGGTACCGGCCCTCGCCGGCGCCCTCAAGGACTCCGAAAAGGATGTTCGCATCGCGACGGCCGCCGTGATCGGGCGCCTCGGCCCCGACGCCAGGGCGGCGCTGCCGGCGCTGAAGGACGCGCTCAAGGACGCCGACGGCGAGGTGCGCATCAGCGCGGCGCAGGCGCTGGTGCTGATCGACGAGAAGCAGAGCGAGGCCGCAGTACTGGCCCTGGTAGATTGTCTGACCGACAAGCAGGACGGCGTGCGGCGCGGGGCCAGCTACGTCCTCGGCGAGATCGGCCCGGCGGCGAAGTCGGCCGTCCCGGCGCTGACGAAGGCGGCGAAGGACGGCAGCGACGCGGTGCGCCAGGCGGCGGCCGCGGCCCTGAAGAAGATCCAAGCCTAGTAGGTCAGGCTTTCCAGCCTGACCCGAAGAGTCAGGCTGGAAAGCCTGACCTACGTTGTGGAGGGGCCGCGATGGTCTTCCTCTCGCGCATCTACACCAAGAGCGGCGACGCCGGCGAAACCGGCCTCGGCGACGGCGGCCGCGTCCCCAAGGACCACCCGCGCGTCGCCGCTTACGGCGGCGTGGACGAGCTGAACGCCGTCCTCGGCCTGCTGCTCGCCCAGGGCCCCGACGTGCCGGAAGCCGACCTGCTCCGCGCCGTCCAGAACGACCTGTTCGACGTGGGCGCCGACCTGTGCGTGCCGCAACCGGCGGACGAGCCGCCGGGGCAGAGGCTGCGTGTGCGGCCGGAACAGGCGGCCCGGCTGGAGTCGGCCATCGACCGCCTGAACGAGCCGCTGGCGCCGCTCAAGAGTTTCGTCCTGCCGGGCGGTTCTCTCGCCGCGGCGTGGTGCCACCTGGCGCGGACAGTGTGCCGCCGGGCCGAGCGCGACGTGGTCACGCTGGCGCGCGGTGAGACGATCAACCCTCATGTCATCGTCTACCTGAACCGGCTGTCGGACCTGCTGTTCGTGCTGGCGCGGGTGTACAACGGCAACGGGCAGAAGGACGTGCTGTGGGTGCCTGGAAAGTTTTCCGTTTAAGAACTGTATCAACACCCCTCTTGCCGCTTGCGGCTTCGCAGCAAAGATTGCGAAGCCGCAAGCGGCCAAGTCATTGTGGGTACAATTGCTAAACGGTGTCAGCGCCTGTTGATCCGCTCGCGCTTGGCGTGTTCACGGATTTCCTCGAGCAATTCGAGGAGGTAGTCGCCCAGGTGCTGCGCCTCGTCACCGGCCTCGTGCAGCTTCTGCAGGGCGTTGTGCAGCGCCAGCAGGGTCGGGTAGTGGCTGCGGCGCCGCACCGGACGGCTCAGGTCGCGGAAGTCCTGTTCGCGCGGCAGGAGCACCGTGTTCAAATGCTCGATCAGGTCGCGGACGACCTTTTCCGAGTGGGTCAGGAGTTGCCGCAGGGTCATGCGGCGCTGGGGTCGTTCAATCATCATAGCGCCCCCTCGTCGTTGAGTCGCGTGGGGATCGCGTTGGGAA
>DATFNV010000063.1:0-4719 GCA_035266225.1 Gemmataceae bacterium
TTCGTCGGGCGGAACCGAGGCCGGGGCGGCGGCGACGAGGGCCAGCGCCGGTAACAGCAACCACAGCGGTCGGACGCGCGGCATCATCGGGTCACCTCACCTTCGATGATCGGGGCGGCACTGTGACGGTCGGGCCTGACCGGCCGCGGCCGGCTGAACCCGCTCACCACGACGGACAGGGACAGCAGCAGCAGCGCTCCGCCGAGGAACCAGGCGTAATGCTGCTGGTACTGCGGCAGCGAGTCCTCGGCGTCCTCGCGCGCCGGCCGCGACTCGATGCGCTCGCGGAACAGCCGGCCCAGCGGCAGGGCCTGGGTGTGGGCGGGGATGTAAATACCCTCCGTGATCTCCGCGATCTCCCGCAGCGGCCCTTCCTGGAGCCGCGTCTTGACCGGCCCCTCGTCAGGGTCGTCAGGGTCGCGCATCGGGCCGTCTGCCGTCAGGATGGGGCTGTCCTCATACGGGTTGCCGATGCCGACGGTGTGGACTGGAATCCCCCGGGACCGTGCCTCGGCCGCCGGGAGGCGCCATTCGCCGTCGCGGGCCGGGTCGTCGCCGTCGGACAGCAGTAGCACGTCCTGGTAGCCGGCGAAGCGCGGCTCGTGCAACTCGACGGCGGCCCGGAGGCCGGTGCCGATACGCGTGCCGGAGGGGTCATCGTCGTCGGGGGCGATCTCCGGCGGTAGGCGGCCGGGGTCGAGGTCCTCGACCACCTCGCGGAAGTGGTCGTAGTCGTGCGTCAGCGGGCACGCCACCTTGGCCCGCCCGGCGAAGACGACGAGGGCGACGCGGTGGCCGCCGCGCTCCTTGAGCGCCTGCGCCAGGCTGACGAGTCCCTCCTTCGCCCAGTGCAGCCGGCTGGGTTGCTCGGCGAACATGCTGCGGCTGAGGTCCAGGACGACGACGAGGTCGCGGCCCGGCGCCGTGGCCTGGGTCCAGTCGCGCCCCCACTGCGGCCCGGCCATGCCGACGACCAGCACCGTCAGCCCCAGGCTGGCGAGGAAGCCGCGCAGCACGCGGACCCAGCCGCGCTCCGCGACGAGCAATTCCAGCGCCGGGTGGTTGCCGAGGCGGGCGAGGGCGCGGTTGCGGCGGCGCAGCGCGAACACCCCGAGCAGGCCCAGCAGCGGCATCAGGCCCAGGAGCGGAAAGGCCCAGGGGTTGAGAAACCAATGTCGGAGCATCGGCTTACTCTCGTTTAGCCGCCGCCCTCGGGGCGGCGCGGATTCATCGTTTCGCGAATCGATAAATCGAGGGCGGCGGCTAACCGGGGATTACGGGACTCGTTGCCAGAACGTCTGTTCCAGCGCGCCCACCAATAACCAGACGACCAGCGCGGCCAGGGCGAACCAGGCGAAGCCCTGGTAATGGCGGCGGTACTGGAAACTGACGATGTCGCTGCGCTCTAGGGCATCGATCTCGCGCCAGACGGAAAGCAGGCTTTTCGTGTCGCGCGCCGAGAAGCAGCGCCCGCCGGTGATGTGCGCGACCTCTTGCAGCGTCCGCGCCCCCTCGACGCGGTTGGCGAGGGTGTCGGCCCGGGCGCCCGCTTCCTGGATGGTCGAGCCGTCGCCGCCGGCGTCGATGCAGTAGACGCGCACGCCGAGGTTGCCCGCGACCTGCGCCGCCTGCCGCGGCGTCATTCCCGACGGCGGCGGGTTGACGTTGTGCTCGCCGTCGCTGAGCAGCACCAACACCTTGCGGCGCGGCCCGGCGGCGTGCAGGCGGTGCAGGCCGAGCACCAGAGCGTCGCTGATGTTCGTCTGCGACTCACCGGGCAGCGAGCGCGGCCTCTCCTCGTCGAGCATTTTCAGCAGCACCGAATGGCTCAGCGTCAGCGGGCAGGCGCTCTCCGGCCGGGTGCCGAAAGTCACCAGGCCGATGAGGTCGTTGCCGCGCCCCTCGAAATGGTTGCCCTCGGCGTCGCCGCCGGCCACGAAAAGGCGGAAGGCGCGCTTGACCGCCTCGAGGCGCGGGGTGGGGCCGTCCCAGTCGAAGTCGGGCTCGGCCATGCTGCCGCTGACGTCCACGACCATCTGGATGGCGATGCCTTCGGTGTCGAGGCGCGTCCTCCGGTCGGGCCAGCGCGGCCCGGCCAGGGCGGCGACCAGCAGCAGCAGGGCCAGCCCCCGCAGCCCGGCGCCGCCGTAGCGAGCCCATTTGCCGCGGCCGCCGGGCAACCGATTCAGGGGGCGGGTGGCGGGGTAGCGCAGGGCGCCGCCGCGCTGCCGCAGCCACCACCAAACGAGGGGCGGCACGGCCAGGGCCAGCAGCAGGTACTGAGGGTTGGCGAAGTGGAACATCGTGCGGATCAAGCGCCGGCGTTGGTTGTGCAGGGCACCCGCCACGATACCACGCGGCCCGGGCGCCTCACAAGCGGGGAGTGGATGGCAAAGGGCGTGCCGCGTCCGCCGGCCGAGGAATCGCCGAAAATGCGCGCGGCGAGCGCCGCGGGATGCGCAGCGGCTGGCCAGCGGTGGGCATCGCCTGACCAGCGCCGCAGCGCCGCTCGCGGCTTAGAAACCGCAACAACAAGGACTTGGCCGCTTGCGGCTTCGCAATCGTTCCTGCGAAGCCGCAAGCGGCAAGAGGGTTGTTGATACAGTTTGTGAGCGTTCGCTTCACCAGGGTTAAGCGAACGCTAAGCCGCAAGCGGCTTCCCCGGCGACCTCCAGCCGGCGGATGCGATCCTCGACGGCCGGCACCAGGAAGCCCACCTGTTTGCCGAGGTGGACGTAGAGGGCCATCTGGATGAAGGCGTCCTCCAGCGCCGACGGCCTCGTCAGCAGCACGCGCAGCACGCTCCCCCAGAAGTAGCGGGCCGTCGCTCGCCGGAAGCCGAGCCGGGCGACGACGCGCCCGAACGCCCGCAGCAGGCGCAGCCCCTCGCGCGGCGACGGCCGGTGGCCGCCCTTGCGGCGCAGACGCAGGGCTGTAGCGCGGGCGCGGGCGAAGTAGCTCTCGGGGTGGTAGATGCGCCGCAGCACGGCGGCGTAGTCGCTCAGGATTTCGGCCGGCGGCCGCAGCGTCCGGAAGTTGAGGCCCTCGGTCGTCTGATCGACCATCGCCCGCCCCTGCGGCATGTCTTCCTCCGGCGTGAAGCGCCCCTCCGCCGCCAGGCGCCGGCCGAGTTGCGTGGCGGGCAGCGCGACGAGCAACCCCACCAGGGCCATCGCGATGCCGCTTTCCTCCACGCAGGCGATGACCTCGTCCGCCACCGCCGGACTCTCGTGATCGAACCCCAGGATGAAGCCGGCCGTCACGACCAGCCCGCTCTCCTGCAGCCGGTGGACGCTGCGCACGATCGGGCTACGCGTATTGACCTCCTTGTGGATCCGCAACAGCACTTCGCGGTCTGGCGTCTCGATGCCGCAGAAGACGAAGCGGACGTCGGCCGCGCGCATCAGCGCCAGCAATTCGGGGTCGTCGGCCAGGCTGATCGTCGCGTTGATGCCGTAGAAGAAGGGATACCTGTTGGCCCGGCCCCAGGCGGCCAACTCGCGCAGGAAGCGGGCGGCCTCGCGACGATTGCCGATGAAGTTGTCATCGACGATGTGGACGTGGCCGCGGTGGCCCGCCCGCGCCAGGGCGTCCAGCTCGCGCAGCATCTGCTCGGGGGTCTTGGTGCGCGGCCGGCGGCCGTGGACCTCGATGACGTCGCAGAACTCGCAGTTGCACGGGCAGCCGCGCGAGAACTGCACGTCGGCGTGCTCGTAGCCCGAGAAGTCGGCCAGGTCGAAGCGCGGCGTCGGGCTCTGCGTCATGTCCGGCTTCTCGTCGGAGCGGTAGGTGCCGCGCGGAACGCCGGCGCGCCAGTCGGCCAGGAACAGGGGGACGGTGATTTCGCCCTCGTCCAGGACGCGGTAGTCGGCGGCGGCGTAGACCTCCGGCTGACTCGTCAGACCCGGCCCGCCAACGACGATCCGCTTGCCGTGGGCGTGGGCCAGTTCGATCAGTTCCAGCACCCCGGCCTGCTGCGGGATCATGCCGGTGGCCATCACCAGGTCGGCCCAATCGAATAGCGAGACGTCCATCTCCTCGACGTTGAGGTCCAGCAGGCGGAACTCCCAGTCCTGCGGCAGCAGGGCGGCCACGGTCAGCAGGCTGAGCGGGGACGCGGGGTACTTCGCCCCCAGAAGCTCGCAGACGTCCTTGTAATTGAGGAAGCTGAAGTCCGGCACGCGCGTGCAGACAAGAAGACACTTCACCGCACACCTCCGGTTGAGAGGGATGCTTGACGACGCCGTTCCCCGGCCACCTGTTGCCGCCGTGGCGCGGGCGGGATCCCCGCGCC
Organism: Gemmataceae bacterium; assembly: GCA_035266225.1. Classification (GTDB taxonomy): domain Bacteria; phylum Planctomycetota; class Planctomycetia; order Gemmatales; family Gemmataceae; genus DATFNV01. The sequence continues at coordinate 4,295 of DATFNV010000063.1, forward strand.
ACGGCAGGTTATCGACAGAGCAACCCGAGCGCCGTTACCAATCGGAGCCGAGGGTTGCGCAGCGGGCAGCGTCACCCGTGCCATTCTTCTTCATGGCCTGCCAGTGGATCACCTGGCCGTCGTAGTGCGTCTCGCACTGGAAGGTGTTGCCCTCCAGCTCCTTGACCACGACGGTGTTGCCGTTGTCGAGCGACTTCTCCCGCTTCGACTTCTCGGCTCCCGGCTTGAGGAAGCGGCCGATGTCGTCCGTCGATAGCGACTGTGCCGCGCCTGTCTTCTCGGCGAGCAGCGTCGCCTGGAGGGCGTAGGACTGGATCAGGCGCGGGGCCAGCTTGTGGAACAGGGCGGAATTCGGGTAGATATTGACCTCTTCGATCTGGCCGTTGACGGCGATGGCCAACCCCACGGCGTGGCGCCCGGCGGGC
>DATFNV010000064.1:0-16059 GCA_035266225.1 Gemmataceae bacterium
ACCATGGCGAGCTTCGGCTTCGGGTTAGTCGCCTTCTTCCGGTCGCTACGGGAAATGAACCCGGGGGAGGAGGCCCTTCGGCTGCACCGGGGCGCGATCCATTTCGGCCTTGCACTGATCGTCCTGGGGCTGGTCGCGACGGTGCTCGCCGGCGTGTCTCACTGGTTCACGCTGCGGAGGCTCCGACGTGGACAGCGCCCGATCATGAGGCAGTGGCCAGTGAGTATCACGGTGGCGATGCTATTTGCCGTCATCTGCCTTGCGGGTCTTTGGGCCCTGTACGAGCGATGACGGCAGAGGAAAACACCGCACTCGCGCGCGGATTCATCGTTTCGCGAAACGAAAAATCGACGGCGGCGGCTCAACGGACGGAACCCTCATGGACGATTACCAGGTCGATCTCGACTCCTTCCGCGGCCCGCTCGACCTGCTGCTCTACCTCGTCAAGCACAACGAGGTGGACGTCTGCGACATTCCCATCGCGCGCATCCTGGAGCAGTTCCAGCACTACCTGGACGTCATGACGGTCCTCGACGTGGAGCGTGTCGGCGACTTCATCGTGATGGCCGGCACGCTCATGGAGATCAAGAGCAAGATGGTCCTGCCGCGCGGCGCCGAGGAGTCGGCCGAGGAGGAGGGCGACCCGCGGCGGGAACTGGTGCGACAGCTGATCGAGTACAAGAAGTTCAAGGACGCGGCGGCGCTGCTGGAGGCGCAGGGGGAGCGCCAGGCCCTGCGCCTGCCGCGCCAGCCGGTGCCGCCGCCGTCGGCCGCCGACCCGTCGCGGCAGCCGCTGCAGCAGGTCGAGTTGTGGGACCTCGTCAGCGCCTTCGGCCGGCTGATGCGCGAGACGCTGGCGCTGCAGCCGCAGCAGATCGTCGTCGATCACACGCCGATCCACGTCTACATGGAACTGATCGTGCGCCGCCTGGAGTCGGAAGGGCCGTTGCCGTTGGGCGCGCTGTTCACGCCGCCGTACAACCGCGGCCGCCTGGTCGGGTTGTTCCTGGCCATGCTGGAGCTGATCAAGGGGCGGCGCGTGCTGGCGGAGCAGGCGGAGCCGTTCGCGGAGATCCGGCTGTCGTTGGCCCCGTTCGCCCCGGAATCGCCCCCGGGATGACGCCTACTTTTCGCAGCGCCGGTCGCGCCGGCTCACCTTGTGCCGGCCGTTTCCCATAAAGTAATTGCAGATGGCCGGCTGACCGCGCAGGATGAAGGCTCCGGGCGGGGCCGCGTTCCCTCCCGTGCGGCCGCCCTGACGACGGATGCCCGGACTATTCCCACGGGCGCGGAGGGAACCGCGCCGCAAACTCCTCGGCCGGTTCGCGGGAAGCGGGCTCGCCGGGTTTGGAGGAAGGATACTGTGATGACCGAGGTGATCGAACCCACGTCCGTTCCGCCCCCCGCCGAAACCCCGGCCGCCGCCGCGCCCGACCTGGCCACCGCCGCGCAGTGCGTGCTGGCCGCCAGCGATGAGCCGCTGACCGTTTCCAAGCTCCGGGCGCGCCTTCCCGCCGCCCTGCGCGGCACCGACCTGAAGGACCTGGGCGAGGTGCTGGAGCGGCAGGTGGCGGCCAACGTGCTGTACAAGTATCCCAAGTACCGCAGTCAGCAGGACCGCTACTGGGACCGCGGGATGGCCGCCCACGTCGCCCAACTGATACGCTCGGTGCTGGAAGAAGTCCCGCTGGCGTGGTCCGAACTGCGCCGCAAGCTGCCGGCCTACTCCCACGCCCAGGCGCAGCAGGTCCTCGACGAGCAACTCGCGCAGGGACTGCTGCACCGCCACCCGCGCGCCGCCAGCCGCGGCGCCGAGCGCTTCGGCGTCCGCCGGCCCGACCCGAAGGACTACCTGCGCCAGGAACTGCCCCCGCTGTTCACGCGCCTGACCGCGCTGGGCTTCACGCGGCCGCAGATCCGCGCCGCCGCCCTGGAATTGCTGCACGAGGAGGAATGGGACGCCGAGCCGCCGGCGCCGCCCCAGCCGGAAGCGTCGGCCCCGCCGGCCCCCAAGGAGGAGCGAGCCGCCGAGCCGCAGGTGCCGCTCGCCGGCCCTCACACCCCCGCCGTCGCCCAGGCCGAGACACACCCCGACACGCCCGACGCCGCCCGGGTGCCCTGACGACAAGACCCGACCCCTATTCTGTGGAGGCTTGCGATGATCCGTTACCTGATGTTGGCCCTGGCCTGCGCCGGCCTGCTCGCCCTGGCCCCCGGCCACGAGGCCCGCAGTGAAGAGAAAGACTCGGATAAGGACACGAAAGAATTCTTCAACGGCAAGGACCTGACCGGCTGGGAAGGGCTCGACAAGTACTGGAGCGTGAAGGACGGGGCGATCGTCGGCTTGACCGAGGAGGACCCGAAGCACAACACCTTCCTGTGCAGCAAGAAGAAGTACAAGGACTTCGAGCTGAGCTTCAAGATCCGTCTCAAGGACGCCGTCGGCAACAGTGGCGTGCAGGTCCGCAGCAAGGTCCTCGACGACAAGAAGTACACCGTCGGCGGCCCGCAGTGCGACATCGGCCAGGTCTACTGGGGCAGCCTGTACGGCGAGAACTTCGGCGGCATGATGAAGCAGGCGCCGGAAGCCCTGGTGAAGAAGGCCCTCAAGCCGACCGACTTCAACGACTACTACATCAAGTGCGTCGGCCAACACTGCACCATCAAGCTCAACGGCGAGACGACCGTGGACGACGACTTCGACAAGAACTGGGCGGAGGGGAAGGCGGGGCGGAAGGAGATGCCCGAAGAGGGCATCATCGCCTGGCAACTGCACGCCGGCTTCCCGTCGATGGAAGTGATCTTCAAAGACATCAAGTTCAAGAACCTCAGCGCAAAGTGAGTGCCGGCCCGCTTGCGTTTCGCGCTGGCGCGAAACGCAAGTGGGCGGGTCCGCAAGCATGGGAAAGAGGGAGGAGATGTAACGATTACACTCCTCCGTCATTTCGTTTGGGCGGCACCGCTGCGGCGCGGGCCGGGATTTCCCGAAGTGGGCGCGAAGATGCGCCCGATAACGAAGGCGGGGAATCGCGGAGGCGGCGTCGCGGGAGGTGTGGCCATGAGCAGGAATCGTCGGCTGACAGGCGCGGCGCTGGTTCTCGCGGCAGGATTGCTGTTCACCGGCAGGGCCAGTGCCGGCCCCCTGCTCGACTGGCTCTGTCACGACGACTGCCCGCGGCCGTCCTACTCGCCGTTCCGCTACTGGACGCCCGGCGCGGCGTACGTCCACGACTGCGTCCACGGCCCCTGGCTGAGCGTCTACCCGCCCGACCGCCATCCTGAGATACCGCCGAGCTTCAACATCCTCAAGTACCCCTGCCCCGCCGCCGACGCAGCCTCGACCCTCATCCCGGTGCCGACGCCGCCCCCGGAGTCACGCTCCCGCTGAGGCAGGCAGGTGGTGCAAGACTGTATCAAAAACCCTCTGGCCGCTTGCGGCTTCGCAGGCAAGATTGCGAAGCCGCAAGCGGCCAAGTCATTGTTGTCCCAGGTTTTCCGGGTCTTCCGCGGCTCCCCTGCGCGGGATAAAATGAGGATAAGGCCGCCGGGGGATCACATCGCCAGGCACGGTCCCCTACGGCGGTGATAGGAAAGGAGGAACCAATGGCCGCGGACCCGAGAAAGCGACAGAAGAAACTGGAGCGCCGCGCCGCCAAGCGGCAGGACAAGAAACACCGCCTCGTCAAAGAGCAGCACGCCGGGCTGGCCGAGCGACTGACGGCCGCGTCGAGGTATCCGGTCCTGCACAGCTGGGCCCTCGAAGACTTATGGACTGAGGGGATCGGCCAAGTGGTTATTAGCCGCGAACTCCCCGATGGGTCGGTCGCCTTTGGCGCCTTCCTGGTGGACCGCTACTGCCTGGGGGTGAAGGACGCTTTCGGGAACGTCGTCGGCCGTTCCGAGTACGAGAATAAGTTGGTGCGCGACACGCGCTCGCATTTCGCGGTGCGTGAGGTCTCGCCCGCGACGGTCCGCAAGTTGGTCGAGGAAGCCGTGGCCTACGCCGCCAGCCTCGGCCTGTCGCCCCACGCCGATTACCATAAGGTGAAGCCCATCTTCGGGACGATCGATCCCGGCGAATCCACGGAGGAATTCGAGTTCGGCAAGGACGGCAAGCCGTACTTCTTCGCGGGCCCCCACGACACACCCGAGCGCTGCCGTCAGATCCTCGCGGTCCTCGCCCACAGCCGGGGCCCGGACGGGTTTCATTACACCATCCCGGCCTTCGCCAATCTCGATCAGGTCCTGCCGGACGCCCTCAAACACGGACGGGCTCGCCTGATTCGCCCGGATCCGCAGGGGAGCCTCCTCGACGTCCCGATGGATTTCGACAACGAAGGGACGTGAGTTGACTCAGGAGACCGCGGCCGGGGTTCCTGACGAGGCGAGCAGCGCGGCCAGCGCCTCGAGGTCCGCCGGCTTGACGAAGTGATGATCGAAGCCGGCCTCGCGGGCGCGGCGCTGGTCTTCGTCCTGTCCGTAGCCCGTCAGGGCCACCAGCAGCGCCCGCTCCGTGTCGGGCTGGCCGCGCAGGCGGCGGGCGACCTCGTAGCCGTTCATCCCGGGTAGGCCGATGTCCAGCAGCACCGCCTCCGGGTAGTATTCGGCGGCGGTCCGCAGCGCTGACGGCCCGTCTTGGCAGACGCGCACGTCGTGCCCCGCGACCCTCAGCAGCAGGGCCAGGCTCTCGGCCGCGTCCTTGTTGTCGTCCACGACCAGGACGCGCCGCCCCGGGCCGCGCGCCTGCAGGTCCAGGGCGGGAGGTGCGGGGGCGTCGGCCGCCACCTCGTCGGGCAGGGCCGGCAGCCGCACGACGAACTCGCTCCCGAGGCAGGGGCCTGCACTGTGCGCCTCCACGCTCCCCGCGTGCATCTCGACCAGTCGGCGGACGAGCGTAAGTCCGAGCCCCAGGCCGCCCTGGGAGCGGTCCAGCGAGCGGTCGATCTGCATAAACAGGTCGAAAACACAGCCCAGCATCTCCGCCGGGATGCCCATGCCGGTGTCGCGGACGCGGACGATCGCCTGGTCCCCCTCGCGAGCGACGCTCAGCCAGATCTCCCCCCCCTCCTCGGTGTACTTGGCCGCGTTGTGCAGTAGGTTGCCCACGACCTGCGCCAGCCGCACCGCGTCTCCCGTCACGCGCAGCGGTTGGGGCGGCAGCGCCAGCGCCAGCCGATGTTGGCGCTCGTCGATCAGCGGCCGGCAGGTTTCCACCGCGCGGGCGACCACGGCGGCCAGGTCGGTCGGCTCGGTCTGCAGGCGGATCTTGCCGCGGGTGATGCGCGAGATGTCGAGCAGGTCGTCCACCAGGCGCACCAGCTGCTGCACCTGGCGGTCCATCATGTCGCGGACCTCGCAGACCCGCGGGTCGAGACGGCCGAGCGCCCGCAGGAGGTGGACGCCGTTGCGGATGGGCGCCAGCGGGTTGCGCAGCTCGTGGGCCAGCATCGACAGGAACTCGTTCTTGCGGCGGTCGGCGTCCTGCACCTCCCGGTAGAGGCGGGCGTTGTCCAGGGCGACGGCAGCCCGGCCGGCGAAGTCGCGCGCCACGGCCATGTCGTGGGCCGAGCCGTGGCGCTTCGGGTCGCTCACCGCGAGGGTCAGGGCGCCGAGGGTGCGGCCGCGGGCAGTCAGCGGCAGGACGACGGCCGAGCGGATCGGCGGGCCGGCCCCCGAGCCCGCCCCGTTGTGCTCCGCCGGCGGGTAGGCCAGCGCCACCTCGTTCAGGGCCACGGCACTGCCCCCGGCCAGCACGCGCTCCACGGCGGCGAGCAGTTCGTCGTCCGGCGCCTCCGACCCGCGCAAGGCGGCGGTGTGGACCCGGTCCTCCGGCGGATGGACCCAGGCCAGCTCCGTGTGCCACGGCCGGCCTTGCTCCCCGACCAGGGTGACGGCCCCCAGGTCGGCCAGGAAGGGGACCGTCAGCCGGGCCAGGCCCGACACCGTGGCCTCCAGGTCGAGCGAGCCCGAGAGCACCTTGCTCGCCTCGGCGAGGAAGTTCGAGCGGCGCGTCGCCTCCTCGGCCGCAGCGCGGGCCGCCTGCGCCTTGGCCAGGGCCACGCGCTCGTCCGCCTGGCGCTTGGCCTGCTCGGTCATCAGGTGCAACTGGACGAAGACGCGCACCTTGGTCCGCAGCACCTCCGGCACCACCGGCGACAGCACGTAATCGACCGCCCCCAGCGAGTAGCCGTGGGTGGTGTTCATCTCGTCGGCGTAGGCGGTGATGAAGATGATCGGCGTGTGCGCCGAGCGCTTGCGGCCGCGGATCAGCGCCGCCGTCTCGTAGCCGCCCATGCCCGGCATGTTGACGTCCAGGAGGATCACCGCGAAGTCGCACTCCAGGACCCGGCGCAGGGCCTCGGCGCCGGAGCGGGCCGTGACGAGGTTCTGCCCCAACTCCTCGAGGACCGACCCCATCACGAGCAGGTTGTCGGCGAGGTCGTCCACCACCAGGATGTTCGCCTTGTCGGTGTCGCTCATAGCGCTCCTTTGCGCAGTGATTGAAGGCGAGCGGGGGGCGTCAGCCCCCCGGTGAGTAACCGATACCGGGGGGCTGACGCCCCCCGCTCGCCTTGCCTACCGATGCAACCACGCCCGCAGCACGGCCAGAAGCTGCTCGGTATCGACCGGCTTGGACAGGTAGTCCCAGGCCCCGGCCTCGATGCACTTCTCGCGATCGCCCTTCATGGCCTTGGCCGTGACGGCGATGATCGGCAGCTTCTTCAGCTGCGGGATCTTGCGGATCTCGCGCATGGTGTCGATGCCGTCCATCTCGGGCATCATGATGTCCATGAGTACGATGTCCACGTCCGGCTGCGCCTGGAGGATCTTGATGGCGTCGCGGCCATTGTCCGCCGAGGCGATCACCATGTCGTGCTCCTCCAGCACGGTGGACAGGGCGAAGATGTTGCGCATGTCGTCATCGACAATGAGCACCTTCTTGCCCGGCAGCACGCGGGCCGAGGAGTGCAGCCCCTCCAGCATCTGCCGTTCCGCTGCAGGCATCTTACCGAGGTCGCGGTGCAACACCAGGGCGGCCTGGTCCAGCAACCGCTCCGGCGAATGGGCGGTGCGGAGCGTACACCCCGCGGCGACCTTCGCCCAGCCGCTGTCCTCGGGCGCTTTGCCCTCGCCGAAGAGGATGACCGGCAGGCGGCTGACGACGCCGTCGCCGCGCCCCTCCTCGGCCGGGGCCAGCGGCTCCGGCCGCTGCGCCTGCTGGCTCACCACCACGCAATCCACGGGCCGTTCCCGCAGTAATCGGGCGGCGGCGGCGCCGTCGGCGGCCGCGGTCGTGTCCACGCCGCGGCCCAGCCACTCGACGATGCGCTCGCGCCGGGTCGGCTCCGGCTCCACGACCAGCACCGTCTTGCGGGCGCGGCCGACATAGTCCCTGATCCGGTCGAGGAGGTCGTCGATCGTCTCGCGCGTCTTGATCGGCTTGGCGACGAAGGCCAGGGCGCCGCCGTCGAGGGCCCGGTCGCGGGCGTCGTCGGTGGAGACGACGCAGACCGGGACGTGGCGCGTGCCGACGTCGTTCTTGAGGCGGTCCAGGACGCGCCAGCCTTCGATGTCGGGCAGGAAGATGTCGAGGGTGATGGCCACGGGCTTGTACTCGCGCGTCATGGCCAGGGCGGCGGCCCCCAGCGAGGTGACCAGCCCCCTGAAGCCCTTCTCGCGGGCGGCGTCGAGCAGGAAGCGGGCGAAGCCCAGATCGTTCTCCACGATCAGCAGCACCCGGTCGCCCGGCTGGATCTGGTCGCGGTCGTCGCCCGCCTCGTTGATGAGGGCCACCGCGCCCGGCTCCGGCGCCAGCACGTCGCGTCGCGGCGCGGGGGGCGCGCCGTTGCCGGTCGCCCTTGGCGGCACGAAGGACACCGGCTCGGGCGTGGCCGGCGGCGCGGCCGGCGCCTCGGCGGGGCTCGACTTGCGGCCCCCGCGCGGCGTGTAGATCTGCGGCAGGTACAGCGTGAACTTGCTGCCGCGGCTGGGGGCGCTGACCAGCCGGATCTCGCCGCCGAGCAAGCGCGACAGCTCGCGGCTGATGGCCAACCCCAGGCCGGTGCCGCCGTACTTGCGGCTGGTGCTGCCGTCGGCCTGTTGGAACGCCTCGAAGATGATCTGCTGCTTGTCCGGCGAGATGCCGATGCCCGTGTCCGACACCGAGATGGCCAGCACCGTCGGCGCCCGGTTCAGCTCCTCGTGATCGGTGTTCCAGCCCGACCGCGCCGCCTCCACCGTCAGCGTCACCTGCCCCTGGTGCGTGAACTTGAAGGCGTTGGACAGCAGGTTCTTGACGATCTGCTGCAGCCGCTTGGCGTCGGTGAACATCGACGCCGGCAGGTCCGGCTCCAGCTGGATGTCGAAGCCCACCCCCTTCGACTCGGCCACGTGACGGAAGGTGCGCTCGACGTAGCCCTGCAGGTCGTCCAGGCGCAGCTCGCCGACGTCCACCACCACCGTCCCCGATTCGATCTTCGACAGGTCGAGGATGTCGTTGATGAGCATCAGCAGGTCGTTGCCGGCCGAGTGGATCGTCTTGGCGAACTCCTTCTGCTTGGGCATCAGGTTGCCCTCGGGGTTCTTCGACAGCTGGTCGGACAGGATGAGCAGGCTGTTCAGCGGCGTGCGCAGCTCGTGGCTCATGTTGGCCAGGAACTCCGACTTGTACTTGCTGGTCAGGGCCAGCTGCTTGGCCTTGTCTTCCAGGGCCTGGCGGGCCTGTTCCACCTCACGGTTCTTGCGCTCGACCTCCTGGTTCTGGTGGGCCAGCAGGCCGGCCTTCTCCTGCAATTCCTGGTTGGTGTTCTGCAATTCCTGCTGCCGGCTCTGCAGCTGCTGCGCCAGCGACTGCGACTGTTTGAGCAGGCCCTCCGTCCGCATGTTGGCCTCGATGGTGTTGAGCACGATGCCGATCGACTCGGTCAGCTGGTCGAGGAAGGCTTCATGGGTGGGGTTGAAGCGCTCGAACGAGGCCAGTTCGAGGACGCCCTTGACCAACCCCTCGAAGATGACCGGCAGCACGATGATGCTGCGCGGCGGGGCGGCCCCCAGACCCGACGAGATGCGGATGTAGTCGGGCGGGGCGCTGGTGATGTGGTTCTTGCGCTTCTCCAGGGCGCACTGGCCGACCAGCCCTTCGCCCAGGCCGAGGCTCTGGCCAACGGCCGATTGCCCGCGATCGGCGTAGCTGGCCAACAGGGTGAGGATCGGCGTCTCCTCGCCCTTGCCTTCGAGGACGTAGAAGACCGCCTGCTGGGCGCTGACCACGGGCGCCAGCTCGGAGAGGATGAGCCGGCCGACGGCGTTGAGGTCCTTCTGGCCCTGGAGCATGCGGCTGAACTTGGCGAGGTTGGTCTTGAGCCAATCCTGCTCGGTGTTGATGCGCGTCGTCTCACGCAGGTTGCGGATCATCTCGTTGATGTTGTCCTTGAGGGCGGCCACCTCGCCGGCCGCCTCGACGGTGATCGAGCGCGTCAGGTCGCCCTTGGTGACGGCGGTGGCGACCTCGGCGATGGCCCGCACCTGCGTGGTCAGTGTCGCGGCGAGCTGGTTAAGGTTGTCGGTCAAGCCCTTCCAGGTGCCGGCGGCACCGGGGACCTTGGCCTGGCCGCCGAGCTTGCCCTCGACGCCGACCTCGCGGGCCACGGTGGTCACCTGGTCGGCAAAGGTGGCCAGCGTGTCGATCATGCCGTTGATGGTATCGGCCAGGGCCGCGATCTCGCCCTTGGCCTCGACCGTCAGCTTCTGCTTCAGGTCGCCGTTGGCCACCGCCGTCACCACCTTGGCGATGCCGCGCACCTGGCTGGTCAGGTTGCCGGCCATCGAGTTCACCGAGTCGGTTAGATCCTTCCAGGTCCCCGACACGCCCTTGACCTGAGCCTGCCCGCCGAGCTTGCCCTCGCTACCCACCTCGCGGGCCACGCGCGTCACTTCCGAGGCGAAGGAGCTGAGCTGGTCCACCATGATGTTGACGGTGTTCTTCAGCTCCAGAATCTCGCCCTTGACATCGACAGTGATCTTCTTGGACAGGTCGCCGTTGGCGACGGCGGTGGTCACGGCGGCGATGTTGCGCACCTGCGTCGTCAGGTTGCTGGCCATGAAGTTGACGCTGTCGGTGAGGTCCTTCCAGGTGCCGGCGACGCCCTTGACGTCGGCCTGCCCCCCCAGTCGCCCCTCGGTGCCGACCTCGCGCGCCACGCGGGTCACCTCGGCAGCGAACGAGCGCAGCTGGTCCACCATGATGTTGACGGTGTTCTTCAGCTCCAGAATCTCGCCCTTGACATCGACAGTGATCTTCTTGGAGAGGTCGCCGTTGGCGACGGCGGTGGTCACGTCGGCGATGTTGCGTACCTGGGCGGTGAGGTTGCCGGCCATGAAGTTGACGGAGTCGGTGAGATCCTTCCAGGTACCGGCGACGCCCTTGACGTCGGCCTGGCCGCCGAGTTTGCCTTCGCTGCCGACCTCGCGAGCCACGCGCGTCACCTCGGCGGCGAAAGAACGCAGCTGATCGACCATCGTATTGATGGTGTCTTTCAGCTCCAGGATCTCGCCCTTGACGTCCACGGTGATCTTCTTGGACAGGTCGCCGTTGGCCACCGACTTCGTGACGTCGGCGATATTGCGCACCTGGCTGGTCAGGTTGCCGGCCATGAAGTTGACGGAGTCGGTGAGGTCCTTCCAGGTGCCGGCGACGCCCTTGACGTCGGCCTGCCCGCCCAGCTTGCCTTCGGTGCCGACCTCGCGGGCCACGCGCGTCACCTCGGCGGCGAACGAGCTGAGCTGGTCCACCATCGTGTTGATGGTGTTCTTCAGTTCGAGGATTTCGCCCTTGACGTCCACCGTGATCTTCTTGGACAGGTCGCCGTTGGCCACCGACTTGGTCACGTCGGCGATATTGCGCACCTGGCCGGTGAGGTTGCCGGCCATGAAGTTGACGGAGTCGGTGAGGTCCTTCCAGGTGCCGGCGACGCCCTTGACGTCGGCCTGGCCGCCGAGTCGCCCTTCCGTACCGACCTCGCGGGCCACGCGGGTCACTTCCGACGCGAAGGAGCTGAGCTGGTCCACCATGGTGTTGATGACGTTCTTGATCTGAAGGATCTCGCCGCGGACATCGACGGTGATCTTCTGCGTCAGGTCGCCGGAGGCGATGGCCGACGACACCTTGGAGACGTCGCGCAGCTGCACCGTGAGGTTGCCGGCCATCGAGTTGACGGAGTCGGTGAGGTCCTTCCAGGTGCCGGCGACGCCCTTAACGTCGGCCTGCCCGCCAAGGCGCCCCTCGGTGCCGACCTCGCGAGCCACGCGCGTCACTTCCGACGCGAACGAACTGAGCTGGTCCACCATCGTATTGATGGTATCCTTCAGCTCCAGAATCTCGCCTTTCACATCGACGGTGATTTTCTTGGACAGGTCGCCCGTGGCGACGGCGGTGGTGACGGCCGCGATGTTGCGCACCTGGGCGGTGAGGTTGCCGGCCATGAAGTTGACGGAGTCGGTGAGGTCCTTCCAGGTGCCGGCGACGCCCTTGACGTCGGCCTGCCCGCCGAGCCGGCCCTCGGTGCCGACCTCTCGGGCCACGCGCGTCACCTCGGCGGCGAAGGAACGCAGCTGGTCCACCATCGTGTTGACCGTGTTCTTCAGCTCCAGGATTTCCCCCTTGACGTCCACCGTGATCTTCTTGGACAGGTCGCCGGTGGCGACGGCGGTGGTCACCTCGGCGATGTTGCGCACCTGGCTGGTCAGGTTGCTGGCCATGAAGTTGACGGAGTCGGTCAGGTCCTTCCAGACGCCGCCGACGCCGCGGACGTCGGCCTGTCCGCCGAGGATGCCTTCGGTGCCGACCTCGCGGGACACGCGCGTCACCTCGGCGGCGAACGAGCTGAGCTGATCCACCATGATGTTCACGGTGTTTTTCAGCTCCAGGATTTCGCCCTTGACGTCCACCGTGATCTTCTTGGAGAGGTCGCCGTTGGCGACGGCGGTGGTGACGGCCGCGATGTTGCGCACCTGCGTCGTCAGGTTGCTGGCCATGAAGTTGACGGAGTCGGTCAGGTCCTTCCAGACGCCGCCGACGCCCTCGACGCGCGCCTGTCCGCCGAGCTTGCCCTCGGTGCCGACCTCGCGGGCCACGCGCGTCACTTCCGAGGCGAAGGAGCGCAGCTGGTCCACCATCGTGTTGATGGTGCCCTTGAGCTCCAGAAACTCGCCCTTGACGTCCACGGTGATCTTCTTGGAGAGGTCGCCGTTGGCCACGGCGGTGGTCACGTCGGCGATGTTGCGCACCTGGGCGGTGAGGTTGCCGGCCATCGAGTTGACGGAGTCGGTGAGGTCCTTCCAGGTGCCGGCGACGCCCTTGACCTTGGCCTGTCCGCCGAGCTTGCCCTCGGTGCCGACCTCGCGAGCCACGCGCGTCACTTCCGAGGCGAAGGAGCCCAGCTGATCGACCATTTTGTTGATGGTCTTGGCCGTGCGCAGGAACTCGCCCTGCAAGGGCCGTTCGTCGATTTCCAGGGCCATGGTCTGCGACAGGTCGCCCTGGGCGACGGCGCCGATGACGCGAGCCGTCTCGCTGGTGGGGTGGACGAGGTCGTCGATGAGGGTGTTGATGGAGTCGATGGCCTCGGCCCAGGAGCCGCCGACGTCGCCGAGGCTGGCGCGCTGGGTCAGCTTGCCCTCCTTGCCGACGACGCGACTCATCCGCTCCAGCTCCTTGGCCATGCGCTCGTTGCGATCGATGACCTCGTTGAAGGCGTCGGCCACCTTCCCGGCGATGCCGACCCAGTCCACCGGCAGCCGGTGGGAGAAGTTGCCCTTCTTGAGGTTGGTCAGGGCGGACAGGATGGCGGTCGCGTCCAGGGTCTGGGCGGGGGGTTCTTGCAGTGCCGGCATGGAGGCTCTCCTGCGTGAGTCGAGTGCTGACACGGGGGACGGTGACAAGTGTTAGGCGCGGTCGAGGGCGAAGTGTTGCGGGCGGGGCCAGGGGCTTCGAGGCGCTGCGAAAACGAAACGGCGCCCCGGCGCACGGCGAGACGTGCCCCGGGGGCTGTCCTAGCCCCGCCCGGCCGGTTTCACATCGAGACTGAGTATACCGCAGGGCAGCGGAATCGCAAGTCTCCTGCCCGCAATTGCCCACCGACGCGTCCCCCGGGGGCAGGGGCGCTCAGTCTCGGCGCGGGGCATATCTCATTGATGGCTCATCACTCTTTCATTCACGAATGGCTACTCTGACCCCGTGCCGGCTCGCCACGGGGCCGGGGAGAATCACTGAAAGGTCGTCGCCCCGCCCGGATACTTGGAGCAGCGGGTACCCGAGGGGCGCCTCTTCCGACCCTCCCTATAGTCTCGTTTTCACCTTCCCGGTCGGGACATGATCCCCGTGCGGATCGAGTCCGGCCGGCCACACCGGAGATGCTCCGTAATGGCTCCTCCCACGATCGATCCTGCGCGCCGGCCCGCCTGGCGCCGTACGGCCTCGTTCCTGCTGCCCGGCTTGCTCGGCTCGGCGGCCATCGCCCTCGTCCTGCTCGGGGCGCTCCGCTACCCGTCCCTCGTGGCGCGGTTGTACCCCCAGCCGCCGCGCGTGGCCGCGGACATCGAGATCCGCTTCGAGTGGCCCGGGATCCGGCAACCCCCCACGGTCCCGGCCTCCGAGGCGGCGGTGTGCGATGACGAGGCGGTGATCGGGATCAGTGCCGGCGGCCGCAACCGGGCCTACCTGGTGCGGGCCCTGGCGCAAGACCGGACTACCCACATCGTCAATGACGTGGTCGGGGGCGTGCCGGTCACCGTGACGCACTGCAACATCTACCGCTGCTCGCGCGCCTTCTCGGGCGGCCCGCCGGACGAACCGCTGGACCTGTCGCAGGGGGGCCTTCGAGCCGGCGGCATGGTGCTAAAGTCCGGCGGCTACGCCTACCGCCAGGACTCGGCCACGGCGCTCGACCCGGGCAGCCCGCCGTTCCCCTATAGCTTCTACCCGGGGGAAGAAACGACGTGGGGGGAGTGGCGGGGGGCCCACCCGGACACCGACGTCTACGGCGGCCCGGTTTCCCCAACGGCCTCGCCTCAGGTGCCCCCGGTGCGCCCAGTCTCCGTCGCCTCCGCGACGGGCGACTTCGCGGACCCCATCCCCTGGCTCTGCGTCGCCGCCCTCAGCGGGTTGCCGTTGCTCGGCACGCTGCCCGCCCTGCTGGCCAGCGCCCTGCTGCGGCGATTCGTCCGCGCCCGGTCGAAGTTCTCCGCCGGGGCGGAGTGAAGTATTTTGCGGGGGACAATCGCGAATTCTCCGTGAGAAAGTGCCGCGGCGCCGTGCAGGGCAGGCCGTTCGAGGGTAGAATGCTTAAGGGGGCATTCTCGGTCTTCTGCACGGAGTCGAGGCAATGACTCTCCGGCAACGGCTGCTGGCACCCGCACGGGCCTGCGGGGCCGCGGCCCTGAAACCCTTCGTCTCCCAGCCCTCCGGCCCCTGGCTGCCCGTGGGCGTCTACGGCACGGTCGCCCTGGCGTGCGTCCTGGGGAACCTGCTCGGCGAGCGGCCGCCGGCCTGGGTCTGGGTTGTGCTGCCGGCGACCGGCTTCCTGCTCTGGACCCTGATCGAGTACGTCCTGCACTCCCGCTTCTTCCACGACCCGCCGCGGCATTTCGGCTGGCTGGGCCTCTCGCACGGCAACCACCACGAGGCGCCCGACGACCCGAACCGGATCGTGGCGCGCCTGTCCTTCTCGTTCCCGGTCGCGGTCATCCTCTTCGCTGTTGTCAGCGTGGTCCTGTGGAGCGTCGGTTGGGCGGCGCTGGTGTTCGTGGGCCTCGTCGTCGGCTACCTGTCTTACGAGGTAATCCACTACTCGATTCACCGCGTCCCGGCGGTGCGGCGCTTGCTACGGCCTTTGGCCAGCCATCACCTGCACCACCACTACGCCGACCCGTCCCGCTGCTTCGGCGTCACCTCGCCACTGTGGGATTGGGTGTTCCGTACCGGTCGGCGCAGCCGGGCCGCCGCCAGCCCGACTGCGGCGGCCGAATCGGCGCGCCCCGCCGCGCCCACACTTCCCTGATGATCCATCCCGACCCGAGTGGAGCCGCCCCCGCTCATTTACTCGCGCCATTCGATTTCCGGTTGTTTAGCGGCCGCCCTCGGGGCGGCGCTCCCAGCGCCGCCCCGAGGGCGGCCGCTAAACAACGTCGGTTTTGCAACGGCGATGGCATATCATAAGGCGGAAGAGAGCCGACTGGGGGACTGTCCACCCGGGCGGGTGACGCATCGAGTAACGACCAACGGGAGGCAGCGATGCAGCTCGGGATGATCGGCCTGGGCCGGATGGGCAGCAACATGGTGCGGCGCCTGTTGCGGGCGGGGCACCAGTGCGTCGCCTACGACCTTAGCGCGGAGGCGGTCAAGGGCCTCGCCGCCGAGGGCGCGACGGGTGCCTCGTCGCCGGACGATTTCGTCAAGAAGCTGGCTCGGCCTCGTGCCGTCTGGCTCATGGTGCCCGCGGCCGTCGTGGACCGGACCCTGCAAGACCTGGTCCCCCGCCTGGAGAACGGGGACGTCGTCATCGACGGCGGCAACTCCTATTACATCGACGACATCCGCCGCGCCGCCGAGCTGCGGGCGAAGGGCTTGCACTACCTCGACGTCGGCACCAGCGGCGGCGTCTGGGGCCTGGAGCGCGGCTACTGCCAGATGATCGGCGGCGAAGCGGAGGTGGTGCGGCGCCTCGACCCGATCTTTGCCGCCCTGGCCCCGCCGGTCGAGGCGGCGCCGCGCCTGCCGGGGCGCGACAAGGTCGGCGGCACCGCGGAGCACGGCTACCTGCATTGTGGCCCGAACGGCGCCGGCCACTTCGTCAAGATGGTCCACAACGGCATCGAGTACGGCGTCATGGCCGCTTACGCCGAGGGGTTGAACATCCTGCGCCACGCCAACGTCGGCAAGCGGCAGCACGCGGCCGACGCCGAGACGACGCCGCTGCGCGACCCCGAGCATTACCAGTACGACTTCAACCTGCGCGACATCGCCGAGGTGTGGCGGCGCGGCAGCGTGATCGCCTCGTGGCT
>DATFNV010000065.1:0-19845 GCA_035266225.1 Gemmataceae bacterium
AGTCCATCTGCGACGAACGTGTCTTCGACCGCCTGCCGATCCTTGCCGACGCCCTGCTCGACGCCGGTTGCGACAACAGAAAAGGATTCGCTAACGGACTCAAAGCGTCCCTGACATCTTGAACGCGGGCCATCCTATCGCAGGCCACCTCGCGCGATCAGCGTTGCGCCCAGTCCTCGACCGTGCCGACTTCCTTCGTGACGACCCAGACCGGCTCACTGTCCGCCAACCTCTCGGCAAGCCGCTTCCGCGCCGCGTCCGCGTCCTCCTCCGTGGCGAATCGAAGCTGCGGCTGGTCCTCGCCGAACAAGATCGACGCGCCTTCCTCGATCAGCGCCCGCCGGCACTGCTCCGCCGTCACCGGGTCGGTTTGGCGGACGGCGGCGATCACCTGATACGGCAACATTCCTGCTGCGTGCGCCTCGGGTACCGTCAGGCCGTTGGCGAGGGCGATTCGATCGCGGTACTCTCGGCCTTCCGCCTGTTCGTAAGCGCGCAGGATGGTGGCCGTCCGGTCCTCGAGCGGCACTCGCTCCCATTCGTCCCAGATGACGTTCACGCGCAGTTTCTTCGTAGGGAACTCCTCCTCCTCGATCATCGGCTGTCCCGACTGCCGGTCGGACTTCAATTCGTCAACCAGCCGCTCGACCAGGTTGCCGACCGTACGGAGCGGCGGCCCCTCAAATCCCCTTCGCTTGCGCGGCATGGCTTATCCTCATAAATGGTCCGAATTGACCAGGAGCCATTCCGTGGCTTCCCGGACGTGTCGAACTTCGTACAGGTAGGCGCGGAGGCCCTGAACTCCCGGATGCTTTCCGGCCGGCAGCGGTCGATCAGTCTCCTCGGCATCGAGGCGCCTCGGCCCATCCATCGACACGTCAATGGGAAAAACCGTGTTGTCCAGAACTGCGGTTTCGTACGTGTGCGACACGCCTCATCTGCTTCAAGCGTAACAGGATGTCCCGCGGAATCAAGGCGCGCCGTACCGGCTCCTTCAGCCATCTGAAGCCGGGGCCAGGTGGCCACGGTGGGCCGAGTGGGCGGGGGAACTCCGGTGGCCGACCGAACAGCGGCCTGAGGCGCGGGGAGCCGAACGGAGCACGGAATCCCGAGGATCTGGTTCCTTCCCTTTCCCCCACCGCCTTCCCGCGCCCGCACCAACGCACCAGCCGCTGGCCGCTATTTCCTTGACAGACCGCGCGCTGGTGCCTTACAACCACCATGCACGTCCGCTCAGGCCGGCGTCGGCAGGCGATCAGGTCCAGGCGGGCGGTAACGTGAGTGGCAGCCATCGCTCGTTGGTCCTGTTTGGGGTGCTGTTTTTCGTGACGGAACTGGTGCTGCGCAAGTTGCTGCCGGGAGGGTGACGTGCCGCTCTGCGAGCGGCCGCTCAACGACCATGGGAACGATGGGCGCCGACTTCTGGACTTCCGACCACCCCGCCGTGGCGACGTACGCGCGCCACGTCAACCCGGCCTTCGTCAAACTGCTCGGCCTGTTCGGCTACGGGCGGCTGTTTATCCGGGCGCGGGACGTCTGGGTGTGGGACCACCTCGGGCGGCAGTACCTCGATTTCTTGGCGGGGTTCGGCAGTGCGAACGTCGGCCACAACCATCCGCGATTGATCGAGCGGCTGCGGTCGTTCCTGGGCGAGGAGGCGCTGAACTTGTGCCACGTCGGGCCATCGCCGCACGCCGCCGAGTTGGCGGAGGCGTTGGCGAAGCTGGCCGAGCCGCTGACGGTGTGCCTGTTCGCCAGCAGCGGCGGCGAGGCGGTCGAGGCCGGGCTGAAGCTGGCGCGGGCCGCGACGGGGCGGGCCGGATTCCTGTACTGCCAGGGCGGCTTCCACGGCACCAACCTCGGTACGCTGTCCGTGATGGGCGAGGAGCGGATGCGCAAGCCGTTCGAGCCGCTCCTGCCCGGCTGTGAGCCCGTCCCCTACGGCGACCTCGCGGTCCTGAAGGCCTACCTGGGGACGCACCGCTTCGCCGCCTTCCTGGTCGAGCCGATCCAGTGCGAGGCCGGCGTCGTGATGCCGCCGGCCGGCTACCTCGCCGAGGCGCAGGACTTGTGCCGCCGGGCCGGTACGCTGCTGGTGCTCGACGAGGTGCAGACAGGACTCGGCCGCACGGGAACGATGTTCGCTTACCAGCCGGACGGGTTCGTCCCCGACGTGCTGGTGCTGGCCAAGGCGCTGAGCGGATCGCTGGCGCCGATCAGCGCTGCGCTGACCCGGCCGGAGGTTCATGCCAAAGCCTACGGGGCGACGGATCGCTTCGACCTGCACGGCTCGACGTTTGCCGGCAACGCCCTGTCGTGCGTGACGGCGCTGGAGACGCTGCACGTCCTCGCCGACGAGGAGTTGGTCGCCAACAGTAAGGTGCGCGGCGCGGAGCTGCTGGCGCGGCTGCGCGAACGGCTGGCCGGTCATCCGCTGGTGCGCGAGGTGCGCGGCCGCGGATTGTTGGTAGGCGTCGAGCTGGGGCCGACCGAGAAGGGATTCCTGAATCGGCTGTCGCCGGCGCTGGTGGAGATGGTGTCGAAGAAGGCGTTCGGGCAGTGGGTGGCGCTGCGGTTGCTGGAGCGCGGCGTCATCTGTCAGCCGGCGTCGCAGTTGTGGAACGTGCTGAAGCTGGAGCCGCCGCTGACGGCGCAATCGGTACACGTCGCCCAGATGGTCGAGGCGCTGGGCGATGTGCTGGACGAGTACCGCGGGGTGACGCCAGTCCTGCGGGACGTGACGGAGCGACTGGTGCGGCAGTTCGTGGCGGGGTGGAGATTCTGATACCCATGATCCTGTGCAAGGGGGATCGAGTCGATGATTGTCGTCTCCGGCACAAATTACTTCGGGGTGGTGGACCGGGTTCCCGGACTGTATTACGTGGCAACACGCTTCTTCCACGTGGGGTACATGCCCATCATGCCGCTGGAATCGTACTTGATCTTCACCTGGCCCGGTCAGACGGGGAGGCGAGGGCGGCGAATCCCCCTGAGCCCCAAGTCCGTGCTCGTCGGCTGGGTGCGCGGGGCGTGCGGGATGGCCCTTTGGCTCACCGTGGTTTGCAGCCTCCTCATTCTCCTTGCGATGGACAGGCACCACATGCACGCTTCCGACGGACGTTGGCTGTTGCTACGAATTGGGGCCGTGTTCGCCGTCAGCGGCGCCGTCCTCGCGATGACGATCGTCTTCAACAAAGCCAGCCCGCGCCGCGCCGCCGAACTCCGCAAGTATCTGGAACCTCCCAAGCAGTCCGCTTACGACCGACTGACGACGAAAGACAAGTGGGTGCTGGAACTTGAAGAGCAACTCACGGGCAATCCCGACCCTTCGCCCCAATCGCAGCACCCCGCCGGGAGGGAGGGGGCGGGCGAGCCGCCCGGTACCGCAGGGCGCGCAGGTTGACAGAAGGAGACACACGTGAGCCTCGACGTACTGCAGCGTGACCTTCGCTTCGCCGCGACGGTGCTGCGCCGCCGGCCGTTTCAGTGCTTCCTCCAGGTGACCAACCGCTGCAACATGCGCAGTGCTGGACGGTGTGCCGCGGCTTCAACCAGACGCTGGGCGCCGGCGGCAGCCTGCGCGGCTGGATCGACCTGGGCGTACGGATGCGGTCTCACTAACTGCCGCTTGCGGCTGAGCGGGATGGGTTGACATGGTTCACCCGGGCAAGAAAGACTGGTGGCTGGCCGGCCTCCTCGCCGTGATCAGCGCGGCCCAACTGGTGGGCGGCGGCACCCTCGTCGGCATGGCCGTCGTCAGCCGGGAGTACCCGCTGCTCCTCCCGGGGGGGCTGCTGCTCCTCGTCGGCGGGCTGCTCCTATGGATCTTGTTCGGCACCAGTTCCGAGATCACCGAGACAAGCCTCATCATCCGCTCCGGCCCGATTCGCTGGAGGGTGCCGCTGGACGCCATCGAGGAGGTGGTGCCGTCCCAGGGCATGGGCGGGCCGGTCTTTGAATGGAACTTGGGCCTGGCGGTGCGCGGGCTGCGCGTGCGCTACCGCAAGAAGAACGGCCACTTGAGTTGGCCCATCCGCATCGCCCCGCAGGACCGGGCGGCGTTCCTCCTGGAGCTGTCGGAGCGGCTGCCGGGGTTGGAAGTCAAGGACGACGGCTCGCTGCGAAAGCCGGCCGATCATGGCGTGACGGGATGACCTGCACAGGCATTGGTGGTGGCCGAAGTGACCGCGGTGCCCAGGCGCAGCGCGCGGGCGGGGGTGACTTTGGTGAGGAAGCAGGTCGAGTCGCAGCGGGTCCATGAACAGAGGCGGTACATGGACAAGCTGGGGACGCGCGACCTGGAACCGCCCATCGAGATTCTGTGGGGGGTCGGCTAATGTTGCTGGAACTGGCGGTCGGTGATGCCTACGGGGCCGGGTTCGAGTACGCCTCGGACGCCCTGATTCGCGAGCACAACGCCGCGGCGTACTACATTCAGCACCCGCGGCACAACATTCGGCCCGGCTGCTACACCGACGACACGCAGATGAGCCTGGCCGTCGCGGAGGCCGTGGTTTCCGGCGAGCGCTGGACGGCACTGAACCTGGCGCGGCGCTTCGTGGACGCGTTTCGCCGCGACCCGCGCGAGGGCTACGCCGCCGGCTTCTACGCCTTCCTGCAGGAGGTGACCAGCGGCGAGGAGTTCCTGCAGCGCATCCGGCCTCACAGCGACAAGAGCGGCGCCGCGATGCGCGCCGGCCCGCTCGGCGTCCTGCCCACGGTCGGCGAAGTCGTCGAGAAATGCCGGGTCCAGGCAGCGCTGACGCACGACACACCTGACGGCGTCAACGCGGCGACGGCGTCGGCGCTGATGACGCATTACTTGCTGTATCGCCTGGGGCCGAAGAAGGACCTCGGCTCGTTCCTCGAAAGCGAGGTACCCGGGCAATGGTCGGCGGCCTGGCACGGCAAGGTCGGGCCGAAGGGGTGGATGAGCGTCCGGGCGGCGGTGACGGCGGTGATGCGCAACGAACGGCTGAGCGAATTGCTGAAGGACTGCATCGCGTTCAGTGGTGACGTCGATACAGTCGCGACCATCGCCCTCGCCGCGGCCTCCTGCGACGAGGAGTACGAGCAAGACTTGCCGGAAAACCTCGTCCTCACGTTGGAGAACGGGCCGTTCGGCCGGGATTACCTCGTCGAGTTGGACCGGCAACTACTCTCCCGCACGGGGAGGGGAACATGACAGCGCCACCTGAAGACAGCGATGATCCGGTCGTGGTCACTGGCCTGGGGCCGTGTATGATGGGAGCCGACGCCGAGTTCATCAGGAGGTCCAAACCATGTCCCGAATGTTGCAAGTGACCACGACAATCCTCCCCGGCCACCGCATCGAAATTGAATCGGCCGAGTTAACGGAGGGACAGTCCGCCACCGTCTTCATCGTGCTCAACGGGCCTGAGATGCCGAAACGCCCGTTCTGGGAAGTTATCGGGAACTACCCCGGCGGCCGATTGTTCCGCACGGCGGAAGAGGTGGACGCCTACGTCCGCGAGGAGCGCGACTCATGGGAGTGATCGCCCTGCCCGCTTCCGGCTACGATCTGGGGAAAGCAGGCTGTCGGCCTCGACGTCCTGCCGTCGTGAGGGTGCGATGTCGCCGCTGAATTTCTACCTGGTGATCGACGGCGAGCGCAAGGGCCCGTTCGCCCTGGAGGAATTGGCCGCCAACGGCCTGGAGCACGACACGCTCGTCTGGCACAGCGGCCTGCGCTACTGGGTCCGCGCCGATCAGATGCCGGCGCTGCGCGAGCTGTTGCTGACCATCCCGCCGCCAGTTCCCGAAGAATTGCTCCAGGATCGCGAGCCGCCGAACTACACGCCGGCGTCCTTCCAGGGGCCCTACCGCTGGTGGGTGGTGCTCCTCGTGATGGCGCTGCTGCTGCCCCTGCTCGGCGGCTTGTTGCTGCTCACCGCCCAGAGCGAGCAGGTCCCCACCACCTACACCCACACGGACGGTAGGGTGTACACCTACTACCGCTACACGCCCCTGGGAGAGCTTCTCCGGCTCCTGGGCTGGGGACTGATCGGCGCCGGCGCCCTGCCGCTCATCGCTGCCCTCGTGCTCGCCTCGATCCTGCTCTACCGGGTCTGGAACCTGATCCAGGACGGCCACGCGCGCACGCCGCCGG
The DNA here is from genome assembly GCA_035266225.1 of Gemmataceae bacterium. Lineage (GTDB taxonomy): Bacteria > Planctomycetota > Planctomycetia > Gemmatales > Gemmataceae > DATFNV01. Next base: position 6,131 of record DATFNV010000065.1, read on the forward strand.
ACAAGGCCGTCGCCTTCCTTTGCATCCCCGGCTTCAACTTTTACTGGGTGTTCGTGGCGGTCCACGGCTTGACCTTGGACCTCGCCCGCTACCCGCGCCGCCACGGCGGTCCGTTCGACCTCATCCTGCCGTCCCCCGGACTGGCCCTCATCTTCTGCATCCTCTTCATCGCCTGCTTCGTCCCCTTCCTTCAAATTGCTGCCCTCCTGCCGGCCCTGGTCGCGTTCATCCTGCTGGTGACAAGCCTGAAGAACGCGGCGCTGGCCCTCCTCGCCTTCCGGGGTCGGGTTGATCCCCTTCCCACGGAGGAGGCGGACCCAACCGGCATCGTCGAGTACCACCCCAGCCCGGAGGGACCATGACGGGGCCGCCGATGGCGAAGCTGCTCGACGGCAAGCGCGTCCTGGTCACGGGCGGCTCGCGCGGCCCGGGACAGGCTTTGTCCCGCACCTTCACCACCCGGGGGCGCGCGTCGCCCTCACCTGGACACGCGACGCGGCTTGCTACGGGAGGTCCCAGCTCCGCCCGTCGATGAGGACGTCCTCGACCAGGCCGGCGGGGACGGCGTCGCGGAGACTTTCGACGGCACGGCGGCGGCTGTACACCGACCCGCGGAAGGAACAGGCGACGACCAGCTGCCGGGCCGCGTCGGCGGGGTCGGAGTGCGGCGGGGTGCGGCGCAAGATCGTCAGGCAGTCGCCGTCGTCCTCGCCGTAAATGACGGCGAAAACGACCGCCGCGGGGTCGTCGCCGCCGAGCAGTTCGGTCAGCACGATGTTGTCGATGGAGCGGAGCAGGCCGCCGGGGCGCAGTTCCACCTTGCTCCAATCGGACAGGGCGAGGCCGAGGACCTTCAGGTCGTCTGACGTGGCGTCGGGGCGCGGGACGATCTCGCCGGGGACGTCGGGCCTCAGGGTGTTCGTTTCCATACGCGCTCCGGGAGCGGCGGAAGAGCATCTCCGGCCGGGGGCGGTCACTGCCCGCGGGCCGAAACAGGGGGGGGCTCCTTCCCCTTGCCTCCTGGGGGAAGGAACAACTCGCTCGTCGGCAGGGGGCCGGGCGAAACGGCCCTGCATGAGGATACCCGACGGCCGGCACGGAGTGCCAGCACTTTCGCAACTTCGTCTCCCGACGATAGCAAGTCGGGCCGGCGCGCGTCCAGGCGGCTCGGCGGCCGGCGCGGCCGAGGCATTCCGCGGCCGGCCTTCCGCGGCGAGCATACAACAGTCAGCAGAGTTCGGCCGCCGCCACCCGCTCCCCGCCCGCCCCACAGGATCCAGGTATGATCGACTCCGCGAGGCCCTGCCTGCCCTGGCTCGCCGTCGCCGCCCTGTGCGCCGCGCCCCTGCCCTGCGCCACGGCCGCGCCGGCCGAGTTCAACCGCGACGTGCGGCCGATCCTCTCCGACACTTGCTTCCAGTGCCACGGACCCGACAAGGCCAAGCGCAAGGCCGGCCTCCGCCTCGACACCGAAGAGGGGGCGGCGAAGGTCCTCAAGCCCGGCGACCCGGGCGACAGCGAGTTGTTCCGGCGCCTCACCGCCCACGACGAGGCGGAACGGATGCCGCCGGCGAAATCCGGCCGGACGATCACCGCGGCGCAGATCGATACGCTGAAAAAATGGATCGAACAAGGGGCAAAATGGCAGAGGCACTGGTCGTTCCTGCCGCCGGCACGCCCCCCGCTGCCCGCCCTGAAGAAGGCCGCCTGGCCGCGCAACGCCATCGACCACTTCATCCTCGCCCGCCTCGAGCGCGACGGCCTGGCTCCCTCGGCGGAGGCCGACCGGACGACGCTGATCCGGCGCGTGACGCTCGACCTGACCGGGCTCCCGCCGGCGCCGCAAGAAGTCGATGCCTTCCTCGCCGACGCCTCGCCGGGCGCTTACGAGAAGGTGGTGGACCGCCTACTGGCCTCGCCGCGCTTCGGCGAAACGATGGCGGCGCGCTGGCTCGACGCGGCCCGCTACGCCGACACCAACGGCTACCAGAGCGACGGCGAACGCTTCATGTGGCGCTGGCGCGACTGGGTGATCGACGGCTTCAACGCCAACGTGCCGTTCGACCGCTTCACCGTCGAACAGCTGGCCGGTGATCTGCTGCCGAACGCGACGCTCGAGCAGAAAATCGCGACCGGTTTCAACCGCAATCACCGCGGCAACGGCGAGGGCGGCATCATCCCCGAGGAGTACGCCGTCGAGTACGTCGTGGACCGCGTCGAGACGACCGCCACCGTCTGGCTCGGCCTGACGGTGGGCTGCGGCCGCTGTCACGACCACAAATTCGATCCTATTTCGCAGAAGGAGTTCTACCGGGTCTTCGCCTACTTCAACAACGTGCCGGAGCAGGGCCGGGCGGTGAAGTACGGCAACTCGCCGCCGTTCATGCCGGCGCCGACGCGGCAGGAGCAGGAACAGCTCGCCCGCCTCGACGCGAAGCTGGCCGCCGCCGAGAAGCGCTTCGACGCCCTGGCGAAGGAGCTGGCCGACGCCCAGGCGAAATGGGAGAAGTCGCTGTCGCCGGCGCTGCGCTGGTCGCCGGCACGGAACCTCGTCGCCCAGTTCCCCCTCGACGGCGCGGCGGGGCAGTTCGACGGCAAGCGCTCCTTCAGCGCCGGCGACGCGGGTGCTTTCGGCTTCTACGACAAGTTCAGCCTCGCCGCCCGCGTCCTGCCGCGCGACCGCCAGGGGGGAACGATTATCTCGCGCACGGCCGACACGGCGCGGGCCGAAGGCTACGGCGTCGAGCTGCGCGACGGCAAGGTCTTCGTCCACCTGACGAAGCGCTGGCTGGACGACGCCCTGCGCGTGGAAACCGAGCGGGAGCTGCCGGCGGACGAATGGCATCACGTCCTCGTCACCTACGACGGGTCGCGCGTGGCGGCCGGGGTGAAGGTTTACGTCGATGGGCGACCCGAGAAGACGAAAGTGCTCCTGGACGAATTGAACCAGACCTTCGCGACAAAAGAGCCGCTGCGCATCGGCGGCGGCGAGGGGCCGGAGGGTCGTTTCCGCGGCAGCATTGGCGACGTGCGCGTCTACGACGACTGCCTCACGGCGGACGAGGCCGCGTGGCTGGGGACGCCGGAGACCGTCGGCGAGATCGCCGCCCTGCCGCGCCAGAAGCGTTCCCCACAGCAGACCGGCAAGCTGCGGGCGTGCTTCCTCGAAGAACACGCCCCGGAAGCCATCCGGCAGGCGCATCGGGAGGTCCTCGACCTGCGGCGGCGGCGGGCGGCGCTGGTCGAGAGCTTCCCGACGACGATGGTCATGGAGGAGATGCCGGTGCCGCGCGACAGCTTCGTCCTGATCCGCGGTCAGTACGACAAGCACGGCGAGAAGGTGACGCCGGGTTTGCCGGCCGCCTTCGCGCCCCTCGCCCCTTCGGGGAGAGGGGTTGGGGGTGAGGGGACCCCGAACAACCGCCTCGGTCTCGCGCGCTGGCTGGTCGATCGGTCGAACCCGCTGACGGCGCGGGTGACGGTCAACCGCTGGTGGCAGACCTACTTCGGCACTGGCCTGGTGAAGACGGTGGACGACTTCGGCGCCCAGGGCGAATGGCCGAGCCATCCCGAATTGCTCGACTGGCTCGCGACGGAGTTCATGGACCGCGGATGGGACGTGAAGGCGATGCAGCGGCTGATCGTGACGAGCGCGACCTATCGGCAGTCGTCGAAGGTGACGCCGGCGTTGCTGGCGGCGGACCCGGATAACCGTCTGCTGGCCCGCGGCCCGCGCTTCCGCCTGCCGGCCGAGGCGGTGCGCGACCAGGCGCTGGCGGCGAGCGGCTTGCTGGTGGAGCGCATCGGCGGGCCGTCCGTGAAGCCGTACCAGCCGCCGGGCCTGTGGAAGGAATTGACCGGCAGCGAGGAGTACGTGCCCGACCACGGCGAGAAGCTGTACCGCCGCAGCCTGTACACCTACTGGAAGCGGACGGTGGCACCGCCGTCGCTGGTGACGTTTGACGCCGCCGGCCGCGAGACCTGCGTGGTACGGCAATCGCGCACCAACACGCCGCTGCAAGCGCTCAACTTGATGAACGACGTGACCTTCGTGGAGGCGTCGCGCGTCTTGGCGCAGCGGGCGATGAAGGAAGGCGGGACGACGCCGGAGGAGCGCATCACGTTGGCCTTCCGGCTGGCAACGGCGCGGCAGCCGCGGCCGGGAGAATTGAGCGTCCTGCTCGACGGCTACCGGCAGCACCTGGCCGACTATCGCCAGGACGAGAAGGCGGCGCGGAAGCTGGTGAGCCTTGGCGAGGCGCCGCGCGACGAGAAGCTCGACGTGAGCGAACTGGCGGCGTACACGGCGGTGGCGGGGGTGATATTGAACCTGGACGAGGTGGTGACGAAGGAGTGAGGAGCAATGCCGTGGCCAAGCATCGATTCACTCTAATCCTGGCGGGTGTGTCAGCTATCACGCCCAAGCTTGCCGACGCGCTGTACCAGGCGACAGGCGGGGACATCGAATTTGCGATGCGTGACGGTATCGCCTTCCTGGAGGTGACCAGAGCAGCGCACACCCTGCGCGGCGCAATTACCGCAACCATCGAAGACGTGGAGAGTGCCGGCGTCGGCGTGCGCATCATCCGGGTCGAGTCGGAAGCGGCCAACACTATTGCCAAGATCAACGCCGACCTGTTGGGAACCGCGGCCGCCCGGGAAAAATGGTCACGGAGCGGGGGTGATCCTGAACCTGGATGAGGTGGGGACGAAGCCGTGACAGGCAGGACATCCGCCTGCTCAGCCACCGGGGTTGGTAACGATGCCGCCAGCGCGTATCATCCAGGGAAGCGGTTGGGGCGGGGGTCGCCATGGCGAAACGGTCGCGAGGTAAGGCGCTCGAATACCAGGTGTTCCTGAGCTATTCGCACCAGGACCGCTGGATCGCCCAGGTGATGAAGGAGAAGATCGAAGCACAAGGCATGCGAGTCTGGCTGGACGCCTTTGACCTCCCCGGTGGGGCCGACGTTAACCAGCGGATCTTAGACGGGTTGCGTGCCTCGGCCGAGTGTCTGGTCCTCCTGTCGCCGGCATCACGGGAGTCCGCCTGGGTCAGCCACGAAATGGGCATGGCCGACGGACAGGACAAGTGGATTACCCTGGTCCTCCTGCACGTCGGCCTGGAAGACGTGCCCGACCCAGTCCGCCGGAAGGCGCACATGAGCATCAACGATTTTGACTCTTACGTCACCCAGCTCGCAGGCCGCCACCGTGGTGCCGTACCGGGGACATGAGATGAGTACGAAACGATCGGGCAGGCGGGTCTTCCTCAGCTACAACCCGCAGGACCAGGAGTTGGCGCGGGACATCGGCCGCCGACTTCAGGCCGCGAATCTCGAGCCGCTCCTTCTTACGGACATGCCCGCGGGCGAGGACTACAAAAAACGCCTGGCGGAAGCCTTCCGCAGCGCCGACGCCGTTCTCCTCCTGGTCACCCCGTCGGCTCTCGACTCCCTCTGGACTGAATACGAACTGGGGCTGGCGGTTGGGCTCAACAAAGTTATCGTTCCGGTCGTGGCCAGCCTGGGAACGCGCCCCTTGTCGCCTATCTTGCTCGCCTATCAGGCAGTCCCCTATGACCGACTCGACTCGGCCATCGCCGGGCTTGCCCGTCGCCTGGCGGGCACCCAAACGGGAGGAGCCGCGGACGCATCGCGCCCACCCGAAGTCTCGCGGGCGGATCGGAAGCGTCCGCGGAAATCGCGAGAGCCTATACCTGGTGAGCCATGAACCCGCTCCTCGAACCTCAAACGCTCCTCACCCGCCGCCACTTCTTCGGGCGTGCCGGCGTGGGTGCTGCCGCGCTGTGGTCGCTGCTGTCCTGCGAAGCCGCAAGCGGCCAGGAACCCAGCGGCATTCCGCACTTCCCGGCGAAGGCCAGGCGCGTCATCTACCTCTTCCAGTCCGGCGCGCCGTCGCAGATGGACCTCTTCGACCACAAGCCGAAGCTGGACGCCCTGCGCGCCACCGAACTGCCCGACTCCGTCCGCATGGGGCAGCGCCTCACCGGCATGACCTCGCGCCAGGAGAGCTTCCCCGTCGCCCCCAGCAAATTCAAGTTCGCCCCCCACGGCAAGTGCGGCTCCCCGGTCAGCGAACTGCTGCCGCACACTGCTTCCGTCGTCGATGACCTCTGTTTCGTCAAGTCGATGCAGACCGAGGCGATCAACCACGACCCCGCCGTGACCTTCTTCCAGACCGGGGCGCAGCTCGCCGGCCGGCCGAGCATCGGCAGCTGGCTGGCCTACGGCCTCGGCAGCGAGAGCCGCGACCTGCCGGCCTTTGTCGTCATGATTTCGCAGGGCAGCGGCAACCCCAACGACCAACCGCTCTACGACCGCCTCTGGGGCAGCGGCTTCCTGCCGACGCGCTACCAGGGCGTCAAGTTCCGCGCCGTCGGCGACCCGGTCCTCTACCTCTCCAACCCCGACGGCCTCAGCACCGCCGGCCGCCGCCGCTTCCTCGACGACCTCGCCCGCCTCAACCAGATGCGCCTCGAGGAGACCGGCGATCCCGAGGTGGCGACGCGCATTGCCCAGTACGAGATGGCCTACCGCATGCAGACGTCGGTGCCCGAATTGACCGACGTTTCCCGAGAGCCAAAGCACGTCTTCGACCTGTACGGCCCCGACGCCCGCAAGCCGGGGACGTTCGCGGCGAACTGCCTGCTGGCACGGCGGCTGGCCGAGCGCGGCGTGCGCTTCATCCAGCTCTTCCACCGCGGCTGGGACCAGCACACCAACCTGCCGAAGCAGATCGTCGGCCAGTGCCGCGACACCGACCAGCCGTCGGCGGCGCTCGTCACGGACCTGAAGCGGCGCGGCTTGCTCGACGACACGCTCATCGTCTGGGGCGGCGAGTTCGGCCGCACGGTCTACTGCCAGGGGACGCTGACCGCGGACAACTACGGCCGCGACCACCACCCGCGCTGCTTCACGGTCTGGCTGGCCGGCGGCGGCATCAAGGGCGGCATCAGTTACGGCGAGACGGATGACTTCAGCTACAACGTGGTGAAGGACCCCGTTCACGTCCACGATCTGCACGCCACGCTCCTGCACTGCCTCGGCATCGACCACACGCGGCTGACGTTCAAGTTCCAGGGACGCTACCATCGCCTGACCGACGTGCATGGCAACGTCGTCAAAGGATTGCTGGCGTAGTGCTCCATCCCATTCGCTCCTTCCGAGGGTCGCCATGACGCTCCGTTCCACCGTGCGATTCGTCGTTGTCGTTGCCCTGGTTTGTGCCTCCGCCGTCCGGGCCGGCGAGCCGAAGCCGAAGCGGCCGCTCGCCATCGATGACCTGTACCGCCTCGAACGCATCCGCGCCACTGCGCCTTCTCCCAACGGTGAGACGCTGGTCTACGAGCGGCAGTGGATCGACGACAGGGAACGGGAGCGCCATGACCTATGGCTGTTTGATCCCTACCCGAAATCACTCGAAGCAAAAGTGGACTCCGAGTACCCGGATGGACGCGCCCCGGTGTGGTCCCCGGATGGCAACTGGGTGGCCTTCTTTTCGACGCGGCCGCGGCCCAAAGGCTGGCGTCAGACGCCGCCGGCCGCCCCGGAGGTTGAGCCGGCTACCGACATTTGGATTCGGTTAAATTACAAGGGTTTTCCCACCATCCCACTTGCCGGGCCTGAGAAGCCCTACGGCCGTGTCTTCAACGACGGCTTTTATGGGCATGTCGCGTTTTCGCCTGACGGCAAGAAGCTCGCCTTCATCGCCGACGACGGCAAGGATCGGCGCAAGGCGGAAGAAGTCATGGCTGGCGTGGAGGTGGTGCGCCCTGACCAGGGGGAAGGCTACACCGGCTATGGCGCCGCTCAGGTGTGGGTGGCGTATCTCTGTGATGAGCCGAAAGAGTACGCCGCCAGGCGCATCGAACGATTGACCAACGACGATGTGTGGTACGGCGATCCGCATTGGTCTCCTGACGGCCGACGGCTCGTGGTTGTCGCAAACAAAACCGCTGATCGCGAGTCAGCACGCTTCAGTATCAACAAGAATTTCGATCTCTATACGATCAACATCGAGACGAAGACGCAGCGCCAGCTCACCGACGGTCCCGGCCCCGAGGTGTCGCCGCGCTGGTCGCCCGACGGCAAGTCCATCGCCTGCCTCAGCATTCCGCGCAAGGGATCGCACATGGACACCTTTAACCTCGCCGTGGTCCCGGCCGGCGAGAACGAGGGCAAGATGCGCGTCCTGTTCGACCACCACGCGGCGAATGGCAAGGAGCCCCCGCATCCGGCGCCATCGTTCCCGCTGCCCGAGGACTGCTGGATCGATGCCGAACACATCGTCATCAACGCCGCGACCGGCACCACTTCGCGGACCGTCAGCGTCGAGGTGAAATCGGCTGAAGGGAAGGACTGGAAGCGCAACCCGGCCCTGGCTTCACCGCCGATCAACGCCTTTCTCAAGGAGCGACTGCTCGGCGAAGCGCGCGTCGTCACATGGGACAACGGCGATGGACAAAAGGTCGAAGGCATCCTGACGCTGCCGCCGGAGGGCGTCGCGAAGCCGCCGTACAAGATGATCCTCTTCCCGCACGGCGGGCCGCACAGCCGCTCGGTGCAGGGCTTCGACTTCACCGTGCAGGTGTTTGCGGCGAACGGCTACGCCGTCTTTCAGCCGAACTTCCGCGGCAGCGCCGGCTACGGCCAGAAGTGGATCGACGCCGACCGCGGCGACCTCGGCGGCGGCGACATGCGCGACGTCCTCAGCGGCATCGACTACCTGGTGAAGGAGAACCTCGTCGATCCCGAGCGGCAGTTCGTCTACGGCGTCAGTTACGGCGGCTTCATGACGTGCTGGCTCGTCGGCCACACCAAGCAGTTCCGGGCGGCCGTGGCGCAGAACGCCGTCACCGACCTGAACGCCATGTGGGGGCTGAGCGACCTGCAAAGCTGGACCGAGTGGGAGTTCGGCGGCAAGCCGTGGGAGGTGCCCGAGAAGATGCGCAAGCACAGCCCGCTGACCTACGTCGATCAGGTGCGGACGCCGACGCTGATCCTGCACTCGCGCGACGACCGGCGCTGTCCGCTGCCGATGGGCAAGATGTTCTACCAGGCGCTGCGGGCGCGCAAGGTGCCGACGGAAATGGTGATCTACCCGGACGAGGGGCACGGCATCCGCCAGCCGCGGCATCAGGAGGACGTGCCGCGGCGGACGCTGGCGTGGTTCGAGAAGTACGACAGGAAGTGAGGGCGCTGCCTTCCCACCGTCCCGCACACTGGACACTTGCGAAACGTCCCCGGCGCCCGTATCGTGTCCGGGATCGACCTTCCCGCCCGCCTTCGGAGATCCCGCCGATGCGACGCCTTGGCCTTGTCCTGACCGCGTTCCTCGCTTCCTCCCTCGCCGGGTCTGCCGGCTCTTGGCCGCAGTTCCGCGGCCCCGGCGGCAGTGCCGTCGCCCCCGAAGGCCTGACGTTTCCGACGGAGATCGGCCCGGACAAGAACGTCGTCTGGAAGACGCCGTTGCCGCCGGGGCACTCCTCGCCCGTCGTCCACGGCGACCGCATCTACCTCACCGCGGTCAAGGACAAGAAACAGCTCCTCATTCTCGCCCTCGACCGCAAGACCGGGGCGGTCCTGTGGCAGAAGGAGGCGCCGCACAAGGGGCTGGAGAAGATCCACGCCATCGGCAGTTACGCCCAGTCCACCTGCGTCACCGACGGCAGCCACGTCGTCAGCCTGTTCGGCTCCGCCGGCCTGTTCTGCCACGACGCCGGCGGCAAACAACTGTGGCACGTCCCGATGGGCCCATTCAAGACCGAGTTCGGCGCCGGCTCGTCGCCGCTCCTGATCGATGGCCGCGTCATCGTCAACCAGGACGTCGATAGCGATTCCTTCCTGACGGCGCTCGACGTGAAGACCGGCAAGCCGATCTGGCGGACCGACCGCTCCGAGTTCCTCGTCGGCTACGCCTCGCCGATCCTCTGGGAGGTCAACGGCAAGAAGCAGATCGTTCAGGCCGGCACGATGCGCGTCGTCGGCTACGATTTCGACTCCGGCAAGGAGTTGTGGACGGTGCGCGGCATGGCGCGCGTCATGAACATGACGCCGGCCATCGGGCCGGACAACGTGCTCTACGTCGGCGGCTGGGCGGCGGGCGCCGACGCCGGCGACAAGATCGAGCTGCCGACGTTCGAGGAGATGCTCGACAAGCACGACAAGAACAAGAACGGCACGCTCGAGCCCGACGAGGTCCCCGAAGGGCCGTTCAAGAGCCGCTTCGGCCAGTTCGACCGCGACAAGGACGGCCACCTGACCAAGGCCGAGTGGGAGACCCAGCGGGCCATTTTCGCGGCGGCCGTCAACCGCCTCGTCGCCATCAAGCCGGGCGGCAGCGGCGACGTCACCAAGACGCACGTCCTCTGGGAGCAGACCAAGCAGCTGCCCTACGTCCCGTCGCCCCTCTATTACAAGGGGCTGCTGTTCCTGGTGAAGAACGGCGGCTTCCTGTCGGCACTCGATCCGAAGACCGGGCAGGCGCTCAAGTACGACCGCATCCCGGGGGCGGCGAACTACTACGCCTCGCCGGTCGGCGGCGACGGCAAGGTGTACCTGCTCGGCCAGGGCGGGGAATTGACCGTGGTCAGCGCCGAGGCGCAGTGGCGCGTGCTGCACCGCACGCGCTTCGAGGCCGCAGTTTTCGCCACGCCGGCACTCGTCGATGGGAAGATTTACCTGCGCACGGCCGAACACCTGTACTGCTTCGGGGAAAAGTAAGGGTCACTGGGCCGCTTGCGGCTTAGCGTTCGCTTCACCGGGGTGAAGCGAACGCTAAGCCGCAAGCGGCCCAAAGGCGCCGACCCGGCGTTGACACGACGGTCCCCCCTGGTTTACAAACTCCCCTCTCGCGTCTTCCGGGAGGGGGCGAAATGACCACACGCCAACCAGGGCACACGTCCGGCCTCGCATCCCGACTGCGAGACCACTGGCACGCCCTGGCGCTGGTCGCCGTGGTGGTTGGCGCCTCGGCGTTGGCCGTGCGATGGGTCTTTTTTGTCCCAATCTTCCAGTCGCCCGACGAGCCCGAACACTTCGACTACGCGCTCTGCCTCAACGAATCCCGCGGGCTGATCCACGCCGAAGCCTCACCCCCTGACGAGCCGCTCGCCTGGCACGTCCATCCGTACACGTCGCACCTGGGAGAGCGAACGGCCCTCCGGAAAGTGGCCTTCCACGGCGACGTCCGCATGCCGGCCGGTTACGGGACGCCGCGTTTCTACGAGGTCGTCGAGGAACAGGCCCCGTCCCGCGATTCGATCCGCCTGTCGCGGGCGCCGGCCCTGGCCGGCCTCTATCCGTTCGGTTATTACGCGCTGCTGGCGACCTGGTTGGAGGTCGTCCGCCTCGTCCACGACGGCCCGGTCGGCCTCGTGTTCGGCGCCCGCCTCTTCTCCGTGCTGCTCTTCGCGGCCAGCCTGATGCTCAGTTACGCCGTCTGTCGCGAGCTGCGCCTCGGGCGCCGGCTGGCGCTGGCACTGACCGCGGGCATCGGCTTCTTCCCGCTGGCGACCTTCGTCTCGTCCTACGTCCAGCCGGACAACCTGGGCTTCACTCTCGTTTCCCTTTGCTTCTACCTGTCACTGCGCCTGCGGAAGCGCCCGGACAGCGGCGGACTGCTGGCCGCCCTGGGGGTGGCCCTGGCGCTGCTCCTCGTCACGAAGAATCACTTCTACCTCTGCGCCCTGCTGCCCACCGTCGCCCTGGTGGCCGCCCGCCTGTGGGCCGGCGGGGCCGGCGTCCGCGGCTGGCTGCGTTCCGCCGGCCTGCTGCTGTTGCCGTCGCTGCCGACCGGATTGGTTCACCTGTGGGTGGTGTCGGGGGTGACAAACTACTTCGCGGACCCGGCGCCGTACCGGGGGTTCACCGCCACGGTGCTGGGGGGGGTCGCGAGGGCGGCGCGGAATTTTTACGCGGGCGGCACCCACCAGTCGTTTTGGGGTACCTTCGGCTGGACCGACGCCCCCCTGGTGATCCACGACGACACGACCACCGCCGGCGTTCGCCTGGTGATCCACGCCCTGGCCTGGGGTCTGCTCGCCCTGTCGCTCGTTCGCCTGGGCCAGGTGGCCGTTCGGCTGGTGCGGTTGGGGCGGCGCGGCAAGGGGCGGGCCGCGGTGCGCGTCGCCCTTTCCAACGTGCCGATCAACAGCTACTTCCTTTTCACCGTCCTGATGTTCGTCCTCTACGTCCGCCTGGACAATCGCTTCGGCGCCCAGGGCCGCAACTGGTTGCCGTTCCTGCTGCCGATCTTCCTCACGGGCATCGTGTACGCCCCGCGGGCCCTCGTCCTGCGCCGCGCCGGCCGGGCCTGTGGCCGGGCGCTTCTCGTCGGCCTGCTCCTCTTCGACGTCGTCGGCGAGTATTACGCCCTGAAGACGATCGAACGCCGCTATTACGCGAGCGTCCCCGCCGCTTGCGGCTTCACAGGTCCAACGTGCGAAGCCGCAAGCGGCCGCTCAGGAGTCATCCCCGTCAGTGCCCCGCGGTGTCGAACGTCCACCGGCTGACGGTGTTGGTGTTGTCGTCCACGGCGGCGAAGCGGAGCATGCCGTTGTCGTTCGAGGCGGCGATCCCGAAGGCGGCGCCGGCGGCGGTGTCCACCTGGAACTCACCCACGAAGTCTCCCCCGCGCGTGAACTCGAGCAGCTCGCTGTTCTGCGTGCCGGTGGTGTCGGGGTTGACCGCGTCGCCGTTGGCCACGATCAGGTCGCCGTTGGGCGCCAGGATCAGGCCGAGAGGCCCGCGCAGGTGCGGATCGGGCATCCCGAAGAAGATGTCTTTCCCCGTCCCCGCGTTGCTCGTCCGTGTCCCGGCGTGCTTGATGGCGAAGATGGTGTTGTCCGCCGTCGAGGCCACGTAGAGCGTGTCCGTCTTGAGGTCGTAGGCCAATCCCGTCGGGCCGAGGATCACGACCCCGGCGGCCGGCTGAGATGTGAAGCCCGAGCCGATCACGGTTTCGCTCTGCACCATCGGCGGCTTGCCGTTGGTCGGCACCTTCAGGTTGATGCGGGTCACCGTGCCGCTAACGACGTTGGAGACGAACACCTGGGCGGTGTTGCCCTTGTCGTTGATGGTCAGGTCCCAGGGGCTGTCCAGCAGATTGCCGTTGAGTGTCTCGACCAGCTTGCCGTTGGCGTCCAGCACGAGGAGGGAGCCGGGCTGAATGGTGGCCGCCGTGCCGTCGTGAGTCGGCACGGTCCCAACGATCACGAAGCCGTTCTTCAGCACGCCAAGTGCGGTCGTCAGCCCCAGGCCCGGGGCCCCCTGGAAGAACACCGAGGTCGCGCCCTGCGGGGTGATGCGCACGATCGTCGAGCCGGTCCCCTCAATGTTGGCCTTGCCGTTGAAGTTGGAAACCAGGAGGTCGCCGGGCTGCAGTGTGCCCTGGCCCTTGAAATCGGACGGCACGAAGGCAACGCCGTAGGGGTTTTGGTCGCCAGCGTCCGGGCCGGTGGTCGGGACGGTCGAGAAGGTCTGCAGCAGGCCGTTCTGCAGGTTCGGGAGGAGGGACGCCCGGGGATTCAGCGAGGGCAGAGCCTGGAGCGAGCCCAGGAGGCCGGCCGAGGAGCCAAAAATCGTGGCCGGGGCATCGACGAGGCCCGCCGTGAAGAACAGGGTGTTGGCGCTGCCGGAGCCGGCCCCGTTGCCGAAGCGGAGGGCCCAGAGGTTCTCGTTGGTGATCGGTTTGCC
>DATFNV010000066.1:0-6630 GCA_035266225.1 Gemmataceae bacterium
TGGAAAGCCTGACCTACGGCGCCAAGTGTTACCCCGGCTTGAACCATGCCGAAACGAATGGGTTGTCGGCGGCGCAAAGCAGGGAGGGACAAGGACATCGGGAAACGCGATTCGTTTCACGGTCCCGTGAAACGAAACGGCCCTGGGCACACCCGGCGAGGCCAAGGAACGCCTGGCTCGGCCGGGGTGGCGCCGTGCCGTGGGGCCGTGCCACGGGAGTCTTACCTGGCGGCCCGTGCTCTGGAAGCTGGCCCCGGAATGCGACCCCGGGAAGTGTTCGTCCGGTCGCGGGAATCCTGACGGTTCGCCGCGAGCGTTCCGCCAGCGCGGGATCAGCGCTCGCGGAACGCTCGCCGATAAACATTTTTCGCGCACCGCGCAAGCGCCCGCGGCTTTCGGCGCCTATGATGGAGAAGGGGGCAGCAACGGTGCGGCCCCACTGAGCGGACGGAGGTGTCCCCATGAGCGGCTCGCACAAGATCCCGGCGTCGGAGGCATCTGAAAAGCGCGGCAGTCACGACCACATCTTGACGTGGGTTGCTGCCAACCGCATGCTGCCGCTGGTGCAGCGCATCGTCGCTGACGTCGTCGAATGTCAGCACCGTCTGACGACGATGCAGGTCGAAAAAGAGCGCCTGGACCGCCACCGGCGCGACCTTTCCTGGCCGGAACGCTCGCGCCGTTACCAACTCGACGAGGAGATCGCCGCAGGCGAGAGTACCCTCCGCGCCACCTGCACGGAGCTGAACGGGCTCGGCGTCAGCTTGCTCGACAGCGACACCGGCCGCGTCGGTTTCCCCACCAAGGTCAACAATCGTCAGGCCTTTTTCTCCTGGCTGCTCGGCGAGCAAACGCTCAGCTTCTGGCAGTTCGCCGACGACGACGAACGCCGCCCCATCCCCGCCAGCTGGACCAAGGTCGAGTCTCGTCAGAAGACCAAGGACTGACACGAGTTCCGTAAAGCGACCATCGAACCATGACGCGCCGCGGCCTCTTCGAGGGTCGTGGCGCGTTCGCTTTTTCCCACCCTGATTGGACACCTTGCCGACGGGAGTTTAGCCGGCGTCCTCGGGGCGGCGCGGCTGTATCGTTTCGCGAAACGATCAATCGAGGGCGGCCGCTCAACGAGCGAATCGTCACCTCATTGGCGAACCCCTCCCGCCTTGCTATTCTGTGGCATCAGCCCCCACCCCGGCCAAAGTAACCCGCGGAGGACGCCTGTGGCGGTACATCTTTCCCGACGCGAATGGCTAACCCATCTTCCCGCGGGCGCCGCGGCCGCCGCCCTCGCCTCCCCGGCCGCGGCCGCGGAAAAAGCGCCCGCCGACCCCTTCGTGTATTGCCTCAACACCATCACCATTTCCCGCCAGAAGAAATCGCTTGTGGACCAGATCGAGCTTGCGGCGCGGGCGGGGTATGGCGCCGTCGAACTGTGGCTGCGCGACCTCGACGCGCACGTCGCCGAGGGCGGCAAGCTGAAGGATGTCGCCAGGCAAGCCCGCGACGCCGGGCTGGTGGTGGCCGACGTGATCGCCTTCTTTGAATGGGTCGTCGATGACGACGAGCGCCGCAGGAAGGGACTGGAGGAAGCGAAGCGCTGCATGGACCTGGCCCAGCAGGCTGGTAGCCAACGCATCGCCGCCCCGCCGGCCGGGGCCACGAAGCAGGCCGACCTCGACCTGCGCAAGGCCGCCGAGCGCTACCGGGCGCTGCTGGAGATCGGCGACAAGGTCGGCGTGGTGCCGCAGGTCGAGTTCTGGGGCCCGTCGAAATCGCTCAGCCGACTCGGCGAGGCCGCCCTGGTCGCGGTGGATGCCGGCCATCCCAAGGCGTGCGTCCTGGCCGACGTCTTTCACCTGTACCGGGGCGGCTCCGGCTTCGCGGGCGTGAAATTGCTCAGCCCGGCCGCGCTGCAGGTCCTGCACATGAACGATTACCCCGCGGACCCGCCCCGGACCGTGATTACCGACGCCGCCCGCGTTTACCCCGGCGACGGCGTCGCCCCGCTGAAGTCGCTCTTGCGCGACCTGCGGGCGCAGGGCTGCCGCCCGGTGCTGTCGCTGGAGCTGTTCAACGAAACCTACTGGAAGCAGGACGCGCTGGAAGTGGCGCGCACCGGCCTGGAGAAGATGCGCGCCGTAGTGCGGGCCTCCGCCTAGCCGCTTGCGGCTTCGCGCTCGCGCCTCAATGAGGGTTCAACGGCACCATGTTAACACTGGCGAAGTATTCAATCGGCGTCGGCGACCGTTTCGCGCACCAGGCCCGGGCGCAGCTGCGTGCCTGCCTGCTGGCCGCCGAGCAGGGCGCCGAGGTCATCCCGGTCTGGAACAAATCCCACCGCGAGCACACCACGGTCGGCTCGGACCCCGGCAGCGTGCGCGCGGCGGCCGACGCCGCGGTGCGCGACCTCGGTTGGCACAAGCCCTACCACGTGGACGCCGACCACATTCGCCTGGAAACCGTGGACGGCTTCCTCGCCTCCTCGGACTTCTACACGATTGACGTGGCCGACGCGATCGGCCAACCCGCCACCGCAGACGCGGTGAGGTCCTTCGCCGACCGGCATCCCGAGTTGAGCGGGCGCCTGGAAATTCCCGGGATCACCGAGGCGTTTCAGACGACACGGTCGGACGTGGAGCGGATCGCCGGTAAGTATCTGCGGGCCGTCCAGGGGGCCGGGCGGATTTACCGGCACATCGCCGCGGCCCGGGGCGAGGGCCGCTTCATCACCGAAGTGTCGATGGACGAAACCGACAACCCGCAGACGCCGCCCGAGTTGCTCATCATCCTGGCCGCCATCGCCGGCGAAAAGGTCCCGATCCAGACGATCGCGCCGAAGTTCACCGGGCGCTTCAACAAGGGAGTGGACTACGTCGGCGACCTGGCGCAGTTCGAGAAGGAGTTCCAGCAGGACCTCGCGGTGATCGCCTTCGCCGTGTGCCGCTACGGCCTGCCGGGCAACCTGAAGCTGAGCGTGCATTCCGGCAGCGACAAGTTTTCCATCTACGCGCCGATCCGCAGGGCGCTGGCTCGCGCCGGGGCCGGGGTGCATCTCAAGACGGCCGGCACCACCTGGCTCGAAGAAGTGATCGGGTTGGCCGAGGCAGGCGGCGCCGGCCTCGACCTGGCCAAGGAGATTTATGGCAAGGCCCTGGACAAGCGCGACGCACTGTGTGCGCCCTACGCTGCGGTGATCGATATCGACCCGCGGCGACTGCCCTCGGCGCAGGAGGTGAAGGGCTGGTCGTCGGAGCAGTTCGTGTCGGCGCTGCGCCACGACCCCGGTTGCAAGACGTTCAACCCGCACCTGCGCCAGCTGATTCACGTCGGTTACAAGATCGCCGCGCAGATGGGCGATCGTTACCTGAAGATGCTCGACGCCTGTGAAGCGACGATCGCCCGCAACGTGACGACGAACCTCTACGAGCGCCACCTGAAGCCGCTGTTCGTTTAGCGGCCGCCCTCGGGGCAGCGCGGATTCCTCGTTTCGCGAAACGATCAATCGACGGCGAAGGAATGACGACCATGGAGAACGACCTGTTCAACCTGGAAAACGAAGTCGCCGTCGTCCTCGGCGGCACGGGCGTCCTGTGCGGCGCGATGGCCGAGGCGCTGGCGGCGTTCGGGGCGCGGGTCGCGATCCTCGGGCGCAACGAGGAGCGCGGTCGGGAGCGCGTCGGCAAGATCGAGGCCGCCGGCGGAAAGGCGATCTTTCAACCGGCCGACGCGCTGGACCGCGATTCGCTGGCCCGGGCTCGGGACGCCGTCGTCAAGCAGTGGGGCACGGTCAGCGTGCTGGTCAACGGGGCCGGCGGCAACAAGCCGGAAGGGACGCTGCCGCCCGGCGGCGATTTCTGCAAGCTGTCGCTGACGGGCTGGCAGGACGTGTTTGACCTCAACCTGGTGGGGGGAGCCCTGCTGCCGTCGCAGGCCTTCGGGGAGGTCATGGTGGCGACCCGCCGCGGCAGCGTCATCAACATCGCCTCGATGGCCAGTATCCTGCCGCTGTCGCGCGTGGTCGCCTACTCGGCGTCCAAGGCGGCGGTGCTCAATCTGACGAAGTTCCTGGCGCGCGAGTGGGCAACCAAGGGCGTGCGCGTCAACGCCATCAGCCCTGGCTTCTTCCCCGCCGAGCAGAACCGGGCCATGCTCTTCAAGCCGGACGGCACCTACAGCGAGCGCGGCGGGCAGATCATCGGCCACACGCCGATGGCCCGCTTCGGCGAGGCGCAGGAACTGGCCGGCGCGGTCGTCTGGCTGGCCGCGCCGCGCGCCTCGTCCTTCGTCACCGGGCAGAACATCGTCGTGGACGGCGGCTTCTCGTCGGTGACGATTTAGCCGCTTGCGGCTTAGCGTCCGCGCTAAGCCGCAAGCGGCGAGGACAACGCGAATGACCTTCCTCAACGAACCGCAGGTGCGCGCCATCGTGGCGCAGGCGCTGCCCCCGCTCGCGTTGACCGGCAAGCGCGTCCTGCTCATCGTGCCCGACTCGACGCGGACGGCCCCGGTCGGCCTGCTCTTTCGCACCATTCACGACCTCATCGGGCGCGAAACGAAAAGCCTCGACGTGATGATCGCCCTGGGCACGCATCCGCCGATGAGCGACGAGGCGATCAACCGCCGCCTGGAGATCACCCCGGAGGAACGGGCCGGCAAGTACAGGCGGGTTCGCGTCCTCAATCACGCCTGGAACGACCCCGCGGCGCTGGCCTACGTCGGCACCATCCGGGCGCAGGAGATCGGCGCGCTGTCCGGCGGCCTGTTCGAGATGGACGTGGACGTGACGATCAACCGCGCCGTCTTCGACTACGACCAGCTGGTGATTGTCGGCCCGGTCTTCCCGCACGAGGTGGTCGGCTTTTCCGGGGGCAACAAGTATCTTTTCCCCGGCATCGGCGGGGCGGCGATCCTCAACTTCTTTCACTGGCTGGGCGCCGTCATCACCAACCCGAAAATCATCGGCAACAAGGCAACGCCGGTGCGCCGCGTGGTGGACCGCGCCGCCGCCCTGGTCCCGGTGCCGAAGTTCGCCTTCTGCATGGTCGTCCACGAGGGGCAGCTGGCGGGCCTCTTCGCCGGCGCGCCCGAGGCGGCCTGGTCGCAGGCCGCGGACCTGAGCGACCACTTGCACATCGTGTACAAGGACCGTCCGTTTCACACCGTCCTGTCGTGTGCGCCGCCGATGTACGACGAGATCTGGGTCGGCGGCAAGTGCATGTACAAGCTGGAGCCGGTGGTGGCCGACGGCGGCGAATTGATCATTTACGCCCCGCACATCCGCGAGATTTCGCGGACGCACGGGGCGCTCATCGAGCGCATCGGCTACCACACGCGCGACTATTTCCTGGGGCAGTGGCCGCGCTTCAAGGACGAGCCGTGGGGCATCCTGGCCCACTCGACGCACGTGTACGGCATCGGCACCTGCGCCAACGGAGTCGAGAGGCCGCGCATCAAGGTGACGCTGGCCACGCAGATTCCCGAGACGACGTGCCGGGCGATCAACCTCGGTTATCGCGACCCGCGATCGATCGACGTGGGCCACTACCAGGGTCGCGAGGATGAGGGGGTGCTGTACGTCCCGAAGGCGGGGGAGATGCTGTATCGGCTCAAGGACCCGCCGGAGTGGGCGCGGGGGTAACGTCCTCGCTTGTCGTTTCGCGCTCGCGTGACATCATGCGAGCGCGAAACGTAAACAAGAACGCGCGGGTCACTCCGGCAGTTGCCACACGCGGACAGTGCCATCACGGCTGCCGGAAAGGGCCGTGCGACCATCCGCCGAGAAGGCGACGCTGTCAACGATATCCGTGTGCCCCCGACAGACGCACACCTGTCGTCCGCTCGCCAGATCCCATAACCGCACCGTCCAGTCATAACTGCCCGAGAGGGCGTGGCGACCGTCCGGAGAAAACGCCAGGCTCCTGACCCAGTTGCGATGACCCTGGCAGCGGGCCAGTTCCGTTTTGCTCTCCAGGGCCCACAAGCGCACGCTGCCGTCCCTGCCTCCCGAAAGCAGTTGCCGGCCATCCGTCGAGAAGATCGCGCAAGCGAAGCGTTCCTCCGGCAGGCCCAGGCGGCCCAGTTCCTGAAAGCGAGTCATGTCGGAGGTAATGCGGATGCCGAAGATGCCGAGCATCTGCTCGGATTGAAGCTGCGGCCCTTGCGGGAAAAGGGCGATATCGCCAACGGCCTCGCTGATTGCCGAGCTGGATCGGACCTGGCGCACTTCGACTCCTTGCGCTCCATCCGCCAGATGCAGCCAGAGAACGGCGCCGTTAGCCAGCGCTGCCACGACGAGCAGGCCAATCCAATCGCTCATAGTGAGTGCAAACGAGAGAGGCTTGTTCCTATCAGGGAAACGGAGGCGGATGATTATGAGGGCGAGGGGTATGACCAGCAGACCTCCGACCGTCTCGCCGAACTCAAGCCCGAGTTGCCCGCCGCACCAGTGGCCTATTTGGCCAACGAATCCAGCAGTAGAGATCATCACCCCTAGGCGAGGGTTTCGCAAGTTCATCGGTTTAACGTGAGCCAATGATCATCACGGGAGCGACTCTTCGATTTCGCCTCGGCGACCAACGGTTTGCCCGTGTACGTCCACTCGTACGCATGCGCCTTGTAGCTGTTGTGGTA
>DATFNV010000067.1:0-14263 GCA_035266225.1 Gemmataceae bacterium
CATCGCGTAGACCACGCCGCCCAGGTATTCATGCTTGATGGGCGAAACCAACTCGCCCGCGAGATAGTCGTCAATGGAGATCAGATTCCATTTGGGTACGGCACTCATGTTGTTTGAACTCGGAACAGTGCGGGGAGAACCTACCCCATTTTCTCACCCCACGCGGAGCAGGTCAACGGCGCGCATGGGAGAAGAGCCAGGTCGTCGGAGCGGTGCGGCGCATCGGCCGAAAACAGATCCCGCCCGCGGCTCGCCGTCGGGGTTCACGACGCTGCCACCATCGCGGCCCCGTTTACGTGAGGCCGGGTGTCCTCAGCGCTTGTTTTGCTCGCGCCGCTCCAGGCTGGCCCGCACGAAGTCGCGGAACAGCGGGTGCGCCTTGGTCGGCTTCGATCGGAACTCCGGATGGCACTGCACCGCCACGTACCACGGGTGCCCCGGCAGCTCGATCACCTCCACCAGGTTGCCGTCCGGGCTCGTCCCCACGAAGTCCATGCTCTGCTCCTCGAACTGCGTCCGGTACGAGTTGTTGAACTCGTAGCGGTGCCGGTGCCGCTCCTGCACCAGCAGGCTGCCGTACGCCTCGTGCGATCGGCTCCCTTCCTTCAGCGCACAGGGACAAAGGCCGAGACGCATCGTCCCCCCCAGGCGGGTGATGTCGTACTGCTCGTCCAGCAGGCAGACCACCGGGTGCGGGCAGTCGCGCTCGATCTCGGTCGTGTTGGCGCCCTCCAGGCCCAGGACGTTGCGGGCGAACTCGATGACGGCACACTGCAAGCCCAGGCAGATGCCGAAGAACGGTACGCCCCGTTCTCGGGCATAGCGGATCGCCTCGATTTTGCCGGGGATGCCGCGGTAGCCGAAGCCGCCCGGCACCAGCACCCCGTCCACGCCCGACAGCATCCGATCCGCCCCCTCGCGCTCGACGTCCTCCGACTCGATCTTGCGCACCAACACGCGCGTCTGCAGCGAGATGCCGGCGTGGTCGAGCGCCTCGTACACCGACTTGTAAGCGTCCTGCAGCTTCATGTACTTGCCGACGACGGCAATCGTCACCTCTTGTTTGGGATTGAGGACGCGCTGGAGCATGGCCCGCCAGTCGCTGATGTCCAGCGACTTCGCCTTGAGGCCGAGCTTCTCGACGATCAATTCGTCCAGCTTGTTCTCGACCAGGGAAACGGGCACTTCGTAGATCGACAACGCCTTGTCGCGTTCTTCGATGACGGCGCGCGGCTCGACGTTGCAGAACATGGCGATCTTCTCGGCCATGTCGCGCGGCATCTCGCGCTCGGTGCGGCAGATGAGGATGTCGGGCTGAATGCCGATGCGCCGCAGCTGCTCGACGGAGTGCTGTGTCGGCTTGCTCTTGGCCTCGCCGGCCGCCTTGAGGTAGGGGATCAGCGTCAGGTGGATGTACATGCAGTTCTGCTTGCTGACGTCGAGCGCGAACTGGCGGATGGCCTCCAGGAATGGGAGCCCCTCGATGTCGCCCACGGTGCCACCGATTTACCACCTGCGCGGGAGGTATCGACCGTGAGCGCGATCAAGGGCCCCCTCAAGAACGGGCAAGTCATCCTCGACGCGCCCGCCGCCTAGCCGAAAGGAACGGAAGTCCTCGTCAAGCCTGTCGTGCCCCCCTCGAAGAACGGCAGGGGCCATCCTGTCATCTTCGGGATGACGAAAGAGGAACAGGGCGGTGACCCGGAATCCACCGCGCGATGGCTCGCGGCGTTCGAGGCCCTCCCAGCGCGCAGATATCAGCGGAGGAGGAAGCCGACCCGCAGCGCTGATGGCAGAGTGATCCCTTCGTCAAGCCATCTGCCGAGAGGAGCGCCGGTGCCTGTGGAACTGGTAACCGCTCAGGCCAAGGAGCATGGCCGCAACCAGCAGTATTCCCGTACCAAGGGACTGGGCCGTCATCGGGCCTCCGGCCGGGGAGGGGGAAGGGGCCTTGATTGCGTCTGGATTGGTCACCGGCAGTTCGGCCACCGGCGGACCGCCCATCCCGTCCAGCCGCTGGCGGCGGTCCTGCCAGTCGTCGGCGTTGAGCACGCGGATTACGTTGTCCTCGCCCAGCGCCATCCCCGTTACAACCTCGATCCACAGGACCGCCCGTTTCGCCTCGGCAGCGGCCGTTCGTTCCTTGCGCCACGCGCGACCGATCCAATCCACATCCTCCTTTAGCACCTGAACGCGGCCGTCACTGCCCAGACTCGCCGTGATAACCTCTCGGCCACCGGGTCGAAAGGCGACGGCGAAGACCGGGTCCGGGTGCCGGATGGGGGGGCCGAGGCGCCGGCCCGTGACGCCGTCCCACAGGCAGGCCGAGCCGCCCGATCCGTCCGCCGCTCCGGTCAGGATGACCGCCCCATCGGGGCTGAAAACCGCTGCGTGTACCGGGCCGTCATGTACCAGGGTGCGGATCAGCCGGCCGTCGGGCGCATCCCAAAGTCGCGCCGTCTTGTCCGCGCTGGCGGTCAGGACGGTCCGGCCGTCGGGGCTGAAGGCCACGGCCTCCACGGGTCTCTCATGCCTCATGGGATTGCCGATCTTCTCTCGGGTGGCGGGGTCCCACAGGTAGACCGTCCCATCGTAGCCGCCCACGGCCAGGCGACGGTCGTCGGAGCTGAAGACGACCTGAGCTACCCCCCCATGTTGACCGGTCGAAAACTTTTGGTGGCAGTCACCCGAACCGGCGCCCCAGAGTCGAACGACACTGTTGTGGTCGCCGGTACACAGGGTACGGCCGTCCCCGCTGAAGGCCAAAGCGAAACCGTGGACGTCATCGGGATGGGCCTGCAGCCGGAGGAGCAGTTCGCCGGTGGCGGCGTTCCACAGATGAGGAATTTTCCCGCCCGTGACGAGGACTTTGCCGTCTGCGCTAAAGGCCGCCGCGAACACGTCTCTGGGAGCTGACGCGAGCGCCGTGCGGCGCTTCCCGGTGGCCGCGTCCCACAGAACGGCGGCCCCGTCCCGGTCGTTCGTCAGGACAGTCCCGCCGTCGAGGCTGAGGGCCAGCCGCTTCACCCCCGCGTCTCTTAACTCTAGCGTCGGGGGCCGCGGCGCTGGGGGCAGTGCGAACAGGGAGGCGGTGTGATGAGGACCGGTGTCCGCCACCCAGACAGTCCGGCCGTCGCCGCCGAAGACCGCCATCTCGATTCCGCCATCCAGCCGCAGCGGTTCGCGCAGCAGGGGTTGGCCCGTGGCCGCATCCCACAGATGTACGCTCCCGTCGCTGCCGCAGGTGAGCAGGGTGCGGCCGTCGCGGCTGAAGTCGATGCGGTGAACCTCGCATTGGTGATAGAGCACGGGTTGGGCGGGTTGGTCCGTGTTCGGGTCCTGCACGCGCGGCAGGCCCGTGGCCGCGTCCCACACGCGGGCGGTGCGGTCAAAGCTCCCCGTCACGACTGTCTGGCCGTCGGGACTGAACACCGCCGCGCCGGCGTGGATCCTGTCGTCGTGCCGCATCGGCGTCCCGATGGGCTTGCCCGTCTCCGCGTTCCAAATCCTTGCCGTGCCGTCATAACTGCCGGTGACGACGCGCGTGCCATCGGGGCTGAATTGGGCGGCGAACACCTCCTTGCGATGCTGGAAAACGGCGCCCCATTGCCGGCCCGTGGCCGCGTCCCACAGCCGGGCGGTCCCGTCGAAACTTGCCGTCAAGACGCGCTTGCCGTCGGGGCTGAAGGCCACAACAGCGACATCCCCGCCGTGGCCCGATAGTTCGATCAGCTTCTCGCCGCTCTTGACGTCCCAGAGGCAGGCCGTCTTGTCCGCGCTGCCGGTCGCCAGGGTGCGGCCGTCCGGGCTGAAGGCCACGGACCACACCGTGCCGCCATGTCTCAACGTGTGGAGGAGGTGTCCATTGGAGGGATCCCAAAGGCAGGCAGTCTCGTCTTCGCCGCATACAGCAACGCAACGGTCGTCAGGGCTGAAGGCCCCTTGCCAGAGTTGCTTGGTACGGCGCAGCGGCTCGAAGGGCCGCTGTTCGCCCGTGTCCGCGTCCCACAGGCAGGCGACGCCGGCGGTGTCACAGGTCAGGGTGGTGCGCCCGTTGTGGCTGACGTAGACGGCATGGAGTCCGCCGTCGTGCTTTGCTACGGCGCGGCGCTGAACGGCCTTGCAGCCCCAAGCGACCAGGTTGAGACGGATGACTCGGCGCAAGTCAGTGTCATCCTCGGGGGCCTGTTGGAGGGCGCGGGCCTGCCACAGTAGACCGCGGCAAACCTCGCCTTGCTCGCACAGGCCCAAGCCTTGGTCCAGGTCATTCACCGCCAGCCGGAGTTCGGCCTGCCGGCGCTGCTCCTGTTCCGACCGCCACACCACGTATATCACCGCTGTCATCACGGCGAAGACGAGCCCGGCCAGGGGGCCGGCGAGGATCAGGGCTGCCACCAACGGCCGGCGCTTGGCCCACTTCCAGCCCCGCTCCCAGGCGGGCGTCGGCCGGGCCCAGATCGCCTCCCCGGCCAGGAAGCGGCGCAAGTCCTCCGCCAGCGCCTCGGCACTCGCGTAGCGTTTCGCCGGCTCCTTGCGCAGGCACTTCAGGCAGATCGTCTCCAGGTCGCGATTGAGTTCGGGCCGCAGGACTCGGGGGGATACGGGATCGATGGCGAGGACCTTGCTCAGGACGGCCAACGGCGTCGGTCCGGTGAAGGGGGGTTCCCCGGTTAGCATTTCGTAGAGCGTCGCGCCCAGGGTGTATACGTCCGCCCGTGCATCCAGGGCGTTAACATCGCCGCGCGCCTGCTCCGGCGGCATGTAAGACGGCGTGCCGAGAATCTGTCCCGTCACCGTGGCGCCGCGCGAGGGTTGCCCGACCTGTTTGGCGAGGCCGAAGTCAGTAAGCTTGGGCGTTCCGTCGCCGGACAGCAGGATATTAGACGGCTTTACGTCCCTGTGAAAGATCCCTTTCTTGTGCGCCTTGTCGAGGACAGAGGCCACTTCGCAGGCAATACTCGCCGCCTCGGCTTCCGGGAGCGGCTGGCCGTTGATGCGCTGGGCCAGGCTGTTCTCCACGAACTCCAGGACCAGGGCGGGCCCGTCGGTTGTTTCGATGACGGCGTAGAGCACTACTAGGCGCGGGTCGCTCAGAGCCGCGAGCGTTCGGGCTTCCGTCTTAAACCGCGCCAGCGCGACCTCCTTCTGCCGCAGGCCGGGGAGGAGGATCTTGATCGCGACCGTCCGCCCGGTGGCCGTCTCCCGCGCCTTGTAGACACACCCGCCACCCCCTTCCCCGATCACTTCGAGGTTCTCGTACCCATTGATGTTCACGATGTTCATGACGGCGCGTCTCCACGGCGCAAGAAGGCGCGCCCTCACTCGTGATCGGCCTCACGCAAGCCGAAGCGTTCGCAGCACGTCTTCGACTTGCGAACGTAGGGGAGCAACTTGCCCTCCTCGAGCCGCTGAAACAACTCCTCGTCGTCCTCGATTTCGGGGAAGCGGCAAGCGACCTCTTCGACGAGAAAGATGCCGAACTGGTCGTAGGCCCGGCACTTCCACTGCCGGTAGCACGCGGGCGTGACGGCAACCCCTTTTCCGATCTCTTCAGTCAACCGCGCCGCCAGCGCGTCGGACGACTCGTCGTGTGCTTCGGCGCAGCGGAAAGCGCGGTAATACATGTCCGGGACCGAGGAGCGAAGGGTCAGCACCTTCTTCAGGCGCTCTTCCGCCTTCGCAAAGGCATCCTTGGCCATGCTGCCGATCCACGCGGCCGGATCTTCGACCGGCCCGCGGCGCGGATAGAGGACGCGGTGCAATTCCTCCTGGAGCCACTGCTTCAAGTCGCGGCAGAAGCGCTTGCGAGGCCGGCGCTCGTAGCCCTTATCGAACTCGGCGTAAAGCCGAGCGACCAGCCTGTTGTGAACCTCCGTGGCAATGGCGTCCGCCCCGGCCGCGTCGGGCGCCATCTTCTCTTTGAGGAGGATCGTGCGCAAGTAATGCCTAATGGCGCTCTGGTAGCGGAGGACGAAGTTGTCTCGAGCACCGTCCTCCCCGGCGACGGCCTGGCGCAGCAGCTCCGTGTCGGTGACAGTGGAGATGCGAGGCATCTTCCACCACAGGGGTTGGGGGGCCTTCACGTTCAACTCCGGAAGTTGAGGGGACGCGGTCGGCGCGAGTGTCACAAACTGGAATCGATCATCGTGCGAGGTTAGTGTTTCAATGATTCGACCAGAGTAATGTCGGGCGTGCGCCCATAAGCCCGCTTGCTATCAAGCATTATCATCGCCTCTGTCATCGGAGTCAATCGCCGTGCGCGGCGGTGTCCCCTGGCCTCGCTTGCTCTCGCGCTTTGCAAGGCCGCAGTTCGGGGATGCCGTGTGAGGAAATGCGCCAGGGTGCGCGGGGCGGTCGCTAGAGTCCGGTCTGCGCTGTGCGGTACGTGGTGGGTAAAGGGCGGGGTCGGCCCGCTGGGTCCTTTAGAAGGAGGTTTTCTCATGGTTCCGCATTTCTTCGGGTCTCGTGTTGCCGCGCTTCGGCGGCGCGCGCCTACGCTACTGGGGGCGCTTCTCGCGCTGCTAGTCGTGGCCTTGCCGATGGCGGCTGACTACGCCGGCGCCCAGATCATGCGCTCGCCGGGGTCGTCGGTGGGCCTGCCACCTGGCATGCCCTTCCTGCCTCCGCCGCCGCCCATCGACCGCGATATTGGCGTCAGCCTCAAGCCGCCGGACCCGCCGCCGCTCCTCCCGCCGAGCACGCCCGGAGTGGCGTCCGAGCCGTCGTCTTCGGAGTCGTCCTCCTCGGGTTCCGGCCGCGAGCATGACTCGGGAAGCTCTGAGTCATCCGCGAACTCAGGCGGCGGCGGGCACTCGTCATACCGCCCCGCGGAGCGCAAAGTCGAGTCGGGTGGCACTGCAGCGGCCAAGACCGCCGGCCCGGGTGGGCCCCCGCCAGGTGATGGGGGTGGCGGCGGGGGGGTCGCCGGGGGTGTGTGGGAGACGGTCTCCGGGCTGCCGTGGTGGGCCTACGTCATCGCCCTGCTGGTCGTGCTCGGCATCATCAAGGCTGCCGCCGACAAGTAGCACTGCCCGCCTGCGTGAGTCAAGAGAGTCAGGGGGCTTGCGTCTTGAGGAAATCCCTCCGGCGCGGCCCCGGGTATCCTTCGAGGAGTAGCTACCATGAAACCATTCATCTGCGCTGCTGTGCTGCTGGCGGCTGTGATGGCCCCAGCCCTGGGCCAAGAGGGCGATGCTCCGAAGATCGATCCGAAAAACCTGGGATCGGGCCTGGACCCGGTGCAGCAAAACCTGGCGGGCAAGGCCAAGACCGTCGTCGAGAAGGTGGACCAGGCGAAAAAGGCCAACGAAGAGGCGGGCGAGGCGGTCACGAAGCTGCAACAGGCAAAAGCCGATCTGCGCAAGATCCAGGAGCCGCCGCCGCCCAGCGCGCCCGAGGACGTGCGCCGCGCGCGTGAAGTGCGGATCGAGGCGCAGCAAGAGGTCATCCGGAAGCAGCAAGAGAAGGTCACGGAAAAGACGGAGGCCGCCGCCAAGGCCGTCAAGGCGGGACAGCGGGCGCTGGACGATCTGAAGACTTTCGTGAGTGAACACCCCACCACGAGGCTACCGGATACGAACGAGGTAGCGAAACAGCTGCACTCGCACGGGATCAAGCTCGGCGACCCGGGGGCTCTCCGCCAACTCAGAGAGGTGAAGGAGTGGCTCGGGCGGTTCGACTCGCCACCGGGGTCTGGGAAGGGACCGCTCCCGGACAAGAAGGGCCCCACGCAAGAGTTCCGGGATGCGGTCGGGGCGCCCAAGGCGGACCCCAAGCGGGAGCAGAAGCGACTCTTGGACGCGGAGGCTGACGCGATTACCGCTGAAGCAACCCGGATCAAGAACTGGCGGCAGGATTTGCAACAGAAGAGCGACGAGGTCGATGCCAGCGTGAAGCGTCACAACGACAACCCCCCGGACCAGTCGAACGAATCCGCGGGGCGGATCTATAACGACGAGGCCGTCCGGCTTAACCGGGCGAGAACCGACGTGCATAATGAGATCGATCGCTTCAATAAGAGCCGGAAGCAGCTCCTGGACCGCGCTAACCAGTTCGATGAGCGCGTAAAGGCGTACGAGAAGCAATACGGTCGATCGAAGTAGAGCGATCCGGTCCCGGTCGCGGGGCCGGCTTCCGGTTCCGCCCGCGGCCCCTTGCCGCGGGCGGACCGGTCCGTTCTCAGGGTGGGGCGCCGTCCGAGGCGGAGGTGGGCGGTGATGGTTTCCTTCGGCAAGCTCACGTCGGGTGTACGGGCCGAGTGTGCGGCCATCCTCAACGTGCTACGATTGCTGCGCCCGCAGTTCTGGCTCGCGTGGTCGGCGCTCATCCCGTTCAGTGTCGTCGGCCTGATGGGCGGCGCTGTTGGCGTCTGGGCGCAAAGCGCGGTGCTGGTCGGGTTGGCGGCCGTCGGGCTGTTCTCGGGGTCGATCGCCCGGTGGGTGCGCCGGCGGCGCTGGGTCCGCTACCCCGACGGGCCGGAGGTAGCCCCATTCCTGTCGCAATTGATCACCATCTTGGTCGCGCCGCTGTACTTCGTGGCGATGGCCGTGCTGTTCGCCCGTCTCAACGGCGCCTTTCCCGGCGCCCTCCCTGTGTCGTCGTGGCGGGACGCCCTGGTCCTGAGCTGTGACACCGTCTTACACGGTCAGGTCTTCTTCGACGTCCTGGAGACCTTCGACTGGCGGCTGATCAGCCCCGCGGACAATTTCTGCGGCCGGTCGGTCATTTTCGTGAGCCGATTCCTGATGGACCTCGTGTTCCTCAAGCTCCTCCTTCAGGCCCTCAGCGCGGGGGTGTACCGAGCGCGGGGCTTGGGACGGGGTGAGGACGTCCTGTTTCAATTGCGCGAAGCGCTGCGGGCGTGCGACGCGGCCCGGACCCGCCACCTGGCGCGGTCGGTCGATGAGTCGCTGCGGTCCGCCGTCGATGCCTTGGCGGCCGCCGTTCAGGCCGGGACCGAGTACGCTGGTGAGGCACGGCGCGCTCTGGCGATCCTGCGCAATTTCTCTCTACCCTACCTGCGCCACTGCGCCGAGGTACTCGCCGGGGACGAACGGCGCCGCCTGCTGTCCCTGATCGATGAGCTGCGCCATGATGCCGAGCCGCCGCACTCCAGCCGCGCCCTTGCGCGCCATGTGCGCAAGCTGGTCATGGGTGGGGTACTGGTCGCGTGCGCGGCGGCGCCGTTCTTCGTCGGCACGCTCCCCGCCCTGGTTCTGGCCCTGGCGATGTCGGGGCTACTCACCTGGGTGCTCGTCGGATCGCGCGGCTGGCTAGACCGCCTGGCACGCTGGCGCGTGATCTGCCCGCTCGCGCCAAAGCGGTTCCCGTTCGCCGTCGCCGCCGTCTCGCTGCTGGCGGCACCACTTCTGATCGCGACGGAGTCGGTCGTATTCCGATCGGTCTATGCCCTGGACCCAGGCATCTTCGCCGCTGCCGAGCCGGGGGACGTCGATCACGTGTCGGCGGCTGCCTATGTGCTGGCAAACCTCCTGCGCACAGACGTTTTCCTCGACATCGCCGACACCTATCATCTGAAAGTGCCGCGGTTGGCGCCCACTGGCTTCCTGGGTTGTCTGCTCACCTTCATCACGCGCACCGTTTTCGACATGGGCCTCATCTCGGTCGTGCTGTCGTTCGCGGGGGTGCTATTCAACCGCGTCTGGCGCCGCTTCCCGGTGACGCGCAACGCCGAACTCGAGTTGCGCACAGAGGCCGAGGAATGTGGCCCGCACGCGGCGCTGCTGGTCGGGTGGTACTACGGCGAGATTGGCGACTACCTGGTGGACTGTTTCGAGGCGCAGCGGTCGAACGAGGGGCTGTTCGTGGCCCTGGCGGCCAGCGGTTTCCTTCCCCATTACCAGCACTGCTACCGGGATCGACAGGCGACGGGCACCGACCTCGCCCGGGCCGGCTGGCACGTCCGCGTCGGCGAGGCGTTGCGCGAACAGCTGCGACGGCATCGTGAAGCCGTCCTCGAGCTCGAAGAAGCCGTCCGCATCCTGGGCCGCCCAGAGCACGCCACCTCCGCGCCGCACCGCGAGTTGCTGGTCCGGGCCCGCGGCCAGTTGGCGGTGACACTTTGGTATGTCGGCCGGCCTGACGAGGCCGTCGCCCAGGGACGGCAAGCCGTTGTCCTCGGGCACCGCCTCCGCGACGAGGGCATCGACTGCCGCGCAGCCCAGGGCTACGCACATTACGCCCTGGGCCTGGCGCAGCTGGGAGCCGGGCAGGTCGAGGAGGGAATCCGCGACGAGGCGCTGGCCGTGGAACTGTTCGAGCAGGCCCGGGCGCGCGCGGAGGGGATAGAGTGTGCGCTGGTGTGGGCGCGAGTGAACATCGCAGGCGCCCTGCACGCCGCCGGGCGGCCGCCGGAGGCAGTGTCCGAGGGAGAGCGCGTCATCGCCTTCCTGGACGAGTCGATCCGGGCGGGGCGCGCCGAATTCCGCGAGATGCTGGCGGTCGCCGAGAACAACCTGGCCTCCGCCCTTGACACGTTGGGGCGCGTGACGGACGCGCGGCCGCATTGCCGCCGAGCCGTCGTGGTCTTGGGGGAGTTGTGGCGCGAGGGCGAGTGCCAGAACGAAGCCGTGGAAGCGCACCTGCACAACAGCGTCGGGTTGCTGTTGCAGTCGGAGGCGAATCTGGGCGTGGCCCTCCCCGAGTTCCGGGCCGCCCTCGCCATTCGTCGGCGGCTGATCCGCGCCGGGCAGCTGGAACTGCGCGACGCCTGGGCCGACTCGTTGGTCGGCCTGGCGACGGCTCTGACAGACCAGGGGGAGCTGGACGGGGCCGTTGCCGCGGCCGAACAGGCGCTGGAGATTCGCGCGCGGCTGGTCCACGAGGAAAAACACGGTAGCCTGTGCGACTCCCTGGCGGCGACCTACGCCGCGTTGGCTGGGGCGCTGGGACGCCAAGGCCGTCTGGCCGAAGCGGAGCAGCGCTATCGGCAGGCGGTCCAACTCGGGCGCCAGGGGAACGGCGCGGGGTTGTACGGCCTCTTGGCCCGGTACCGCGGGGAGCTGAGCAACGTGCTGCGCGCTGCCGGCCGCACCGCCGAGGCGGAAGAGGAGGCTCGGACGGCCGTGCGCGATCTCGAGGGACGGCCGGAACTGCGGCTGAGCTTGGCGGTCGCGATTCTTAGCCAAGGTTGGAGCCAGCAGCAGCGGGGGGCAAGCAGCGCGGCCGTCGCGGCGTTCCGCCGCGCGCTACGCCTGCTCGACGAACTGGCCGGCGAAGGACAGTCACACGTCGGTCGATACACCGCCGCGGGGCTACAGGGGCTGGGGTGGTCGCTGCTGTTCGCCGGTCGCACTGCCGAGGCTGAAGGGGCGTTCCGGGCAGCCAACGATCGCTTCGCGACCCTGGTCGCAGACGGTTGCCTGGAGTTCATCCGCAATCAAAATGAGAGCCGCATCGGACTTGGTTTGTCGCTGTGCGCGCTGGGGCGGCCGCGGGAGGGCGAGCGCCAACTACACCAGGCTGTCGAGAGTGTGGGCAACTCGGTGCGGCACGGCTTTTCTCAAGACCGGCTACTACTGGCCCAAGCGCGGGGAAGCCTATCCACGGCCCTGCGGGCGCAAGGCCGCCATGCTGAGGCCCTCGATGAACTGACCCACGCACGCTCGCTGTTCGATACGCTCATCGGGGAGGGAATGTCTCACCTACAGCCGGCGCGGGCGGAGGTGCTGGCGACAATCGCTCAGATGCGTCACGGGGCGTGAGGACATGCGGGCCAGCGGCCAGTTCTCCGACATCCTTTACCGTAGTCGATAAACGGGGTGGGGAGTGCAAGCCAGCGACGACTCGACTCCCGACACCTTCCCAGCGCCGGTGGTGGGCAACATGTTCTACAGCTTTCGGTTCGGGTGTTATGCCGGGTTGGCCAGCGGCGGGTTGGGAATGCTCGCCTTCCTTGCGTTCATGTTGATCGACCCGGCGTACGACCCGAGGGCATCCTCGTTCATACCCAATGCGCTCGTAGCAATTAGTTCGTGCGTCGGTTTTGTCCTTGGGTTCAGACATAGCTGGCGCAGGGGTAAATGACCTGGCGAAGCGAGTGGGATGGCCACCCGGCGAAGTCATCCGCTCGCCAGCGCATGAGGACGTTCCCCGGCGCAGAAGCCGTACGAGCCCTCGACCCGATCACGTCAGCACCGCCTTGCACGTCAGTCCCTCGCCCTTGAACCGCCCCAACAATTCCACCTGGTGCTTCTCGTCGCGGCAGGTCACCAGCACGTACCACTGCTCTTCCAGCGCCTCACCCCGCAGCCCCTTCCCCTTCGGCCGCTCCAGGCACGCCTCGGCCGCCGCCTGCCATGCCTCCGCCAGCTCCGGCGGCACTGGGGGCGCCAGCTCCGTCAGCCGCTGCCGCAGTTGCTCTTGCTGCTCCGCCAGCTTCGCCAGCGGGTCGATGGTCAACAGCAGCGTCCGCGCCTCGTCGTCGTTGACGTCCAGCACCTCGACCTCTACCTCCATGTCGGGGTCGATGTCCCGCCGCAGGTGGCCGTCGATCAGTTTCAGCCGGCCGTCGGGCAATTCGTAGGCCAGCAGGCTGCGGGCGAAGCCTACCTGCCGGTACAGCGCTTCCAGAGCCGCGCGTTGCGTCTCGGGGTGAAGGCGATAGTTGAACTCGTGCGGCACCAGGTCGCCGGCGCGGACGCGGCGGTGAGCCTTGATGCGATTGCGGATCGGACCGGACATGACGCACCTCTCAGAAGAAGAGAACCACCACGAAACACACGAAACACACGAAAGAAGAAGGCAAACACAGGCCGCCTCAGCCGATGGGCGTCCAGAGGTCCTCGTTGCCCCAGCGCTTCAGCCAGTGTTCCTTCGGCCGGGGCGCGGGCGTCGGAGGCGCTACGCCGGCCTCGGGCGGCGGGACGGCGCGGCGGTCCCGGGCCATGCGCCGCTCGTCCAGGCGGCTGACCAGGTAGCGCAGCGCGTCCAGCGCGTGGTTGTTCTCGGCCAGCGGCGTCTCTGACCCTCGGCCGCCGGCCCCGTCCTCGTAGCGGTACAGACCCGCCTCGTAGAGCAGGTTGGGGCACGCCCCCTCCAGCACCCGCAGCCGACCCGTCTCCAGCCGGGCCCTCACGGCCATGATCCCCAGGCGCAGGTCGTTGATCCCCTTGCACACCTTGCGGCCGCCCGCCACCAGCTCGATGCGCTCGCGCGCCCCCGCCGGGTCGCAGTACCACATCACCTCCGGCGGCATGTGTCGCTTGTGGAAGTCGAGCGTCTGGTTGCGGCAGTAGTGCTCGCCGGTCAGCCACAGGACGTCGTCGCGGTCCAGGACGCCCCAGACGGCGGCGAAGGGGTTGCGCACCCCGAAGTCGAGGCCGCCCACGGGCGCGCCGGCCGGGGCCGGGCCGGCGACGATCACGCGGGCGAAGTCGGGGTAGACCAGCCCCTCCAGCGCCTCGAACGAGCAGCCGTACTCCTGGCGGACGTACGACTCGCCGTGCTGCCGACGCTCCTCGGCCAGGAACGACGGCTTGATGCGGCTGATGCGCTCGGCCGGCACCTCGATGCGCATCCAGTCGGCGCCGCCGTTGGCCCAGGCCTGGTAGAAGAAGCCGCGGCGGCCGTAGGGGGTGGACAGGCAGATCAGCCGGCCGTCGGACACGGCCAGCATCGGCCGCACGGCGCGGTACAGGTCGTCGGGGACGCGGGCGGCCTCGTCGATGATGATGAGGCTGACGTTGGAGAAGCCACGGATCGTTTCCTCGCGGCAGGGCAGCGGCACGATGCGGCTGTGGTTGGTCAGGAGCAATTCCTCGTTGTTGAGGCGCTTCAGCAGCGGCTTGCCGAGTTCGTGGTAGCCGTCGGTCACCTTGCGGAACAGCTCCTGCGCCTGGCGGTAGCTGGGGGCCAGCAGCAGCACCAGCGTGTACGGGGTGAAGACGGCCTCAGCCAGGGCATGCACCGCGACGACGGTGGACTTCCCAGCCTGGCGCGAGCAGTTGAGGAGCTTGCGCGGATGGTTGCACTCCAGCACCTGGAGCTGCCAGGGGTCGGGACTCAGGTTGAGGAATTCCATCATCCGCACGGCGGGCGGACGGGACGGGTTCGGGGGGAGATTCATGGCGGGTATCTCCAGGTTGGATGCCACGGCCTTGTGCCTGTGGTATCTACACAACTTCGGTCAAGTGCTGTCGTCCGGCTCACAACTGGGTCGCGCGAAATTGGCCAAGCGGCGAAGTTCGTCGAGGTCGTAATGCTCCAGCAGCTCCAGCATCGACAGCAGTACCCACAGCCCCGC
>DATFNV010000068.1:0-5991 GCA_035266225.1 Gemmataceae bacterium
TGCGCTCGGATTCGGGGATGTCAGGCAGCGCCAGGGTCATGCTCCATTCTACGCAGCAGAAAGCCCGGCGCAGCTGCTCTCCCCCAGACTTATTGGGCTGATACGTCGGCGGGCTGGAAGTTGAAGGTGCAGCCCGGGAACCGCTTCGGCAGCTCCTCGCGCAGCCGGGCGACGTAGTCGGCGGTGGGCCGGTGCTCCGGCTTGAGCGAGACGAGGATCTCGCCGTCGGCGTCGCTGACCGTGCCATTATCGATGTAGGCGCGGGTGGTGAAGGACGGCGTCATCCCCATGTTGTCGAGGATCATGGCCCGCTCGTTCTCGGGCACGATCTCGCGGATGACGTCCTCGACCCGGCCGAAGACGCGCTCGGTCTCCTCGATGCGCGAGCCCGACGGCGCCCGGACGTGCAGCCGGAGTTGGCCGGCATCGACGGTAGGGAAGAAGTCCTCGCCGAGCCAGGGGGCCAACAGCAGCGAGCCGAGGGCGAAGCCGAGCATCACCACGAGGGTCGCGAAGCGGTGCCCCAACGCCCAGCCGAGCAGCCCCTGGTAGGCGGAGCGCAGGCGCTCGAACAGGCGGTTGAACCGGTGGTGGAACCGCCAGATCGGCCCCCCGGCGGACGGCGCGCGGCCCTGCTCCTCCGCGGTGTACAGCGGGACTTCCTTCGGCAGCATGGAGAGCACCATCGTCGGCACCAGGGTACGCGACAGGAAGTACGAGGCGAGCATCGCGAAGACGACCGCCAGCGCCAGCGGGTAGAAGAGCGAGGCCGCCGGCCCGGTCAGGAACAACACCGGTATGAAGACAATGCAGATGGCCAGGGTCGAGACGAACGCCGGCGTGGCGATCTGCGCCGCCCCGTCGAGGATCGCCTGGCGGAGCGGCTTGTTGCCGCCGAAGTTGCGGTGGACGTTCTCCAGTTCGACCGTGGCATCGTCCACCAGGATGCCGACCGCCAGGGCCATGCCGCCGAGCGTCATGGTGTTGAGCGACTGGCCCAGCGCCCACAGCACGACGACCGAGGTGAGGATCGACAGGGGGATCGAGGTGGCGACGATGAGCGTGCTGCGCCACGAGCCGAGGAACAGCAGGATCATCAGCGCCGTCAGCCCGGCCGCGATCGCCCCCTCCTTCACGACCCCCATGACGGCGGCGCGAACGAAAACCGACTGGTCGAAGAGGAACTCCATCTTCAATTCCGGCGGCAGCTGGGCCTGGATGCCGGGCATGGCGGCGCGGACGCGGTTGACCACGTCGAGGCTGGAGGCGCCCTCGCCCTTGAGGATGGTCATGAGCACGGCGCGGCGGCCGTCGCGGCGGACGACGTTGGTCTGCACCATGTAGCCCATGCGGACGTGGCCCACGTCCTTGACATAGACCGGCACGCCGTTGACCGACTTGACGGGGATGTCGTTGAATGCGGCGATGAGGTCCGGACTGCTGTTGAGTTTAACGTAATACTCCGTGTCGCCGATCTTGGCGGTCCCAGCGGGCACGATGAGGTTCTGGCTGTTGATGGCCGTCTGTACGTCCTGCGGCGACAGGCCGCGGGCATAGAGCTGGTCGGGGTCGAGATCGACCATGACCTGCGGCCACTTGCCGCCCCAGGGTTGGGGCACGCGCGCGCCCTGCACGGTGCCGAGCCGCTGGATGATGAAGTTGGAGGCGTAGTCGTAAATCTGCTGCTCGGTCAGGGTGTCGCTGCTGACGGCGATCTGCACGATGGGCACGCTGGTGGCGCTGTACTGGACGATGTACGGCGGGTTGATGCCGGGAGGCATGACCTTGAGGATCGCCTGGCTGGTGGCGGTCACCTGGGCGACGGCGGCCTCGATCTTGGCGCCCGGGTAGAAGTAAATGCGGATGACGCCGACACCGAACAGCGACTGACTCTCGATGTGTTCGATGTCGTTGACCGAGGTCGTCAGCACGCGCTCGTTGACGAGGATGATGCGCTGTTCGACCTCGTCGGCGGGCATCCCCGTGTACTGCCAGACGACCGACACCACGGGGATATTGATCTCCGGGAAAATGTCGGTGGACATGCGGTTGATGCTGACCAGGCTGACGGCGCCGATCAGCAGGGCCATCACCACGAACGTATAAGTGCGGCGCAGGGCCAGCCGTACGATCCACATCATGGCTCACCCCTTTCGGATAGAGTCGCCGCTACCTCGCGACGGGCCGAGGCCGCGGCGAATTGCGTCTCACGATCGCCGTCGAAGGGGCGAAAGTCGCTCTGCACTTTCCGCAGGTGATCCTGTCCGTGATAGGCGTCCAGGTAGCGAAGCGCCGCGGCGACGGCCGCCTCGGGCCCCCCGGTCTCGACCGTGTGGAAGTGCTCGCAGGAGGTGCAGCGCTCGATTTCGCTGTGGACCGCCAGCGTCGTGATCGCCGCCACGCCGGCTCCGGCGGTCGGCCCGGGGCCGGCAAGGACGTGGTAGCAGAAGTAGCGCCGGTATCCGGGCCGCTCGTTCTCGTCCAGGCCGAAGTAGCTCACCAGACAATCAAGTATCCGCGTCATACCTCACCCTTTCGCGGGCCGAGCGAAATCCCCTAGCAAGGAATGCTTCGAGGGACTACTTATCCTTACAGGGGCAGATCTTCAGAACTACGGCCGCCCGTGCCGTGACAGGCTGCCTCTTCCAGTCAGGGGTCGAGCAGGGGCAAACCGGTCTCGAGGTCGATCTTCCGCCGGACCGCCCTGGGGTACGTCGTCAACACCAGTTCCACCGTCGGGCGAACCGTCGCCTCGAACAGGTGCCCGCCGCGGGCCGAGCCGTCCCGCAGGCCGAGCGCGACGTGGACGTGGAAGAACGGTTCGTCCTTGTAGAGGGCGAGGTTGCCGGTCAACGACAGGACCTCGGCCTGCCCCTTCTCGCGGTTGCGCAGGTAGGCCTTCGTCTGTGGGTCGAAGTAGCCGATGACCGCGTCGCTGATCGCCCCGATGCCGGTGAGGTGTCCGGCCACGAGCTTGTGTTTTCGGGCGAACGCGAGCAGACCTTTCATCACCTCCTGGCCGGTGTGGAATTCGAGGAGGTACGTTTTCGCGTCCCCATCACTGAGGAGGGCGGCTTTCGGCAGAGCGTCGGTGTCCGCGGAGGGTTCAGCGGCGCCGGCGGCCCCCGGCGCCGCGACGGCCAACCCCGCCGCGGCGAAGAAGCACCGCCGCGTCATTGGAAGAGTTCCTGAAGGTGCCATTGAGTTCTCCTTTGTCGGGCCTGAGGGTTCGGGGCCCCAGCACGGCCTTGCCCCGGGTCGAACGCACTAACCCAAGGCAAGAGACGTGCCGCGGCGCTGGAGATACCTCGTGCGGCCTGCGAATGCCGCGGAAACATGGCGATCGGGAACCACGAACGAGTGGGGGTGGCAGGAAAGTGACCCGGCGGGCTGGAAACGTGCCACGGTCAAGGGCACCGAGGCAAGCGGCCGCACGGCGCTCTTCATGGCCGTCGCGGTTTTCGCCGGGTCGAGTGATCCGGGGCGATTTGGCACGCCGCATGCCTTGTTTGGAGTGAGACGAGGGAATCGAACTTGACTCCCTCCTCGATCGTCAAACTGAACCTGCGTTCGCACCAGAGAGAGTAGTCATGAACACGAAACGGTTAGGAAACTCAGACCTGCTCATCACCCCGATCGGCTTCGGGGCGTGGGCGATCGGCGGCTCCGGCTGGGAGTTCGCCTGGGGGGCTCAGGACGACAAGGATTCGATCGCCACCATCCGAGAGGCGCTGGACACTGGCGTCAACTGGATCGACACTGCGGCCGTCTACGGACTCGGCCACTCGGAAGAGGTCGTGGCGCGAGCCCTTGAAGGCGTGCGCAACCGGCCGTACGTCTTCACCAAGTGCAGCATGGTCTGGAACGAGCACGGGGAGATCGGCCACAGCCTCAAGGCGCGCTCGATCCGGCGCGAGTGCGAGGCCAGCCTGCGGCGGCTGCGCCTGGACACGATCGACCTGTACCAGATTCACTGGCCCGACCCGGACAAGGACATCGAGGAAGGCTGGGCGACGCTGGACGCGCTGAAGAAAGAGGGCAAGGTCCGCCACATCGGCGTGTCCAATTGCAACGCCGTCCAGATGGAGCGCGCGCAGGCGATCGCCCCGATCACGTCACTCCAACCGCGGTACTCGCTGCTTCACCGCGAGATCGAGGACGACATCCTGGCGTTCGCCGTCCGGGAGAACATCGGTGTGATCGCGTATTCGCCGATGGCCTCCGGGCTGTTGACGGGCGCGATGACCGCCGAGCGGATCGCGCGCCTGCCCGCCGACGACTGGCGGAAGCACCACCCGGACTTCCAGGAGCCGCAACTGTCTCGCAACCTGAAGCTGGTGAGACTGCTGCGGGTCATCGGCCGCCTTCACGGGCGTACGCCCGCCGAAGTGGCCGTCGCCTGGGTGCTGCACAACCCAGCCGTCACCGGGGCAATCGTGGGTGCGCGACGGCCCGGCCAAGTGGCGGGAGTGGTCGGAGCGGCCGAGTTTCGCCTCAGCCCCCGGGAACTTGCGGAAGTGGAGGCGCTGTCTGCGAATGAGGCGGTCTGCTAGCGGAAGCAATGACTTTGCCGCTTGCGGCTTCGCAGGGCATGCGAAGCCGCAAGCGGCTACCTGGTGATCTCCCGCGCCTGATCCATGTCCGTGCGCAGTTGCGCAATCAACTCGTTCACGTCGCCGAAGCGCCGCGTGTCCCGCAGGCGCTCGATGAAATCGACGGACAACTCGCTCCCGTACAAATCTCCCTGGAAGCCGATCAGGTGAACCTCCACCTTGCGGGCGTTTTCGCCGAACGTCGGATTCGGACCGATGTTCGCCGCCGCGGGCCAGAACCCCTCACCCCCGACCCCTCTCCCCGGAGGGGCGAGGGGAGATGGCAGCCAGGTGCGTCCCGCGTACACGCCGTCGCCGGGGATGAGTGTTTCCGTCCGCTCCAGGTTGGCCGTCGGGAAGCCGAGCGTCGCCCCGCGCCGCTGACCTACCCCTACCGTCCCGGTCAGCCGGTAGGGCCGCCCGAGGCACGCCGCCGCTTCCGCCACAGCGCCACGCTGCAAGGCAGAGCGGATTCGACTGCTGGAGACCGGCTCCCCATCGAGTTGCAGTGGCGGGACCACGACCAACCCCAGCCCGTCGCGGCGGCACAGTTCGGCCAGCGTGTCCACATTGCCGCCGCGGCCGCGGCCGAAGCCGAAGTTGACGCCCTCCACCAGGGCCCGCGCGTCAAACTGCCCGCGCACCACCCGCTCGAAGAACTCCTCGGCCGTCAGGTCCAACAGGTCGGGCGTGGTGCGCAGCACGACAACCTCATTGGCGCCGTGGGCCTGCAGCAGTCGGGCGCGCTCGGCCGGCGGCGTCAACGGAGGCGGATAGCTGTCCGGGCGGAGCAGTTGCAGCGGGTGCGGGTCGAAGGTGAGGACGACGGCGGGGCCGTGGATGGCGGCGGCCTGGCGGCGCAGTTCTTCCACCAGGGCGACGTGACCGCGATGAACGCCGTCGAAGTTGCCGACGGACACCGCCCCGCCGCGGCAACCGGCCGGCGGCGCCTCGTGCCAGGGGAGCGTATGGATCGCCATGCCGGAATCAGCCTGTTCCCGCGTGGAGCAACGGATGCCGCGGCAGCACCCTTCCGAGTTGTTATAGCGGGAAACGGTTGGCGGCGCGAGGATCGGCTCAGCCCCGGCTCGGCGGCTTACGGCGCGGCCGCTGGCGGGTCGGCTTCGTCGGCCGGGCCGGCTTCTGCTTCTCGTGTCTCAGGGCCAACGCCTTGACGTACTCGCCAAGGATCTCGGCACGCTCCTTCGGCGTCAAGCGGTTGAGGAACCACCACAGCGCCGCCGAGTTCAGCTGCAAGCGCGTGGTGTGCATGGCCTTGGTGACGGTGTCGAGGCCGGGGGTCAACCATTCGTGAACCCGGGCATTCGTGAAGCGCTCCCCATTCATGTCTTCAGTCTATGACCGCGAGCGTGCCGATTGCAAGGGACCTGTGCGGATC
>DATFNV010000069.1:0-33615 GCA_035266225.1 Gemmataceae bacterium
GACCTGGATCTTGCGCGCCAGGGTCGGCGTTTTCCCGAGGTAGATGCCACGCCACATCACCCAGGCGAAAAAGCCGGACACTTTCAGGCCGAGGACCTGCCCGACGGCGTTGTGGTGCCCGATCGCCGCGAACGACCCGAGCATGCGGAAGGAGAAGGGGTTGGTCGGCTCCCCCGCGACGGCCCGCTTCAGGTTGACCGCCAGTTGACGGGCCTGCCGCAGCGCGAACTGGGCCAGCGTCGGCGACGGCTCGCCGTCCTGGGCGTTCGGCACCAGGGCGCAGTCGCCGAGCGCCCAGACGTTGGCGTGGCCGGGGACCCGCATGTCCGGCGCAGTGCGCAGCCGGCCGTGCTCCAGCGGCAGCACCGATGCCGCCATGAGCGGACTGACCGTGTTGCCGATCGTGCAGACGACCGTCCCGACTCGGACCAGGCTGCCGTCGTCCAGCGTCACCCCCTCCGGGCTAACGGCGTGCGCGTGCGTCTCCAGCCGAACGGTGAGGCCGCGGGCCTCCAGGCGGCGGCGGGCGTAGTCGCCGAGGGATTCCGGCAACTCGGTCAGGAGTCGCTTTGGGCCGTGCAGGATCACGACGCGCGGCGGCTCGTTTCGGAGCGAGGGGTAGAAGCGGCGACTGGCGATCAGCAGGTCGTAGATCTCGCCGGCCACTTCGACCCCGCTGAAGCCGCCGCCGATCACCGCGAAGCCCAGGATGTGGCGACGACGCTCCGGGTCGGTCTCGACCTCCGCGCGCTCCAGTTGCGTTAGCACGTGGTTGCGCAGGGCCAACGCGTCGCCCATAGTCTTGAGCGGCAAGGCGTGCGCCGCCACCCCCGGCATGATGTTCGTATTCACCACCATGCCGCAGGCTAACACCAGGTGCTCGTAGGGCTGCCTCGCGGTGCGCCCGTCGGGAAGGCGGTACTCCACCTCGCGGGCCTCCAGGCGGAGCCCGGTCACCTCGGCGGTGCGGCACAGGGTGCGCCGCAGGAACTGTCGGACCGGCCAGACGACGTGCTGGGGGCTGATCGAGGAGCCGACCACCTCCGCCAGCAGCGGGGTAAACGTCAGGAAGTTCTCCTCGCTGAACAGGACCAGTTCCCACTCCGCGGGCAGGCTTCGCTCCAGGCCGCGGGCCAGGTAAGCCCCGGCAAAGCCGCCGCCGACAATTACGATGGTTTTGCTCATGGTGTACCCGTTGGGAAGCCGTGCCGCCGCGCGACGGTATCGTCAGCCGTTCTCCGTGAAGCCCGGGTAGAGAGTCATCCCGCCGTCCACGAAGAGGGTCGTCCCGCTGACGTAGTCGGCATAGTCGGACGCCAGCCAGACGGCCGCCCAGGCAATGTCCTCGGGCTCGCCGATCCGCTTGTAGGGCACGAGTTCCAGCAGTTTGTTCAGCGCCTCCGGCGTATCCCACGCCGAGCGGTTGATCGGCGTGCGGATCGCGCCCGGGGCGATGCTGTTGACGCGGATCCGGTGTGAGGCCACTTCCTGGGCGATGCTCTTCATCATCATCATGATCCCGCCCTTGGAGGCGGCGTAATCGACGTGGCCCGCCCAGGGGATCTCCTGATGCACCGAACTCATGCAGATGATCTTCCCGGCCGCGCAGGAAACCTCCTGCCGCACGCCGCGCCGGATGAACTCCTTGACGGCTTCCCGGCAGCAGAGGAACTGCCCGGTCAGGTTCACGCCGATGACCGTGTTCCACATCTCCAGGGTCATTTCGACGAGAGGCGCGTCCCGCTGGAGTCCGGCGTTGCTCACCAGGATGTCGATGGTGCCGAACTCCTGGATCATCTTCTGGTACATGCCGATGACCTGGTCTTCCTTCGACACGTCGGCCTGGTGGGCGTAGGACCGCACGCCGCCGCGCTGGATCTCCTGCACCACTTCCTGCGCGGCTTCCGGATGGCTGACGTAGTTGACCACGACGTCGGCCCCGGCGTTCCCCAGGCCGATCGCCACGGCCTTACCGATGCCGGAGTTGGCGCCGGTTACGAGGGCCTTTTGACCCTGAAGCATCTTCAGCAGAGGCTTGCTCATCCCTGGTGCTCCTTGGAAATGAGAGGACGGTTTCAATGGGCTTCTTTTCTTGGCTGAAGCAACTTGGCGATCAGCCCGGTCCAGCCGGTTTGGTGCGAGGCGCCGAGGCCGCGCCCCGTGTCGCCGTGGAAGTATTCATGGAACGGGACGTAATCGCGGAAATGCGGGTCGGTCTGGAATTTCTCGTACTGGCCGAAGACGGCCCGGCGGCCCTTGGCGTCCCGCAGGAAGATCCGGGAGAGCCGGCGCGTCAGCTCCTCGGCGACCTCGAGAATGGTGACCAGCCGGCCCGATCTGGTCGGGCACTCGATCTTGAAGTCGTCGCCGTAGTAGTGGTGGAACTTCTGGAGCGATTCGATGATCAGGAAATTCGCCGGGAACCAGACCGGCCCGCGCCAGTTGGAATTGCCGCCGAACATGCCCGAGGTCGATTCCGCGGGCGCGTAGTCGATCGTGGAGTGCTGGCCGTCCACGGCAAAAGTGTAAGGGTGGTCCTGGTGGTAGCGCGATACGGAGCGCACCCCGTAGTCGGACAGGAATTCCGTCTCGTCCAGCATGCGCCGTAACAAGCATTTCATGCGGTGGCCGCGCAGCAACGACAGCAGACCGCGCTTGCCCACTCCCGGCACGTCCCAGTGTGAAACCAGCTGGTACAGGTCGCGCCGGTGTTGCAGATACCACAGCAAGCGTCGCCGGAAATCCGGCACGTGTCGCAGCGACTCTGCGTCCATTGTCTCCACGGCCAGGAGCGGAAGCAGTCCGACCAGGGAACGCACCTTCAGAAAGATTCTCCGCTCGCCGGGGCAGTTTACCGCGTCGTAATAGAACTCGTCTTCGGAGTCCCACAATCCCAGCGACTTGCCGCCGAACGTCTCCCGGCCGCTCATGGTTTCAGCGATCTGCAAGAAATGTTCAAAGAACTTGGTGGCGATGTCTTGATAGACCGGATCGTTCACGGCCAGTTCGAGTGCGATCCGCATCAGGTTGAGGCAGTACATGGCCATCCAGCTGGTGCCGTCCGCCTGATCGAGGTACCCGCCTCCGGGCAACGGTTCATCGCGGTCAATCACGCCGATGTTGTCCAGGCCGAGAAAACCGCCCTGGAAGATGTTGCGATCGTGAGCGTCCTTGCGGTTGACCCACCAGGTAAAGTTGAGCAAGAGCTTGTGGTACACGCCTTCCAGGAAGGCGAAGTCACCCGCGTGTCCGTTTTGCTTGCGATCGATCTCAAATACTCTCCACGCCGCCCAGGCATGGACCGGGGGATTCGCGTCGCTAAAGTTCCACTCGTAAGCCGGCAGTTGCCCGGTGGGATGCATGTACCAGGTGCGCGTCAGACGGACCAGTTGGTCCTTGGCGAAGGACGCGTCGATCAGTGCCAGCACGACGCAATGGAAGGCCAGGTCCCAGGCCGCGTACCAGGGGTATTCCCACTTGTCCGGCATGGAGATAATGTCGCAGTTGTTGAGGTGGAGCCAGTCGTGGTTGCGGCCCTCGATCCGCTGGGGAGGAGGCGGCGGCTCCGCCGGGTCTCCCTTCAGCCACTGTCGGACGTCATAATAATAGAACTGCTTGCTCCAGATCATGCCGGCCAGGGCCTGGCGCTGCACGTTCCGCGCGTCGGGGTCCGTCAGCCCCTCCTGTAACTCGGCAAAGAAGTCATCGGCCTCGCCGCGGCGCCGCTCCAGCAGATCATCGGCCTGCCCGAAGGGGTCGGATTGGGCGGCGTTGCTCAAGCGCAGGCGGACGCTGACGCAACCGCCCCCCCCCACGGTCAGTTCGTAATGGGCCGCGGCCTTGGTGCCGTTCTGGTGTGGGCACACGGCCGCACGGTCGCCCTTGACGACATACTCGTGAAAGGCGTCCTTGAAGTACCCGCTGGCGTCAGTCATTCCGTACAGTCGTCGGGCGTTCGTCTCGTTGTCGCAGAAGAGCAGCGCGGGTTTGCCTTCCACATACAGCCAGTAGTCCC
This sequence comes from Gemmataceae bacterium, assembly GCA_035266225.1. GTDB lineage: Bacteria > Planctomycetota > Planctomycetia > Gemmatales > Gemmataceae > DATFNV01. Next base: position 4,016 of record DATFNV010000069.1, read on the forward strand.
CGAGCACCTCATGCCGGGCGCGGATGGCACCGTCTCCGGCGGCGGACAGGGCCGGCCGTGGCGCGTTGGCAGTCCATGACCAGGTGTTGCGAAACCAGGCTTGCGGCAGGAGATGAAGGGGGGCCGCCTCCGGGCCGCGGTTGTAGACGGTGATCTTCGCCAGGACGTCCTCCGGGGTCGCCTTCGCATACTCCACGAAGACGTCGAAGTAGCGGTCGTGGTCGAAGAGTCCTGTGTCGATCAGTTCAAATTCCGGTTCGAGCTTGCCGCGGAGGGCGTTCTCCTCGATCAGCCGGGCGTAGGGATATTCCCCCTGCGGATACTTGTAGAGCATCTTCAAATAGGAATGAGTCGGCGTGGCGTCGAGGTAGTAATAGAGTTCCTTGACGTCTTCGCCGTGGTTCCCCTGGCCGTTGGAAAGTCCGAACAGGCGCTCCTTGAGGATGGGGTCGCGGCCGTTCCACAGGGCGAGGGCCAGGCAGAGGTTCTGCCGGTCATCGCAAAAGCCCGCGATCCCGTCCTCGCCCCATCGATAGGCCCGGCTGCGGGCGTGGTCGTGGGGGAGATAGTCCCAGGCGTCGCCGGCCGCGCTGTAGTCCTCGCGCACGGTGCCCCACTGACGATCGCTGACGTACGGCCCCCATTTGCGCCACAGCGCCTTCCCAAGGCGGTCGTCCTCAAGGCGTTGCTTCTCGACGTTCATCGGCTAAGTTGGCCTCGTGGCTCGAGGTGACACGGTCCGTTTGGCGGCCGCCCTCGTGGCGGCCGCTAAACTGCCGGTGGGCGCAGTTGAGAAAGATACATCGCTGCGTCGTCTGATGGTTCAGCTTGGCGCACAGGACACGGTGGCGCCCGCGAACCCACGCGTAACACTCCGCCGCGGCGAGCATGGCCAGCGGGGGGGCGGTGAAGTAGACCCACCACGTCGTCCAGACGCCGGCGGGGACGGCGGAGCCGAACGTGCGGGCCGGGTTCATGCTCATCCCAGAGAGCGGTGCTTCCACCGTGACGAAGATCACGAGCAGCACGCCGACCATCCACCCAGTGTAGGGGGCCAGTGGTGGATTGTTCGAGCTGTAGAGCACCGCATTCATCAGCAGGAACGAGATCGCAAATTCCCCCAAAAACGCGACGACTGCCCCTTCCAGCCCTGGAACTGTGACGATGTAATCGACGCCCGGGGAAGCCAGCGCCTTGCCCAGCACCGCGGCAGCCAGCAGGACGCCGGCCAGGCCGCCCGCGAACTGAAAGACGACATAAAAGGCGGCGTCCCACGGGTGGATTTTACCCAGCCGGAGGAACGTCAAGGTAACCGCCGGGTTGAAGTGAGCGCCCGACCGTTTGCCCCACGGCGAGTAAATGATGGCGACGGCCGTGCCCCCCATGGCGAAGCCCATGAGAAGCCTTTGCAGCACGGGGATCGGTAAGGCCCGGGCCACGGGGGACTCCGCGTCGAAGAGCACGACGGCGGCCGCGCAGGCCGCGAGCATGAAGGCGCCCAGCTCGGCAGCCTCCATCAGGTACTCCGGCCAGTGACTCCTCAAGGCGAGCCACATGAGTCGTCCGATCCCCCGGTGTGGCAGTCCCATTAACGCAAGCGCTCGAGCAGGTGATCGCCGACGCGCAGGGCGTTGGCGATGGCGGTCAGCGAGGGGTTGACGGCCCCGATGCTGGGGAAGAAGCTGGTGTCCACGACGTACAGGTTGTCCAGCTCGTGGGCCTTACAGTTGACGTCGAGAACGGAGGTCCCGGGGTCGGTCCCGAAGCGGCAGGTGCCGGCCTGGTGCCCGACGCCGGCGATCGGAATACTCTTGCCCAGGTACAAGGTGTTGGGGATCAGGTGCGGGTGGCAGTCGATGTGCCCCAGCAGGCCTTTCAACTTTTCCAGCAGGCGCCGGGTCGGCTCCTGGTTGTTGAACTTGTAGTGAAGCTGGATGTTGCCCTCGGCAGTCACGGTGACGCGATTGTTCGGGTCGGGCAGGTCCTCGGTGGTCAGCCAGAAATCGACGGCGTGCCGGGCCATCATGTCGAGCGTCCAGCCGGGGGCGAACCGCGGGGCGTCGTCCTGGAACATCGGCCCCTTCGATTTGCCGATCATCTGGATGTTGCCCAGGGGGTACGCGAAGTCGTCCGACTTGAAGTAGAAGTCGTTGATACTGAGCGTTTTCTGGAACTGGGTCGTGTTTTCTCGTCGCGACAGGGCCACCATGGCCGAGCTGTTATGGAACATGTAGTTGCGGCCCACCTGGTCCGACCCGTTGGCAAGGCCGTTGGGATGCTTGTCGGATGTCGATTGCAGTAAAATCTTCGCGGTGTTGGAGGCGCCGGCGGAGATCACGACGACGGAGCCGCGAAACGTCTCGTCTACACCCTGACGGTCCACGATCACTTCGGTGACTTCCCGGCCCGAAGGGCTCGTGTTTAGCCGGACCACCTTGGCGTTGAGCACCAGCGTGATGTTCTTGTGCCGCAAGGCCGGGCGCACGCACATCACCTCGGCGTCGGCCTTGGCGTGGACGAGGCAGGGAAACCCGTCGCAGGTGTCGCACTTGAGGCAGGTGCTGATGGCACGATGCTTTTCGTCGAGCAGGATCCCGCAGGGGGCGTGGGCGGGGTGGTAACCCGCCTTCGTCAGGCCATCGACAATCTCCTGGATGCGGGGTTCGTGCGCCACCGGCGGGAAGGGGTACGGTTCGCTGGCCGGCGGGTCGGTCGGATCCTCGCCGCGCAGGCCGTGGACGCAATAGAGCTTCTCCGCCGCGGTGTAGTAAGGCTCCAGGTCTTCGTAGGAAATGGGCCAGCCGGGGGAAATCCCGTCGTGGTGTCGTATTTCCTTGAAGTCTTCCTTTCGCAGGCGAAAGAGGGCGGCCCCGTACATCTTCGTCGCCCCGCCGACGAAGTAGTGGACCCCCGGCTGGAAGGATGCTCCCTTGTCGTCGTACCACGTATCGGAGGAGACGTAGCGGTTCTTGACGAACACCTCTTCCGCGTCCCAGTTCTGTTTCTCGCGCGGCAGGAAATCGCCGCGTTCCAGCAGGAGGATGCGCTTTCCGGAGGGAGCCAGGCGGTGTGCGAGCGTGCCCCCGCCGGCGCCGGTCCCGATGATGATGACGTCGTAGGTCGATTCAGTCACCTGGCCCTCCTTCCTCGTTTAGCGGCCGCCCTCGGGGCGGCGCGTTGGGCAACGCGCCGCCCCGAGGGCGGCCGCTAAACGGACCTGCGGACGGACTGTCCCCGCAACGTAATGCGAAAACCCGGCCCGAATCACGCCACCGATTTAGCTGGTTCCTCCGTTGGTAAGCCGGGCGGCGGCCGCCCGGTCGGCGAGCACCGTCGCCCGGCCAGCGCACACCCGGCCGGCCGGGATGGTCGGATCGCCGTCACGCAACCGCGACAACATCACCGCCTTGTCGCCCCCGGTCACCAGCCACAGGATGTGGCGGGACCGGTTCAGGATCGGGTAGGTCAACGTCATGCGCCGCCGCCCCTGGTAGGGGCCCGACAGCGTCACGTCCGCGTCGGCGACGTCGAGGACCGGGTCGCCGGGCACCAGCGAGGCCGTGTGCCCGTCGGGGCCGAGGCCGAGGTGGACCAGGTCGAGCACCGGCGGCGTGCCGGCGACCTCCCGGAGGGTTTGGGCATAGCGCTGGGCCGCGGCCGCCAAGTCCGCGTCTTCCACCGGCATGGCGTGGAGTTGGTCGGGGGGCAGCGGAGCGTGCGCCAGCAAGGTGTCGCGCAGGTGGGTCAGGTTGCGGTCCGGGTCGCCCGGCGGGGCCACGCGCTCATCGACCTGCACGACGTGGACACCCGCCCACGGCAGAGGTTCGCTCGCCAGTGTACGCAGCATCGCCCAGGGGGTGTGACCGCCGCTGACGGCAACGACGAATCGGCCGCGCGCGGCCACTGCCGTGCGGGCCTCGGCGGCCACAAGGGCGGCGCCGGCACGGGCCACCGCCTCGGCATCGGCAAGGACTTCGATCTTCATGGCTTCAGGCTCCACCCCAGTCCAACGGTGAAGAAATGCCGAAGAGTAATGCGAAATCCCGCCCGCAATCACGCCACGGATTCCAGGAGGCGTCTGAAACCGGCGCCTTGACTTCCCCTCTGGGCCGACTAAACGTAGCCCCGAGCATGTCACAAGCGGCGGATCAAGGGAGGTGTTGTTCGACCCCTGCCGGCTTGCCCGGCAGGTGAAGGAGGTCAGCGGCTAGGGCTGGGACCGCGCCCCCACCCCGACCCCTGCCGGCTTGCCCGGCAGGTGAAGCAGGTCGGCGGCTAGGAGGGGAAGGGGGCTACCGTCCGCGCTCGCCCCTCTAGCCAGCGACCTGCTTCACCTGCCGGGCAAGCCGGCAGGGGTCGGACAACACCTCCCTTTCAGATGGCCGCTTTCACCTGGGGTGGTGGAGCAGAGTCCGTCTGGGCATGAAAGGGATGAGGCCCCCATGAGCGACGTTAGTCTTCTTCTCGACGCCGTTCAGCACGACGACCCCTGCGAGGCGGCGGAACTCCTGACGCTGGTCTACGACGACCTGCGCCGCCTGGCGGCGCATCGGTTGGCCCACGAGGCACCGGGCCAGACTCTCCAGCCCACGGCCCTCGTCCACGAGGCGTACCTGCGCCTGCTCCGGGACGAGGCGGCTGCTCACTGGGACGGCCTTCCCCACTTCTTCGCCGCCGCAGCCGAGGCCATGCGCCGCATCCTGGTCGAGAACGCCCGCCGCAAGCGCAGCCTCAAACACGGGGGCCAACGGCCGCGCCGCTCCCTGGAAGAGGCGGAACTCCTGGCCCCCGAGCCGCGCGAAAATCTGCTGGCGCTCGACGAGGCGCTGACGGCACTTGCCACCACCGACCCCGCCGCGGCCGAACTCGTCCAGCTGCGCTACTTCGGCGGGCTGTCGATCCCCGAGGCGGCGCAGGTACTCGGCATCTCTCCACGCACGGCGGATCGGCTGTGGGCCTACGCCCGGACCTGGCTCCTCGACAGGATCAAACGCGACGGGCCCCAAGACCCGTCGTGAAATCGGTGGCGTGATTGCGGCTGGGATTTCGCATTACTCTGTCGGGACGATGCGCCATGACCGAGCGGGCTATCTTCCTGAGCGCCCTGGACCTGGAGGATCGCGCCGCGCGCGCCGCCTACCTCGGCGCGGTCTGCGCCGGCAACCCGGCGCTGCGGCAGCGGATCGAGCAGTTGCTGCAGACCTACCGCGAGGCCGGCGCGTTCCTCGACGTGCCCGCCATGCAGCAGTTGGCCGGTGACGACCAGGTACTCACCTTTCTGGGACCTCCCCGCGAACCGGGTACACTGGGCCGGCTGGATCATTTCGAGGTGCTGGAAGTCCTTGGCCGGGGTGGCACGGGGATGGTGTTCAAGGCGCGGGACACGGTGCTGCAGCGCGTCGTCGCCATCAAGGTGCTCGCCCCCCGCTTGGCGGCCAGCGCGACGGCCCGGCAGCGGTTCGTGCGCCAGGCCCAGGCGGCGGCTGCCGTGCGCGACGACCACGTCGTCGGCACGCATGGAGTCACTGACGACGGGCCGCTGCCGTACCTGGTGATGGAGCATGTCGCCGGCACCACGCTGGAAGACCGGATCAAGCAAGGGGGAGCGCTGGACCTCGGGGAGGTGCTGCGCATCGGCTTGCAGGTGGCGCGGGGTCTGGCGGCGGCGCACGCCCAGGGACTGATCCACCGCGATATCAAGCCGGGCAACATCCTGCTGGAGGACGGCGTCGGGCGCGTCAAGATCACCGACTTCGGCCTGGCACGGGCGGCCGCCGCCGGCCTGGCCGAGCGCGATGTCATCGCCGGTACCCCCCTGTTCATGTCGCCGGAGCAGGCGCGCGCCGAGCCTACCGACCACCGCACGGACCTGTTCAGCCTCGGCAGCGTGCTGTATACCCTCTGCACGGGCCGCCCGCCGTTCCGGGGCGACAGCACGCTGGCCGTGCTGAAGTCCGTCTGTGAGCACACCCCACGGCCCATCCGCGACAGCCGCCCCGACGTCCCCGACTGGCTCTGCGACCTCATCAGCAAGCTGCACGCCAAGGAAGCGTGCAATCGGTTCGCGTCCGCCGACGAGGTCGCCGATTTACTCAGTGGCCACTTGCTCGCCTCCTCGTGTAGCCGCGGCCCGCAGGGGAGCGCAGCGGAATCGTCCCACTGCGGACCGCGGCCAAACGGACAACCTCATCGGGTGCGTGTATAAGATGAGCACCGGCGGATCCACGTCATCCAGAATGGGAGCGGTCATGAGCGTAACGCTGACCCACGGCAAACCAACGGTTCTCTTGCTCACGATCCTGGCTCTGGTGGCGGCTGGATGCGACGAAAAGCATCCGCACGCGGTGGAGACGCCCCCGCCCGTGGTCGAGGTTGCCCAGCCTGTCGAGCGCACCGTTAGCGACTACCAGGTGTTCACGGCCCGGACGCAAGCCGTGCAGTCGGTGGACGTCAAGGCTCGCGTCACGGGCTACCTGACCAGGATCAACTTCAAGGACGGCGACCTGGTCAAGGAAGGGGACGTCCTCTTCCAGATCGACGATCGCCCCTACAAGGCGGCCCTCGACCAGGCCAAGGGAACCCTGGAGGCGGCCAAGGCGAGCCTGGACGTGGCCAAGGCCGCCCTCGTCAAGAACCAGGCGGATTACGACATCGGCCTGAATGTCCAGAAGCAGGACAAGGGGGCCATCAGCGAACAGGAAATCACCAGGCGCCTCGGCGCCCGCGACGAGGCCAAGGCCAGCGTTGCCCAGGCCAATGGCAGCATCGCTCAGGCGACGGGCGCCCTGGAGAACGCCCAGCTGAACTACGACTGGTGCAAGGTCACCGCCCCCGTCGGCGGCCGGGCCACCCGACACCTGGTCGATGTCGGCAACATGGTCAACCAGAACGCCACGACCCTTGTCAACGTCGTCTCCCTGAAGCCGATGTGGGCGTACATCAACGTGGACCAGAACACCGCGCGGCGCGTCCAGGCGCTGGTCAGGGAGGGCAAGATCAAGTCGTTCCGCGAGGGAGAGGTCCCGGTGGACATGGGCGTGAGCGTCGGCAGCGAGCAGAGTTTTCCGATCGCCGGCGCCATTGATTACGTCAGCAATCAGCTCGATCCCAACACCGGCACCATCCAGGTCCGCTCGGTCTTTCCGAACGAGAACGAAGCCCTAATTGCCGGGGCGTTTGCACGAATCCGCGTGCCGCTGACCGCCCCCCACCCGGCGCTACTCGTCAACGACCGGGCCATCGGTACCGACCAGGGGCAGAAGTTCGTCCTCGTCGTCAACGACAAGGACGAGGTCGAGTACCGCCCCGTCGAGGTCGGGCAGCTTCACGACGGCCTGCGCGAAGTCCTGCGGTTCCGGACGATTACGGAAGCCGGCGCCGACGGCAAGGACGTCACCAAGCAGGTCGAGATCCTCGAGGCGACCGACCGGCTGATCGTCAACGGGCTGCAGCGCGTCCGGCCGGGCGACAAGGTGGATCCCAGGCCCGTAAACATGCAGACCCTGCTCAGCAAGTCGAGTAAGGCAAATTAGCGTTCGCGCGATTCATCGTTTCGCGTTCGCGCGATTCATCGTTTCGCGAAACGATGAATCGCGCGAACGCTAAGCCGCAAGCGGCTAGGGCGCGAGGATCACCATGTCTCGCTTCTTTATTGACCGGCCTGTCTTCGCCTGGGTCCTGTCCGTCGTCATCGTGCTGTGCGGGGCCGTTTGCTACAAGACGCTGCCGACCGCCCAGTACCCGCCGATCGTTCCCCCCACGATCCAGGTGACCGCAACCTACCCGGGCGCCAGTGCCCAGACCGTGGCCGGCACGGTCGCTCAGCCGATCGAGGAGCAAGTCAACGGCGTCGAGGGCATGATCTACATGTCCTCCACCTGCACCAACAACGGCAATTACACGCTGACGGTCAGCTTCGAGGTGGGCACCGACGTCACCACCGCCCTGATGCTGGTTCAGACTCGAGTGCAGCTGGCCCAGGCGCAGCTCCCCGAAAGCGTTGCGAAGCAGGGCGTCAACGTCAAGATGCAGTCGCCCAACATCCTCCTGGCGGTCAACCTCATCTCGCCCGACGGTCGTTACGACGCGCTTTACCTGAGTAATTACGCCCAGATCAATCTTTTCGACCCGCTCTCGCGACTGCCGGGGGTTGGCCTGGTGAGCTTCCTCGGCCAGCGGCAGTACAGCATGCGCGCCTGGCTCGATCCTCAGAAGCTGGCGTCGCTGGACCTGACGGCCGGCGCGGTCATCGACGCCATCCGCGAACAGAACGTCGATGTGGCCGCCGGCAATATCGGCCAGCAGCCGGTGCCCAAGGGACAAGACTACCAGCTCGTCCTGAACACCCTGGGCCGGCTCACCACCCGGGAACAGTTCGGCGACATCATCGTCAAGGTGGGCAGCGGCGGCCGCTACGTCCGCCTCAAGGACGTGGCCCGCCTCGAGCTGGGCGCCCAGAACTCCGACCTCATCTGCACGCTGAGCATGATGAAGGACGCCAAGGACGACAAGGAGCTGGTGCGCTATCCGTCCGTGGCCCTGGCCGTTTTCGCACTGCCGACGGCCAACGCCCTCGCCACCGGTGACGGCGTGAAGAAGAAAATGGAGGATCTCAAGAAGAGGTTTCCCCAGGGGCTCGACTACCAGATCGCTTACGACACCACGCCGTTCATCCGCCACTCGGTGGACGACGTCATCCACACCATCTACATCGCCGCCGGCCTGGTGATCGTCGTCGTGCTGGTCTTCCTCCAGGATTGGCGGGCCATGCTGCTGCCGATCATTGACATCGTGGTCGCCCTGATCGGCACCTTCGTGGTCATGAAGGCGCTGGGGTTCTCCCTGAACAACCTGTCGCTGTTCGGCCTGGTGCTCGCCGTCGGCATCGTCGTGGACGACTCGATCGTCGTGGTCGAGAACATCGAGCGCTGGATGGGGACGGGCCTGCCGGCGCGGGAAGCGACCATCAAGGCGATGGACGAAATCACCGGGCCGGTGGTCGGCATCAGCCTGGTCCTTGCCGCCGTCTTCATTCCGACGGCTTTCATTCCCGGCCTGACCGGCCAGTTCTTCCGCCAGTTCGCCCTGACGATCGCCACCGCGGCCCTCTTCTCCGCCACCAACGCCTTGACGATGGCTCCGGCCCGGGCGGTGGCCTGGATCAAGCCCCACGGCGGAGCGCACGCCGAGGCGAAGGAGGTCCTCCCGCGCGTGGCCGTCGCCGCCCTGTTCGGTCTCCTGAGTTACTACTTGCTGGCTCGCCTGATCCCCCAGGCGGCAGGAACGACCGGCCATGAAATCGCCCGCTGGGCCGCGCGGGTCGCGGTCTTCGTGCCGGGCGCCGTCGCGGGCTGGTTCCTCGGCCGGCCGGTCAACCGGCTCCTCGGCTGGTTGTTCGGCCTCTTCAACAGGGCCTTCGACGTGTTCACCAACGGCTACGCCCGGGTGGTGGGCCTGGCGCTGCGGTTCGGCCTCATCGTCCTGGTCCTTTACGTCGGCCTGCTCGGCCTGACTGGCTTCGGTTTCGCGACTTCGCCGACCGGCTTCATCCCCGAGCAGGACCAGGGATACCTGTTGGTCAACGTGATGCTTCCGAACGCCGCCTCGGTGCAGCGGACGCGGCAAGCAATGGACCGGCTGGAGGAGATTGCCCTGAAGACGGAGGGAGTCAAATCGGCCATGTCCGTCGCCGGCTACTCCGCCGTCTTCACGTGCGACGCCTCCAACTGGGGCACGATCTTCATCATCCTCGACGAGTTCGAGAATCGCAAGACGCCCCAAACGCAGGCCGCGGCCATCATCGAGAAGCTCAACCGGCAGTACCACGAGGAGGTGTTGAGCTGTCAGGCGCCCGTCTTCGGCGCGCCGCCGGTGCCTGGCCTGGGCCAGAGCGGCGGCTTCCAGCTGCAGATCGAGGACCGCACCGGCCTGGGACTGCAGGCCCTCCAGGAAGCGACCGAGACGATCGTCCAGAAGGCCAACGCCCAGCCCGGCCTGGCCCGCGTCTTCACCACGTTCAGCGCCAACACGCCGCAGCTGTACCTGGACGTCGATCGAGAGGCCGCCAAGGAGATGGGCGTGACGCTCGCTGACGTGAACAGCACCCTCAACGCCAACATGGGCTCGGTCTACGTCAACCAGTTCAACGAGTTCGGCCGAATCTGGCAGGTCAACATCCAGGCCGAGGGGGACTTCCGCAAGGACGTGGATGGCTTGAAGCTCCTCCAGGTGAAGAACCGTGAGGGGCAGCCGGTGCCGCTGGCCGCGCTGCTCCGGGTGCGCTATGACAGCGGTCCGGTCTTCGTCATGCGCTACAACGACCTCAACGCGGCAGCCGTCAACGGCGGCACCCGCCCGGGCTTCAGCTCGGGCCAGGCCATCTCGGTGATGGAGCAGTTGTGCGACCAGAACCTGCCGTCGGGCATGGGCTACGAGTGGACCACCATCAGCTACCAGGAAGTGACCGCCGGCAACACCGGCATTTTCATCTTCGCCTTCTCCGTGCTCTTGGTCTTCCTGGTCCTGGCGGCGCTGTATGAGAGCTGGAAACTTCCCCTGGCGATCATCCTGGTCGTGCCGATGTGCTTGCTCTGCTCGATCGCCGGGCTGGTGTGGATCGCCCACAAGCCCATCGACATTTTCAGTCAGATCGGCTTCGTGGTGCTGATCGCCCTTGCGGCCAAGAATGCCATCTTGATTGTGGAATATGCCCAGGACAAGCGCAAGGAAGGGATGCCCCGCCGTGAGGCGGCCCTGGAGGCCTGCCGGCTGCGACTGCGTCCGATCCTGATGACCTCGTTCGCCTTTATTTTCGGCGTCTTCCCGCTGGTCATCGCCACGGGCGCCGGCTGGGAGATGCGGCGGTCGCTGGGGACGGCGGTGTTCAGCGGCATGATCGGTGTGACGTTTTTCGGCATCTTCCTGACGCCGGTCTTCTACTACCTCATCACCTGGTTCGGGGACGGGAAAAAGTCCGCGGCCCTGCCGGCGGCCGGCCCCTCCCCCGACGGAGAACAGAAGGCCCCGCCAGCGCCGGAGGCGGCCGTCCAGGCGAAGCCGGGTGCGGCGATGCCGTGAGCCGGTGGTCCCCTCACGGCTTCGGCGAACCGTTGCGGCACGGCCCCGCCCCACACTCCGGCGGCGGGCCGCAGCTGTACCAGGGCTCGCACAGGCTCCCGAGGAAGAGTGGACAGGTCTTCGGACAGTAGTCGTCCACGCAGCCCCTGGCGTTGGGCGCAACGACGGGCGGCGGCTTCCGACAGTAGTCGTCCACGCAGCCGCGGGGGTTGCACGGCACAGAGGGCAGGGCCTTGCGGCAGTAGTCGTCCGGGCACCAGCAGCTGCGCCATCGCCATTCGGCGTGCAGCTGGGGGAAGGCCCAGGAATGGCCATCGAACATCAGGCGGGGCTCGTCGGCGTGTGCGCCCGCGGCGCAGGTCACGAGCAGGATGGCCAGGCAGGTAGACGGCCTCATAAGCGGCCTCCTGAGAGAACGCGGCTTGTCGGTCACTCGCCCGAACTCAGGTACGCTTTCTCCGCGGCTTCCGACGAGCCGTGCGTCGGCTTGCCAGTCGCGGCCCCGGACTGAGGGGCGCTCTTCACGGGAATCGGCGCCGGACCCGGTACAGCGACGACCACCGGAGCGTCCGCCGTGCCTTCGCCGCAGCGAATCTGCCAACCACCGCCAAGGGCCTTGTACACCTGGATCAGACCCAGCGCGATCTGCCCCTGCGCCTCCGCCAGGGTTTGCTGTCGCTCCACCAGTCGTTCCTGGATGAGCACCACTCGGTTGAAGTCCACGAGACCGCCCTTGTACTGGGCGATGGCTTCCTTGAGGGCCGCCATCTCGGCGTTGACGGCCTCGTTCGCGTCGCGCGTCCGCTTCTGGGCGCGCAGGAAGGTGACCAGGCCGTCCTCGACTTCCTCGCCCGCCTTGAGGACGGTGTTCTGGTAGCTGACCACCAGGGCCTGGAAGCGGGCGTCCTGCAGGCGCACGTTGTTCAAGATCCGGCCGTAGTTCAGGATCGGCCACCGAAACGAGGGGCCAACAATTTCCCGGAACGAGCCGTGGGCGAACAGGTCCTTGAGTTCCTGGGCCGACCAGCCGAACGTGGCATCGATGCTGATCTGTGGATAGAAGTCGGCGTCGGCGACGCCGATCTCGGCGCACTGGGCGGCGGCCAGGCGCTCGGCGCGGCGGACGTCGGGCCGGCGGCGGAGCAGGTCGGCGGGGACGCCCACGATCACCTCCGGCGGCGCCGTCGGGATGGGCACCTCGCCCAACTTGCGGAGGATGTCTTCCGGCGGCAGACCCAGCAGGACGCACAGCCGGTTCGTCGCTTGACGGAGGGGAATTTGAAGTTGCTCGATGAGGGCCTCGGTCGTCGAGACGTCGCTCTGGCCCTGGTTGACGTCCACGTTACTGGTCTGCCCGCCCTTGAACTTGGCCGTGGCGATCTCCAGCGACTGGCGCTGCAGTTCGAGGGTTTGCCGCGCGTAGGCAATCTGCTGCTGGAGCGTGCGGACCTGGACGTAGGTGGCGGCCACGTCGCCCACGAGAGTCACGAGCACGTCGTCGTAGTTTTCGACGGAGGCGTCCAGGGTGTCGTCGGCCGCTTCGATCGCCCGCCGGAACCGTCCCCAGAAATCCAGTTCCCAGCTGAGGGCAAAGCCGTAATCCCATTGACCGTACCAGCGCTGAGGCGTGGCGACGCGGTTGGCCACGTTGGTGCTGACCCCGTGGCTCTGGACGTCGCCGGTCATGTTCTGCGTCTGCGGGAAGAATTCGCCGACGGCGATCCCCACCTGGGTGCGGGCCTCCAGCACGCGGAAGCCGGCCTCGCGCAAGGTCAGGTTCTGGCGATAGGCCGTCTGCACCAGGTCGTTGAGCGCGGGGTCGTTGAAGACGGTCCACCAGTGACTGTCGTCGGCCTCTTCGCTGCGAACCCGTACGTCGGCGGCGTCGATCCAGTGCTCCGCGACCGGGGCGGGCGGGCGCTTGTAGTTCGGGCCGACCTTGAAGCCGTTGTGGACGTAATCGTCCAGCGTGGTGCAGCCGCACAGCGACAGGGCCAGGGTTCCCCCGAGGACCCACCGGGACGGCCGGACTTTCAGCAAGGGCCGGAGAAGGCCGGCCGCTCGCGCAGCCACCCCTGTCATCAGTTTGAGGCAGCCAGGCCGCAGCCGAGTTGCTGTACTGTCGCCCATTTCACGGCCCCCCACACTACCCCGGTTCTCTCACCGGGCGCCCCTTGACTTGCTTGCCCCGGCGCTTGCCTTGTCGCTGGGAGGTCAGGGTCTCCCTTTGCTCCCAGGGCATCTCCTGTAATATCGTCATTTGCGACAAAGTTGCCGCATAAGAAATGCCCGTTACAGTCGATATGCCCATGCGCACCACCCATCTTCCACGAAAGCAAATTCCAGTTCACGCTGAACCAGTACAGTCTTTGAGGTCCTGTCGCCAGGCAACCGCGCCGGTGAGATGAAGCGGAAATTCAAATTCTATGACAGCTACGGCGTGGAGGAGTATTACCTCTACAACCCGTACAAGAACGAATGGACCGGTTGGCTGCGCGGCAAGGGCGGCCGCTTGCGCCAGGTCCCTCACATGGCCGGGTGGATCAGCCCTCGTCTGAAGGTCCGCTTCGAGATGAAGGCCGGCGACCTGGAATTGTACCACCCGGACGGACGGCGCTTCGCCACCTACCTTGAGGTTGCCAAGCGGGGGGAGCAGGCCGAGCAGCGAGCCGACCGGCTCGCGGCGCAGCTGCGCGCCCTGGGGATCGATCCCGAGGCGTGAATTCTCCCCTCCGATCGCCTCCCCCAGTTCACTTCGTCATCTGCCATAGGCGGACCGAGCCGTCCTTGCCGGTCGTGACGAACTGCTTGCCGCCGGGCAGCGCGACGACGCCGAGGAAACCGCCGCCGGCGCTGTCGGAAGAGAAGAGTTGTTTGCCCGTCTCCACGTCCCAGACGCGGACGGTGGAGTCCTGCTCGTGCCCGGCCGAAATCACCCGCTTGCCATCCGGGGTGAAAGTCGCCGTCTCGACGTTCGACGTGTGCCCCTCCAGCACCTTCAATGCCTTCCCCGTCGCCACCTCCCAGACGCGCACCGTCTTGTCGAAGCTGGACGACACCAGCTTCTTGCCGTCCGCCGAAAAGGCGACGGCCGTCACCTCCTTTTCGTGACCCGTCAACGCCCGCGCCTCCTTGCCGTCCTCGACGTTCCAGAGGCGGATCAGGCCGCGCCCCTGGTCGTCGAAGTGGCCGGCGGCGACCTGCTTGCCGTCCGGGCTGATCGCCAGGCAGCGGACGTTCTCCTTGACCCCCTCGAACGTCTTTAGCTCCTTGCCGGCCTCCACGTCCCAGAGGCGCAGTGACTTGTCCCAACCGCCCGTCACCGCCCGCTTGCCGTCGGCCGACAGCACGGCACCCCAAACGGGGGCAGTGTGTCCGGCCAGCAGTTTCAGCTCCTTGCCTGCCTTGAGGTCCCAGACGTGGGCGGTCTGGTCGTTGCCGCCGAAGATGACGCGCTTGCCGTCGGCGGAAACGGCCAGCGACCAGTAGGCGGCCTCCTGCGGCGTGCCCAGCGTCTGCACCGACTTGCCGGTCTTCACGTCCCAGACGCGCACGCCGTCGGCGCCGGCCGAAAGGACCTGCTTGCCGTCCGGCGTCGCCGCCACCCGCGTCACCCAGGGCAGCCCCACGTCGGTCTTGTGGCCCTGCCAGCGCGCCACCTCGCCGAAGATGCTTTTCTCGATGGTCTTGAGCAGCGAACGGGCGCGGACGCGCGTCTCGACGCCGCTGCCGTTCTCGGCGGCCTCGCGCAGCAGTGGGAGGGCCGCTTCGCCGATTTCTTCGAGGCGTTTTGTGGCCGCGTCGCGCTTGTCCACCGAGTCGTCGTCCAGCTGGGCGATCAGCTTGCGGACCTCCTCCTGCGCCTTCTCGTCGGGCTTGTCGGCAGGCACGGCCCGGCCGAAGCCCAAGGGCGCGACAAGCGCGGCGACGACGAGGGCCAGGCCAGCGATGCGCGTGACGGCACGGGCGCGCGGAACGAAGACACTCATGGGTCGCTCCTCACAACCGGGACCAAGGTGGGGCAGGCCGCCGGCCTGCCGTCGGTTCCAGGCAGGCCGGCGGCCTGCCCCACCTTCTTGAAACCGTTCCTAAACATAGCAATTGGCCGCCCAGATGTCCGCGCGGGAGCTTCCGTCGCGAACCGGCCTCGCCAGAACCGCGTCTTTGCTGTAAGTTGACAAGACCGGAGCAACCATTCTCCGGCCCGCGGGCGGGGCCCGCGGGGGACTGGAACCATCCCGACAGAGGAGATTGCATGGCGAAAGAAGAAACGAGTATCGAAGTTCAGGGCAAGGTAGTCGCGGCGCTGGCCAACACCCAGTTCCGGGTGCGGCTGGAGAGCGGGCACGAGGTCATTGCACACATTTCGGGGAAGATGCGCAAGAACTTTATCCGCATCCTGCCCGGCGACACCGTGACCGTCGAGATCTCCGCGTATGACCTCTCGAAGGGCCGCATCACCTTCCGCGGGCCGCTGCGGCAGCGCCAGGGCGAAGGGCAGGCGGGCGGCACCCCCAGCAGTTAAACTCCGCGCAGACGACCGGGACGGGGGCCGCTGGCCCCCGTCGGGCGGCGCCAGCGCCACCTCTTCGGCAAGAAAAGCGCCGTTTGGCCTATTCACGCCGATAAAGACAGGTACAATTTTCTCACTAGGGCCTCGTGGACCAGGCCGTTGGCCGTGATGCGTCACCTCATCCTTCCAAGCGCCGTTCCCCAAGTCCCTCGTAACATGTGTTAGGATTCGTCAGAGCGGAGCGGGGGCGCTCCGTCGTGAGGAGTGCCCTGGCCCGCGACCTGTTTCGCGGAGGCCCATCTATGGGCAAGCGGTTGTACGTGGGGAACTTGCCCTACACCATCAGTGACGCCGAGCTGCAGCAGCTCTTCGAGCAGCATGGCAGCGTGACGTCGGCCCAGGTCGTCATGGACCGGGACACCGGGCGCTCGAAGGGGTTTGGCTTCGTGGAGATGGGCACCGACGCGGAAGCGCAGGCGGCCATCGCTGCACTGCACGGCGCCGAGTTCGGCGGCCGGACCCTGACCGTCAACGAAGCCCGCCCGAAGCCTGAGGGCGGCGGTGGCCGTGGCGGCGGCGGCGGTTACGGCGGCGGCGGCGGTGGCCGCGGCGGCCGTGGCGGCGGCGGCGGCGGCGGTTACGGCGGCGGCGGCGGCCGGCGCTACTAGCGAACAAGCCGTTTGCGGCTTCGCCGCTGCGAAGCCGCAAGCGGCTACTCCATGTCCAGCAGGTGCCCGAGCTTGTCCTTCTTGGTGCGCAGGTAGCGCAGGTTCTTCTCGTTGGGCGGCACCGGAATCTCCAAGCGCTCGACGATCCTCAAGCCGTACCCCTCCAGCCCCACCACCTTCTTCGGGTTGTTCGTCAGCAGGCGGATCTGCCGCACGCCCAGGTCGAAGAGGATCTGCGCGCCGATGCCGTACTCGCGCAGGTCGGCGGGATAGCCGAGGCGCTGGTTGGCCTCGACCGTGTCCAGCTTCTCGACCTGCTGCAGCTGGTAGGCCTTCAGCTTGGCCAGCAGGCCGATGCCGCGCCCCTCCTGACGCATGTACAGGATGACCCCCTTGCCGACTTCGGCGATCTTGGCCATCGCCCGGTGCAGCTGCGAGCCGCAGTCGCACAGCATGCTGCCGAAGATGTCGCCGGTCAGGCACTGGCTGTGGACGCGCACCAGCAGCGGGTCGGGCTGCTCGGGGATGACGCCGTTCACCTCCAGGCCGACGCCGCCCAGGCACAGCGCCAGGTGCGGCTCGGGATCGACCAGGGACGTGTACGAGATCAGGTCGAACTCGCCGAACTTCGTCGGCAGCTTGATGGCCAACTCGCGGTGAATGAGGCGCTCACGGCGGCGGCGGTACTTGATGAGGTCCTCGATCGTACACATCTTCAGGCCATGCTGCCCGCAGAACGCGCGGAGGTCGGGCAGGCGCGCCATGCGGCCGTCGGCCGTCATGATCTCGCAGATGGCGGCGGCCTCCTTGAAGCCGGCCAGCCGGGCCAGGTCGGTGCTGCCCTCGGTGTGGCCGGCCCGCACCAGCACGCCTCCTTCGCGGGCCCGCAGGCCAGGGACGTGACCCTTGCCGATCACCAGGTCGTCGGGCGTCGTCCCGTCGTCGATGGCGACTTGAATGGTCCGCGCCCGGTCAAACGCCGAGGTACCGGTCGTGATGCCGTGGCGAGCGTCGATGTGCGGGGTCCACGGCGTGGCCTGCGGATCGACGTTGCGGCCGGTAAGCGGCTCGAGCCCCAGGCGCTCGCACAGGGCCGAGGACATGGCCAGGCCGAGGATGCCGCAGCCGTTGCGCACCATGAAGTTGATGGCCTCGGGGGTGACCTTCTCCGCGGCGACGACCAGGTCGCCCTCGTTCTCGCGGTGCTCGTCATCGACCAGGACGATCATGCGTCCGGCGCACAGCTCCGCGAGGCACTCGTCGATGGGCTGAAAACCTTCGGTGGTCTCGGGCATGAATGGCTCCGTTCACAAAAACTTCTCTCTCCCATTGTAGGCTTCTTGACCCCCGCCGTCGGACCTGCGACAATCGACTAGACGATCCCCAGCACTGGCAACCGGCTGTCCAGACGGTCCGCAGCCGACGCCCCCCGCCGCGAGACGCGCCCCCCGCCCGAACCCCTTGCCCGGCTTGTCCTTCCGCGGAAATGGAACGTCGGCCCGCCGCCGGGCACGGACTTTGCTTGACTGTGCCCCCGAAAGACCCAGTTTTCCTCGCAAAAGGCAATAGCACCATGAGTCAGCGTCGCGTAGGTTTGTGGCTGATCGGCGCCTTCGGCGGCGTCGGCACGACGGCGGCCCTCGGCTTGGCCGCGCTCACCCGCGGCCTGACCGACCGCACCGGCCTCGTCACCGCCCTGCCCCTCTTTGACGGCCTCGACCTGGACGAGCCGGCGCAGTTCGTCGTCGGCGGCCACGACGTGCGCCGCAGCAACTTCCGCCAGACGGTCCGCGAGATGCAGGCGCGCTCGAACGTCTTCGAGCCGGCCCTGGCCGAGCCCTGCCTACCGCAGCTCGACGAGTGGGCGGCCAACGTCCGGCCCGGCACCGTCCTCAACGCCGGCGACACCATCCGCAAGCTCGCCGACCTGCCCGAGGCCCACCAGGTCAACGACCTGCGGTCCGCCGTCGAGCGCGTCCAGGCCGATCTGCAGGAGTTCCGCGAGAAGCACCGGCTCGACCAGGTCGTGGTGCTCAACGTCGCCTCGACAGAGCCGCCCTTCGAGCTGCGAGAGTTCCACCAGTCGCTGGAACGGCTGATGAAACCGCAGGAGTGTGGCGGCCATCCCGTCCTGCCGGCGTCGTCGCTGTACGCCTGGGCAGCCCTCGACCTCGGCTACCCGTACATCAACTTCACGCCGTCGCTGGGGGCGTCGTTCCCGGCCATCCAGGAGTTGGCCCAGCAGCGCGGCGCGGTCTACGGCGGCAAGGACGGCAAGACCGGCGAGACACTGCTCAAGACGGTGCTGGCCCCGATGTTCGCCCTGCGCAACTGGCGTATCCTCAGCTGGGTCGGGCACAACATCTTCGGCAACCGCGACGGCCAGGTGCTGGATGACCCCGCCAACAAGGCGTCGAAGATCCGCACCAAGGACCAGGTGATCTCCTCGATAGTCGGCTACAAGCCGCAGACGCACGTGTCGATCGAGTACATCGAGTCGCTGGACGATTGGAAGACGGCGTGGGACCACATCCACTTCCGCGGCTTCCTGGCCACGAAGATGATGATGCAGTTCACCTGGCAGGGATGCGACTCGCTGCTGGCGGCGCCGCTGGTGCTCGACCTGGCCCGGCTGGCGCTGCTGGCGCAGCGGCGCGGCGAGGTCGGCTGCCTGCGGCACCTGGCGTGCTTCTTCAAGAGCCCGATGGGCGTCGAGGAACACGACTTCTTCAAGCAGTTTGCGATGCTGGGAGAGTACGTCGGAGGCGCCGCTTGCGGCTTAGCGTCCGCCGCAGCGGGGTTGGGCGAACGCTGAGCCGCAAGCGGCCCCGGTTCTCACGTCCCCCTTGGGAGAGCCATGCCCTAAAGACCTGCCGGGCCACGGCGTGGGGGACGCCCAGCCCGGTCAACACGAGCGCCAACGTCAACAGCTTGCGCCCCTACTCGTGCTGCCGTTACGGAGTGTCGAGGAGGTCTTGCCAGCCCGCCGCGCTCGCGTCAAAGAGCCGGTCGATGAACCGATGCAAGCGATCTAGGTCCGAGATGCCACTCAGCCTTGCCGTCGCAGCCTCGTCCGGAGGGCCGAATCGCTTCTTCCCCTGGCTGAGGATCACATCCTTCGCCTCCTCCTCCTTCCCTTCGTCGATGATTGCCATGTAGGTATCGGAATCTCTCATCTTGCGCACTCCTCGAAAGACCTGCCGGGCCACGGTGCGGGGCACGCGCAGCCCGGTCAACACGAACGCCGCCGTCAGAAGCTTGCGCCCCTGGTCGGGCGGCGCCTCCCGCTCGATCCGCTCGATCAGCCGTTGCGCCACCGCGGCGAGCGCGTCCTCCGTCGGCACCCCTTCGGGCAGGGCGCCCAGCACGGCCCACGGCGTCGTGCCCAGCGCCCCGGTCAGGAACATCTCCGCCGGCCGCTCCCACAGGCGCACGACCTCGTAGGTGAAGTTCATGCTACCGCGCCCCGACCGCGTGGCATAGTTCACCACGCCGTCGAGGTTCGAGTGCGCCGCCTGCGGCCGCAGCAGGATCACGACGCTCTGCACCGGGACGTGATACTCGGCGTGCAGCAGGGCGTTGTACACCAGCACGTCGGCGTGCTTCCACGCCGCGGCGCTGGACTGGAAATCGATATGCACGACTTCGTCCAGCGGTGCGCCGATGCCGATGGCAAGGTCGGCGGCCGTGGTGACGGTGGACAGATCAACGTTGAGCAGCACGACCACGCCGGCCGGCGGCTGGTCAAACGCCGTGAGGTGGTCGGCGGGGTAGTCGCGGGCGAGGTCCTTCAGCGTGGCGTCGAAAGGCATCGACACAGACGAAACCTCCCCGAAGCAACCGAGCCCCCCCAACGCAGCTCGACACCCTCATTGATGATATAATTATATTAACTACATAATTAGTATATTAAATTTCCCGCGGCTCAGAGAGCAAAGGGTAACAGGGCAAGAGGGCATAGTGTAAATCAGTCCAGGCGGAAGGCGACGCGGAACCCGTAGTCGAAGCTGCGGCGCGACGGCGCGACCCCGAGGCGGTAGGCGGCGCGGCAGCGCAACGGGCCGTAGTTCCACGACCCACCACGCAACACACGGGCATCTTCAGCGCCTTTTTCTAACCTAAATGGGTCTGTATCTTTCAAATCTTTATACGGTCCGTAATAGTCGGCACACCACTGCCAGACGTTGCCATGCATGTCGTACAGCCCCCAGTCGTTTTTGGCGAGTTGTCCTACCGGATGAGTTTTATCACCGCTGTTACCCAAATACCAGCCCGCCTTCTTCAGGGCGTCCTCGCCGTCGCCGGTGTAATACTCCATAGTGGTCCCCGCGCGGCAGGCGTACTCCCACTCCGCCTCCGTCGGCAGGCGGTAGGGCCGCCCGTCCCGCTTCTTCAGTGCGTCACAGAACTTCCGGCAGTCCTCCCAGGAGACCTGTTCCACGGGACAGGAATCGTCTCCCTTGAAGTTGCTGGGGTTGTTGCCCATTACCTCCTGCCACTGCTGTTGCGTGACGGGGGATACACCCATGTAGAACCCCTTGGTAATCGTCACGCGGTGGACGGGCTTCTCGTCGTCGAACTTGTCACCGCCCATGCGGAAACTGCCCGGCGGTATCCAGGCGAACTTCATCCTGATGGAGGAGTTCTCCAGGATCGATCCCGGGAGCAGTGGGGGCACGACGGGCCCACCCGTGCCGGAAGAAGGTTCGGGCGCCGGCACCCCGGGTTTGGAAAACATCCCTCCCAGGAAGAACGCTCCCACAGCCAGCGCCAGCACAGCGGCGGCGGCGCCGGCGAGCACCGGCAGGCGCTTCCACCACGCCGCCGGCGCAGGCTTCGCCGCCTCGCGCCCCTTCGTTGCCTTCCTCGAGGCGCGGGTAGGGACCGGCGCACGCTCCAAATCGGCGAACGGCGCTCCCTTCTCCGCCGCGGCCGGCACTCCCGGCTTGCCTCCCGCCTTGATAAAGGGGACCAGCGCCTGCGCCACGTCGATGGGGCGCTGGTAGCGCTGGGCCGGGTCCTTGGCCAGCATCTTCGCCACCACCGCCGACAACTCCGGCGGCACGTCCGGCCTCACCTCGTGCAGTGGCCTCGCCTCCTTCTCGATGTGCGCCAGCACCGCCTTGACGACGGTGTCCTCCTGGAATGGCGGCCGCCCCGTCAGCAGCGCGTACAGCGTACACCCCAGGCTGTAGACGTCGGCACGGGTGTCCGCCTGGCGGGCGTCGGTCGCCTGCTCGGGGGCCACGTACTCCGGCGTCCCCATGAACGCGTCCAGCTGCGTTAGCCGGGGGCCGCGGCTGCCCTCATCGCGCAGCCGCGCCAGGCCGAAGTCGAGGACCTTGACCAGCCCCTTCGGCGTCAGCATGAGGTTCTGCGGTTTGATGTCCCGATGCACCATGCCCTGCTCGAAAGCGTGCTGCAGCCCCAGCGCCGCCTGGCGAACGTAGTGACAGGCGTTCGCCACCGGCAGCGCCCCCTTCTTTTCCAGCACCTCGGCCAGGCTGAGGCCCTCGACGTACTCCAGGACGAGGAAGTGCAGGTTGCCGGCCTGGTCGGCGTCGTGGGCGCGGGCGATGTTCGGGTGGTCGAGCTTGGCAGCGGCCCGGGCCTCGGCGTGGAAGCGGGCCAGCGCCGTGGCGTTGTCGAGGACGGCGGGGTTGATGACCTTGAGGGCGACCGGCTTGTCCAGAACGCGGTGCTCGGCCAGGTAGATGACGCCCATGCCGCCGCGCCCCAGCTCGCGCACGATGCGGAACTTCGGATGATTGGCCAGCTCCGGAGGCACGTTGGCGGGCGTGGCGGCACCGGCCCGTCTCGGGGGCGGCCCTGGCGGGACGGAGGGGGCGCCAGGCTTGGCGGCCTTGACTTTGCCGAGGAAGGAGTCGGGGGGCAGGCTCGCGACGGCGCGGCGGCAGTCGGCGCAACTCTCCAGGTGGACGGCGACGGTCGCCGCCTGGGCCTCGGGCAGCTTGCCATGGCCGAACAGCGCCAGCGCCTGCGCCGTCGGATGGGTGCTGATATCGAGCATGACGAACTCCTGTCCAGGGGACGAGGGGCCGGGCGGGGATAGTCCCTTGGGCGCTTCTGCCGTCCGACCGCACGGGTAAGGAAGTGCGCGAACGAGGCAATCCTGTCAGAAAAAGGCCAGGCCGTCGAGGGGCGATCCGGTGGTCCCGCGGCATTTTACTCGACGGAAGCGAGTGAAGGCTAACACAATCCGGCAGGCTCGGATGAGATTCGTTGCATTCATTGCACGCCGCGGGATTCGTTGCGTCACGACGGGGGGCGGCGGCTTTGCAACGAATCGGCTCCGGGCGACCGCCTTTGGATCATCATCCCCCTGCCTCGCTATACTGACTGTTACCCCGTGCCGCTCGTCGCCCGAGTCCGCGACCGAGCCCGAGGCGATGCGAAACGGGCCAGGAGCATGTTGAAATGACCACCGCTACGCCTGTAGCCGACGCCATCGACAACCTCGCCGAGGGGGGCTCCACAGTGCTGCGGGGGAAGCAAACGCCCGAGGAGAACCGATCGCGAGGTCAATGTCGCCGTAGGCGCTGAGCAGAACAAGCAGGTGCGAGGACTGTCCCTTGTGACACGGCGAAGGAAGCGGAGGAATCGTGGAGCCGCGGGATGTCCCGGAGTTCTTGGCCCGGTTCACCGACCCGAGCAAGCGGGGCGGCGGGTATCGGGCCACCGCATTTTGGCCGGTTGTCTGTTCGTGCGGCGGCAACTGCTTTCGACTGGTCCGTGCGGGAACAACCACCCAGCGCACTTGCACGAAGTGCGGCCAAGTCCGAGACATCTCCCGCTTCGGAGATGGCTGCGATTGGGAGGAGGCGCTTGAGGACCGCGGGGCGGAGCCATTCACCTGCGGCTACGAGTGTGACGGGTCGAAGGGGGCCAAAGTCTGTTTGGGGTTCGCCGGTTACCCTCACAACCCGGAACTGGATGCCGTGCTGTGGTTCTTCGTCGGCATCCAGTGTGGCGGCTGCGGGGTGATCAGTTGCTTCAACGACGGCAAGGTGGGGCGCGGCCCGATGGGGGAAGCCGTTTTCCGGTCGGTTGCGGGAGAGTTGGTAGAGGAGTCAGGTAGCACCGAACTTTCATAAGGCTCGCAAAGTTAAGACCAATCCTTTCCCCGGCCACGGTGAGCGGCATTCGTCGGCACGCCTTTTCTCCAGGGTCATTGCAGCGGTGGCGAGGGCACAGCCCCTGCACCCCTGGCTTTCCCGCCTGGCTCTCGGTACGCTGAACGGGTCAAGATGAACCTTTTCGGGAGGCTCTCTCATGCCAAGCCCGTTCCCCGGCATGGACCCGTATCTCGAAGACCCCGCCTTCTGGTCCGACTTCCACGCGACCTTTATCAACTATTGGCGCGAAGCCCTCGCCGACCTCTTGCCCGCACATTACGAGGCCCGCATCGATGAGAAGGTCCGCCTCATCGAAGTGGCCCCATCGAGGCGGAAATTGATCGAGCCCGATGTGGCCGTCACACAGCGCCGCCCGTCCCGCACTCCGTCGCCGGCACCGGCTGGGGCCGCGACGCTCGAACCCGTCACCATACCCCTGGTCATCGAAGAAGAGACGCACGAGCGCTACATCGAGATCCTGCACCGCCCCGAGCGGTCGCTCGTTGCCGTCCTGGAACTGTTGTCGCCGGCGAACAAGGAAGAGCCCGGCCGCAGCGATTACCTCGCCAAGCGCAACGCGCTGGTGCGCCACCCGATCCATCTGGTCGAGGTGGATTTCCTGATCGCTGGACGACGGCTGCCGCTAGAGAACCCGTTGCCGCCCGGCGATTACTACGCGCTGGTCTCGCGCGGGGACCGCCGGCCTGACTGCGACGTGTATGCCTGGACGCTGCGACAGCGCCTGCCCAGCATCCCCATCCCCTTGCTGTCGCCGGACCCCGACGTGTGGCTCGACCTCGCCGCCGTCTTCGCCACCACCTACGAGCGCGGCCGCTACGCTCGCTCTCTTGACTACACCTCGCCGCCCCTCGTCGTGCTCGATGACGAGACGCGGCGCTGGGTCATGGAACAAGCACGCGGCAGCAATGGTCGGGCGTAGATGCGCAACGAAACAGGGATTCGGGAGTTATTTGAGATGACTACTGCGACGACTGCCGCCGACGCCATCGACAACCTCGCCGAATTGGTCGAACAACTCGGCGACATCCCGCTGGAGCGCATCCGCGTCCGCCCACCCATCGGGACCGCCACCGAGGCCGACGTCCTCGCCGCCCTCGAAGCGCCGCGCAAGCGTCTCTGCGAACTCATCGACGGCGTTCTGGTGGAGAAAGCGATGGGCTACAGCGAATCCGTCCTGGCGGCTCACCTGATTGTCCTGCTGGACGGCTTCGTTCGCCCGCGCAACCTCGGCCTCGTGACGGCCCCGGATGGCACAATTCGCCTCTGGGCCGGACGTGTTCGCATTCCCGATGTCGCCTTCTTCAGCTGGGACCGTGTCCCCGGTCGTCGCGTGCCGGTAGAGCCGATCCCGACGTTGGCCCCGGATCTGGCGATCGAAGTCCTCAGCCGCAGCAACACGCCTGCCGAGATGCTCCTCAAGCGGCAGGACTACTTCACCGCCGGGGTTCTCCTGGTCTGGGAAGTGGACCCGGACGCCCGAACCGTCAGCGTCTACACCGCCCCCGAAGGGCCGACCGTCCTGACCGAAGCCGACTCCGTCGATGGCGGCACCGTCCTTCCCGGCTTCGCGCTGCCGCTCCGCGACCTATTTGCGGAACTGGACCGGCAAGGGTAGACGGCATAGATCAAAGAAAGGCATACCCCTTGGCGAAGGAGTCCGCGGTGGCGAAAGCAATGACGCCGCAAGGCGTTGAGCACCGACTCGCCTTCTCGACGAACGCCTACCTGAAATACCCCTTCGCCGAGGCGGTGCGCCGCCTGGCGGCGATCGGCTACGCCGGGGTGGAGATCATGGCCGACGTGCCGCACGCCTGGCCCGCCTTCCTGCTCGACGAGCAGAAGCAGGCCATCCGCGACGCCCTGGCGAAAAACCGCCTCGCCATCTCGAACATCAATTCGTTCATGATGCACGCGGTCAATGATCGCCGCCAGCGCTACTGGCACCCGTCGTGGATCGAGCCGGACCCGAACTACCGCGCCGTCCGCATCGACCACACGACGCGCGCCCTCACCCTGGCCCGCGAATTGGGGGCGAAGTGCATCACCACCGAGCCGGGCGGCCCGCTGGAGCCGGGACAGTCGTGGGCGGCCGGACTGAAGCTGTTCGTCGAGATGCTCAAGCCGGTCATCGAGCACGCCGAGAAGGAGGGCGTCCTGCTGCTCATCGAGCCGGAGCCGGGATTGCTCGTCGAGACGGCGGACCAGTTCCTGGAATTGATGCGGCACCTCGACTCGCCCGCGGTGGGGCTGAATTTCGACGTGGGCCATGCGTATTGTGTCGGCGACGATCCCGCCACCACGATCCCGCGCCTGGCGAAGTACATTCGCCACTTCCACCTGGAGGACATCGCGGCCACGCGGGTGCATCATCATCTGGTGCCGGGGGAGGGAGCGATCGATTTCGGGGCGACCTTCCGTGCCATCCGGCAGATCGGCTATGATGGGTGGGTGACGATCGAACTGTATCCCTACGTGGACGACCCGGATGCGGCGGCGCGGACCGCCCTTGAGCGGGTAAAGGCAATCCTGGCACAGTGAGTCGGCGATGTCGGCGCTGTACGGCCCGTTTTCCCTGGACAGGATGGTGCGAGCCGTGGAAAAAGTCAGGGAGCGACTGCTGCGCGCCACGGCGGCCCTGGATAAGGCCAGCTTGGCTTACGCCGTTGCTGGAGGGAATGCGGTTGCCGTCTGGGTAACCCGCGTCGATGAATCGGCGGTGCGCAACACCCGCGACGTGGACATCCTCATCCGCCGCGGCGACCTCGATGCCGTCAAGGTGGCCCTGGAGCGCGCAGGGTTCGTGTACCGACATGCCGCCGGTGTCGATCTGTTCCTCGACGGGGTCGATGCGAAGGCGCGAGACGCGGTCCACGTCGTATTCGCGGGTGAAAAGGTGCGAGCGGAGGAATTGTTGCCCAACCCCGACGTAACGGAATCGGAGCAGGCCGACCAGTTTCGCGTCCTCACCCTCCAGGCGCTGGTTCGTATCAAGCTGACGGCCTTCCGCGATAAGGATCGCACGCACCTGCGCGACTTGCTCGACGTGGGTCTGATCGACGCGGGGTGGCGACAGCGCTTTCCCCCTGAGCTGGCGGCCCGGCTGCAATCGCTCATTGATACTCCCGGCGGCTGAGGATGCGGTAGTTCGCCGAAGTGAGGGCGCGATGTCGGAGACGCCGCCGTATGATGATGCTCTCAATGCCTTCCTCCGCTTCGTGGGGGAGCAAGGGTTCAGCACCGAATTGATGTGGGTCTTCCGAGAGGACGTGACGAACTGCCGACGTCGGTACTGGGTCCGCGTCCCCGTGCCCGAGGCGAACACCACTTCGGCTCGGCAGCACTTCGAGCTGGGGCGTCAGAGGGGCTTCGGCGTTACGCTGGAGGTGCTGTGCCGGCTGGAGGGGCGCTCGGCTTGTTTCGTGTCGTGGCCGGCTCCGAAACCCTGATGCACCGAGTCCATCGCATGGATCGTCTCCGTCCTTATGCCCAGCTCGTCCGCCTGCCCAACGTCTTCACGGCGCTGGCCGACATCACCCTTGCCGCCTTGGCGACCCACGCGCTGGGCGATCATCCGCTGACCTTCCTGCTGCTTTGCCTCGCCTCGGCGTGCCTCTACTGCTCCGGCATGGTCTGGAACGATTTCTTCGACGTGGCTCAGGATGAGCGCGAGCGGCCGTTTCGTCCCATCCCGTCGGGGCGCATCTCGAGCCGCACCGCGGCCCTCTTCGGCGGGCTGCTCCTTGCGGCCGGCGTCGCTTTCGCCATCCTCTCGGCGATCCGTCCCGAGGGAGGCTTGCGCCCGGCGCCGATTGTGATCGCCGTCCTCCTGGTGGCCGCGATCTTCGGCTACAACGGTTGGTTCAAGCGCACCTGGCTGGGGCCGATCGGCATGGGCGCGTGCCGCTTCCTCAATGTGATGCTCGGCCTGACCGTCACCGGACATCCCATCGAACGATGGGGCTGGCTGCTGGCCCTGGTCGTCGGCCTCTACATCGTCGGCGTGACCTGGTTCGCGCGCACCGAGGCTCGCCTCAGCAGCCAGACGGCCCTGGCCGGCGCCGCCGGGGTCATGCTGGCCGCGCTGCTCCTGGCCCTGCCGCTGCCGGCGCTCTTCGAGCCCGACTCCTCGTCGCCGCTCTTCCCCTACCTTCTGGTCGTGCTGGGCTTCCTCGTTGGCATCCCCGTGGGCAAGGCCGTCGCCGGGCCGACGCCGCGGCACGTGCAGTCTGCCGTCAAGCGCGCCCTCATGGGCCTCGTCGTCCTCGACGCCGTTCTGGCCACCGCCATCGCCGGCGCGATGGGACTCCTCATCCTCCTCCTGCTCGTGCCCATCCTCTTCCTCGGCCGGTGGCGCTGGTTATATGCGACGTGAGGCGGCAGCGCTGGCCTCGGGGCCGCGGTGAAACGGGTTGCCCAATCTGCCAATCACCGAACGTCCGATACTCCTCCTGCGGGGGTGCGCCCCCGGCACGGACTTGCACCCACCAGGAGGATTCATGTTCCATTCCCTGTCCCGGCGCGACCTGCTCAAGGCCGTCGCGGCCGGCGCGCTCGTCTCGGCCATTCCCACCGCGGTCAGCGCAGGCCCTCTCCGCCGCGTCAGGTACGAAAAAGAGGAAGACGGCGTCATCTCCGGCCACATGACCGGCGCCGCCGCCCTGGTCGAAACCCTCCTCAAGGAGGGCGTCGAGTGCGTCTACGGCATCCCCGGGGCGCAGGACAACGAGTTGTGGGACACGATGAAGACCAAGGGGCTGCCGTACCTCCTGGTCACGCACGAATTCTCCGCGGCGTGCATGGCCGACGGCTACGCCCGCAGCACCGGCAAGCCCGGCGTCCTCTGCGTGGTCCCCGGCCCCGGCGTCACCAATTCGCTCAGCGGCCTCGGCGAGGCCCTCCTCGACAGTTCGCCGGTCGTGGCCATCGTCTGCGACGTGGCCCGCGGCGAGAAGTACAAGCCGTTCCAGGTCCACGAACTCCCACAGGTCGGCCTCTTGCAGCAGGTCACCAAGGGGGTGTTCCCCGTCAAGTGCGTCGGCGACATCCCCAACGCGGTGCGCGAGGCGCTCGCCCTGGCGGTGTCGGGGGAGCCCGGGCCGACCGCGGTCGTGGTGCCGTATCCGCTGTTCATCGAGACGTTCAAGTTCCACTGCCCGCCCCTGGCACTGACGGGGGTGCCGCTCTCCGAGGACGCCTTCGCCCGAGCCGTGGACCTGCTGTGCGACAGGAAACGCCGGGTCGGCATTTACGCCGGCCTCGGCTGCATGGACTACTCGGCGCCGCTGGCGGAGGTGGCCGAGCTGCTGCAAGCCCCGGTCGCCACCAGCGTCTCCGGCAAGGGCAGTCTTCCCGAGTGTCATCCACTCTCGGTCGGCTGGGGCTACGGCCCGCAGGGGACCAAGACGGCCGAGCAGGTCTTCGGCGACGTCGATCTCGTCCTCGCCGTCGGCGTCCGCTACAGCGAAGTTTCGACCGGCTTCTACTCCGACCCGCAAACTCCTTGCCTGATCCAGGTGGACGCCAACCCCGAGAACCTCGGCAAGGTGATGAAGACGTCGGTGTGCGTCCACGCCGACGCCGGCGTCTTCCTGAGCCGCCTGCTCGAGCAGGCCGACTGCCTGCGCCGGCCCAAGGACTGCAAGCTGCCGGCCCGCATCGCCGGGCTGCGGCGCGACGAGTACAAGAAGTGCCAGGAGTCGTACGCCAAGTGCGGCATCGACCCGATGCTGGTGGTGCTGGCCCTGCGCCACTGCACCAAGCCCGACGCGCTGTTCTTCGTGGACGTGACCCTCGCGGAGCATTACGCGGCCGAGGCGCTCACCGCGGTCCAGGCGCGGACCTACTTCAACCCCACGAACAACCAGGCCATGGGCTGGTCGATCCCCGCGGCCATCGGGGCGCAGCGCGTCTTCCCCTGCCGGCAGACGGTGACGCTGACCGGCGACGGTTGCTTCCTGATGACGGCGATGGAGATTTCGACGGCAGCGCGCGAGGGGCTGCCGGTCAAGTTCTTCGTGCTGGACGACCAGGCCTACCACTACATGCAGAAGCTGCAGCAGTCGGCCTACGCCCGGACGACGGCGACGCTGCTGGCGCACCTCGACTACGCGGCGCTGGCGAAGGGCTTCGGCGTTGGCTACAACGAGATCACCTCGGAGGACGACCTGGAGGCGGGGATCCGCGCCG